>CANKYR010000038.1 GCA_947488195.1 Flavobacteriales bacterium
ACTTCGGTCATTTGACTGCGGATGTTGATTTAAAATGCGACCCAAGTAGGTATAAGCAAGCTGTGCAAAGAGTCTTTGCTCAACGTCTTCTCCTTCCTTCATCAATCGAATCTGTAGAACCCCGTTCAGCCAAACAAAAAACAAGATAAGTAAGAGAATGGCGTACATGCCTGGACGCACTTCCTGCGCTGTGACAAAGGTTAACAGTAGCTGAACCCCTACAGGAATAGCCAATGAGAATAGACCAGCGAGGGAGGAAAGAAGAATTACTTTTCGGATAAAATACTTTTCAAGACTAAGCAATTCGCTTAGAGACTTGTAAATAGAGCTAGTGGATTCAGCCATAATTTTGAAAACATGACTTTTGTCATATTGTTCAAAGCACGAAGGTAAGCGAAGATTTTAAATCAAGTACTATCCCTTCATACTATTTTCAGAATAGGTTTCCCATTTGTTTAGCACGGCCTGCATATCTGCAGGAAGTTCACTTTCGAAGCTCATCCATTCGCCAGTAGTGGGGTGGGTGAAGGAAAGCGTTCTTGCGTGAAGGGCTTGTCTTGGTAATAAATCTAAACAGTTTTGCACGAACTGCTTGTACTTGGTGAAGGTCGTTCCTTTCAACACTCGATCGCCACCGTATTCGAAATCTCCGAATAGCGTGTGCCCAATGTGCTTCATGTGAACACGAATCTGATGCGTTCTTCCGGTTTCCAACTTACACTCTACCAATGTCACATAACCGTATCGTTTCAAGACTTTGTAATGCGTTACCGCATGCTTCCCATGATCGCCTTCAGGAAATACAGTGAACACTTTTCTGTCTTTTAAACTTCGTCCTGTATTTCCAATCACCGTTCCGTCTTCCTTCACATCGCCCCAAACGAGCGCAACATATCGTCGGTCGAGCGTTCTGTCAAAAAATTGCTTACCCAAATGCGTAAGCGCCTCTTCGGTCTTCGCTATAACCATAAGTCCCGTTGTGTTCTTATCCAATCTGTGAACCAACCCCGGACGGGCATCTGGATTCATGGGTAAGTTTTGAAAATGAAAGAGCATAGCGTTAAGCAAGGTGCCCGAGAAATTTCCGAAGCCTGGATGAACAACCATGTTTTTAGGCTTCATCAGAATAACCAAGGCGTCGTCTTCGTATACAATTTCAATGGGTATGTCCTCAGCAATAAGCTCCATATCCCGCACGGGATAAGGCATTTCTATTGTTATGACATCGTTCGGCTTTACCTTGTAACTGCTTTTAACAGCTACACCATTTGCTTTTACATAACCGTCCTCGGCAGCATTCTGAATGCGATTCCGCGAAGTGCGTTCCAGGCGATCTACCAAGAACTTGTCTAAGCGCATTAGCTTTTGGCCTTTGTCTGATACAATTCGATGATGCTCGAAAAACCCTTCTTCCTGTTCGTCTAGAATTTCGTTTTCTTCCATCTTATTGTTTCATTGCTTTTAAGCGAATGATTTCTTGTGTTGAATTGTTTGTGATTTGAATGAAATAAATGCCGTTAGACAAATGGCTGTTCTCCATTTCAACACGTGTAACATGTGTTTGAATGGAAGATGAAATCAATTGCCCTGTCGATGAAATAACCGAAATCGTATAGGTTGAATTTTCATTCAATCCTTGAACGGTAAAGCTTTCGCTGAACGGATTCGGGTAAACGGAAGGAGTGATGGTTTGTATCTCACTGACTGAATTCCAAACCGAAGATTTTCCAGATTTAAATACCGGACGAATCATAAGCGCGCCGTTGATGCTTGATTGCTGCCACGGTTGCTGAAATCCATTGTTGTAAAATACTTTGGTTGAGTTAATGGTTCCACTTTTGTCATTTCCAACAGGAAGTCCAGCGCTTCCGCTTTGAACCCAACCCACGTAAAAGTTTCCAGTAACAGCAATAGGGGTGTCGTAAGAATAATAAGAGAAATAATTTTCACCGTGAGTATAAAAAGCGGGATGATGATAATTGAAATTCTCGCCCAACTCTGTTCCAGGCTCAGTCCCACCGTCGCTCCAAGCGCGCAACAAGAAAGTTTCAGCCGTTACATTTACTCCTGTAGGCAACCAATAAACGAATAAGCCTAAAAGTGAATCTGCAACTTCCGCACGAAACTTCATGGCAATCATTCCACCTGCCGCAGCGTTTGAATAGCCGCGCTCTGCGGTGCCATCATCGTAGGCGTAATAGTTATAGAAATACTGACGAAGAGTGGCTGTATCGTTTTGCAAACGAGCATCTGTCGGATTAATATACGTCTTCACATCGAAATACGAACACGTGTCGTCAGGCGTCACGTTGTAGGTGAATCCGTTCAACCCGATCGTTCTTGTGAAAGATGAATTCGCATTTAAGGCGGTGTTGAAATCAACAGCATTAAACACTTGTGAAGTTCCATCTTGCTTTTTAATGCTGTAATTGGTAACAATATTTTCGTCGTTCCCTAAATTCCTTTCCTGCACAGCAATACTTGAAGCCATATTATTAGCGGCATTCGCAGCGAAGTGCGTTAAAGGCATGGCGGTGTATTCATTCAATAAGGTGCGCAGCGGAAATTGCATAGCCACTTCGTCGAAGATGACGTTGCTTGAATCTACGCCTGCATCCAATTGAACGTAGTCGATATGCCAATGATCGAAAGCACCACTGAGCGTTCCAAAATTTCTAAATCTAAATTGAAATCCATCGAGCAAATACTCCGGTGTGTTCACCGCAATAAAAGTTTGTTCGAAGACGTCTGTTTGAAATACTTCCGGACTGGTCCAAACCTGCGTCCATTGTCCTGCGCCGAAAGGCGAATAAAATTCAACAATTAAACTGTCTCCCGCATCTGGAGAATTCCCGAGTCCGCCTCCTTCATAAAAAAAGGAAAGAAAAACCTGATCTGCTGCTGTTAATCCCGAGAGATCAATGGGCAAAGAGGTCAAAGTGTCTGCACTTCCATAAGAAAATTCATCTGCAAAATTATACGGATACCCATCTGCACGAAGTCCATCTAAGGTCGCCACTCCAATGGTTGGAGGTGCAATAGGAAATCCGGAATTGATAAAAGCTGAGGTGTCGGCCCAACGCTGCCAAGTACCCGGTACTGCAGGGTCGGAGGTAGGAATTGAATATCGTGAAAAATCGTCGAAAAAGGGAAGTGTTAAACTTGCAGTACCGCCGCGCACTTCTCCTTGTTGTTTCCAAATAAATTCTTTTTGTGAATGTGCATTGCGCTGAGCGTCGAAACGAATAACGGTTTCCGTTTCTTGCGAAAAACTCGACAAGAAAGCACATGCGAAAAGAATGGAGAGCAGGTTTTTCATTAAGGTACAAATAGGTCTTGTTGCTGCTCAAACGGATTGATTAACGTATCTATTGTGCAAGGATCTTTGCTCAACCAAAAGTCTATAAATCTTCCAGCGGCCATAGGTATAGCTTGGGAAGAATATTTAGGGTCTTGTCTGCAGACGCGATAAGCTGACGAGTCTGAAGGGCTGTATGCAACAGGCTCGAAGAAGCCTTGTCCAGATAAATTCAAACTGTTCAATAATTGAATGGCATCGAAGTAAGACAATCCGAAAAGATTCGGCACAGGAACTGTTGTCTTGGCTCCTTCTCCCACTGTCAAAACTACCGTCTGTCCATGCTCCAAAAGTTCTCCATATTTCAACTCGCGACCATTGTATTCCACCTTTATTACAACACCAATCATACTGTTGTTTGGGGCGTATTTAATTTGGAATTTGATTCCTTTATTCGTCAGGCGTAGTGAAGCAATCTGAATGTGATCGCCTTCTTTTACATTGATCGGAACCATTGGCGGCGTGCGCTTGAAGATGCTAATGAATACGACCCGACCGTCTTTCACCATACTGCCAGCCTTGGGGCTTTGATCGCGAATAGAACCAGGAACAGCAGTTGCTACGAAGAGGCTATCGGTTAGAACCATTTCTAAATCCAAATCTTCTAAAATGGCTCGCGCCTCTGCTTCTGTTTTTCCTTTTAAATCTGGAATCTGAATGGCTTCGTCGTGACGCGTGTAAAATTTCAAAAAGAAAACAACGGCAAGGAACAAGAACAAGTTCACGCTCAAAATGAAGAGCATTTGCTTCTTTCCGTATTTCGATTTTAAAAATTTTACAAATGACATAGTTTCAATTCAAAGAATTAGTTCGCCATTTCTTTTCCAATTGCATTGTCATAAAGTTCTTTATAATCTGCAATCATTCCAAAGTTTTGTTCATCAACCGTACATCTTCCTTTGGTTACGTGTCCCAATAGCAAGCAAGGTATATTCATTTCAGCAACGTAATCTAGGAATTTATCTTCGTCGTCTTCCACAACTGAGACAACGACACGGCTCTGCGATTCTCCGAACAAGAATGCATCTTTACGAATCTCACTATCAGTAATCACATCGAATCCAAGGTCGTTCGGGAAACACATTTCAACCAATGTCGTGAACAATCCACCATCACTCACATCGTGCGCTGCATTAATGAAGCTATTTTTAATAAGTCCTTTTATGCATTGTTGAAGTTGATATTCTTCTTCCATGTTGAAATAAGGCGCAGGAGATCCAAGGGTTCCGACAATATTCGCTAAGTATTCGCTCGAATTAATTTCGTCCTGAGTTGTTCCCAAAAGGAAAATTAAATCTCCTTTGTATTTGAAATCCAAGGTCATTTGCAAGCTCTTGTCTTTCATTACGCCTAACATACCGATAGTTGGAGTAGGGAAGACCGGAGCAGCAGATCCGTCGGCTTTGGCAGTCTGGTTGTAGAAACTCACATTTCCGCCTGTTACAGGAGTTTGGAATTTCGTACAAGCTGCGCTCATTCCTTTGATAGCGCCTACGAATTGCCAGTACACTTCAGGGTTATACGGATTACCAAAGTTCAAACAGTTTGTAATAGCCGAAGGCTCACCGCCTGAACACACAATGTTACGCGCTGCTTCCGCAACCGCGATTTGTGTTCCAATTTCCGGATCGTTGTTCACGTAACGGGCGTTGCAATCCACGGTCAAAACAATGGCTTTGTTCGTTCCTTTTATGTTCACAACAGCCGCGTCGCTTTTGCGATTCGTACTCATATTTACGGTGCCCACCATGCTGTCGTATTGCTCATACACCCAACGCTTACTCGCAATGTTCGGTAAGGCAATCAATTGTCTAGCAGTTACGACATAGTCTTTCGGTTCAGGCACGTCGTTCATGTTGAACTTCTTGTTCTCTGCGTAGTATGCAGGCTCTTTGTATTCTCTTTCATAAATCGGAGCACCACCGCCAAGCACAAGGCTTTCCGCAGGAATTTCACCTACAACTTCACCATTCATGTAATAACGAACCATAGGCCCTTCGGTTACTACACCAATCTCTTTTGCGTGCAAATCCCACTTGTCGAAAATCTTTTCTACTTCCGCTTCGTGTCCTTTCTTAATTACGATAAGCATACGCTCTTGCGATTCAGAAAGTAAAATTTCGAACGGCTGCATGCCTTCTTGTCTGGTTGGAACCTTATCTAAATAAATATCCATTCCAACACCACCACCTGCGCTCATTTCAGAGGTAGAGCAGGTGATACCCGCTGCACCCATGTCTTGCATGCCTGCAATAGCGTCGGTTTCCGACAACTCCATGGTAGCTTCCAACAATAATTTTTCTTGAAACGGATCGCCAACTTGTACAGAAGGCAAATCCTTCGCAGACTCTGCGGTAATATCTTTCGAAGCGAACGACGCTCCTTTAATTCCATCTTTTCCTGTGGCAGAACCAACAATGTAAACCGGATTCCCAACACCTTTCGCTTTCGCGCTAATCATCTTTCCGTTTTCAACCAAGCCCACAGACATGGCGTTCACCAAAGGATTCACTTGATAGCTTTCATCGAAGAACACTTCACCACCAACGGTCGGAATACCGAACGCGTTACCGTAGTTACCAATTCCCTTCACCACACCTTCCAACAACCATTTGGTTTTCGGATTGTCTAGTTTTCCGAAACGCAATGAGTTCAATTGCGCAATCGGACGCGCACCCATGGTGAAAATATCGCGATTAATTCCGCCAACACCGGTAGCAGCACCTTGATAAGGCTCAAGCGCACTCGGGTGGTTATGTGATTCTATTTTGAAGGCGCAGCCCAAGCCGTCGCCAATATCTACTAGACCAGCGTTCTCTTCTCCGGCCTTCACCAACATGTGTGGTCCGTCCTTCGGAAGGGTTTTCAACCATTTGATACTGTTTTTGTAAGAGCAGTGTTCGCTCCACATCACAGAGTACACGCACATTTCCGTGAAATTCGGGGTGCGACCTAAGATGGTTTTGATTTGCTCAAATTCTTCGGGACGAAGTCCCATTTCTTGTGCTTGTTCAAGCGTTGCAATTTGCGTAGAAGCGTTCGACATGTAGTACGTTTAAAAAACTGACGCGAAGATAACTTATTTCAACTTGTCTAACTTCATTTTTCAAGGTGCCCTGTTACGGCCATGTTTTCAATTGGGTCCAATCGAAATCGTACTCGGGGGTGTCGAGTATGCCCATTTCGCTGGCCTTGAACCATGGGGACATTCCAGCGTTGTTCAGATTCTTTAGAATTTCAATGTCTTGCGCGGGCATGAAGCTTTGCGCAAGGAGGAAGACTTTACCTTCACTTCCTTGGGCCACATCAACAACAATTACCGCATGTCCGGGAGATCCGCCTTTAATGAAGACATCGCCGGCTTCCAGGATCGCAATGTTTTTGGTTTGAAGTTCTTTGGAAAGAGAAAGCGTTCCTGCGTAGGTGAAAATGGTCTTCATGTATTTCATGAAATCGTCGTGCGTTTCAGAAGCGGTGCCTCCGGTTGTCCATCCGTTGCAAGCCGCATTCAATCGCTTCCCTTGTTTCCATTCGGAATATTTCATGTTGAATCCGTTCGTTAGATTGAAGGCGATATCATCGAACCGTTTTTCCGAAAACAACCATTCCGCACGAAGACGCATAATGGCATCGGCACACTGTTGCAGATCTGAATTTCCAACTGAAATCTCAATGACGGCTGCTGCAACTTTATTCGGTTTCGTTTCTCCGTTGTATCTCTTTGTTAATGTTCCGGCAGGCTTCAGCGGCAACTGCTGCAAATAATTTCCGAACGTCCCAGCAGCGTAGGATTTTCTTGTATAGCCGTTCGGAACGCTAAAACGCGTCGCAACTGTGTTCCCTTCCGTATTTTCTTGTGCAACATCTTGCGAAGCATCTTGTGAAACATCTTTCACTCCGTGAATCTTGTCTTCGGCATCTGTTGTAACACTTGAGCATTGAACAATAGCCGCAAGCAGCAGCGCAGTAGTCCCGAATTTAAAGAAATAGGAGAATTTATTCATAAAAGTCTTATTTGTGAAAGTCAATGCAGATAATGCAACGAAGAAATTCTGAAATTATTTTATGTGGAAGAAGCGAATAGGCATTTTTTCGAAGTGTGAATTACTTTTTTCAACTTTGAAAAAAATAATTTAAAATGTTACAACATAGTTATAACTTTGCGGAAAGATGTTTTAACGACATGAAATCGAAAATAATTTCCATAGGCAACTCGAAAGGAGTAATCATTCCTTCTTCATTCATGAAAGACTTAGGTTTAACCGATGCTGTTGAAATGGAGGTGGTAGAGAACACCTTGGTTATTCGTCCGGTTGCGAAAGTCCGCGAGGGCTGGGAAGAACGAATAGCCCAAGCTGCGAAAGATGATTCAAGTAAGAATCGTCTACCTGATTTTTTCAAAGATGAAAAGTTGGAGGACTGGACATGGTAGAGCGTTACGGAATTTATTGGATTAACCTTGATCCAACTGTCGGAAAGGAAATGAAGAAAACTCGTCCGTGTATTGTCCTCTCTCCGAATGAAACCAACAGACACATGAGCACTGTAGTCATAGCGCCCATTACTTCAACCTTACGTAATTACCCTATGCGTTTATCGCTTACCTTGAAAGGTAAAAAGGGACAAATTGCATGCGATCAACTGCGTTGTGTAGATGTAAGTCGAATGGGAAAGAAAATTCAGGTTCTTCCATCTAACCAACAAAAAAAGCTGCGTGGAATTCTGGAAGAATTTTTAGTGGCGGAATAGAGTAATTATTTACCGGCGCCTCCCATAATTTTAAACAACTCCGACTTCGAGTTAATCTTAAGTTTTCGGTAAATTTTCTTCACGTTCATACGAACGGTATCTATGGAAATGGAGTAGCGGTCTGCAATGAGTTTGTAACTGAGTCCATCGAGAATTCCATTCACAATATCTTTTTCGCGTTCTGTTAGTTGCTCGGAAATGTTTTTAGGCTGATTGAAAAACGCAATAACTTGTCTCGCAATTTTCGGAGTCATGTACGCCCCACCGTTTTCAATACTTGCGAAAACTTCCTTGAAGTTCATTTCGAAACTTTGCTTGTCAATGTACCCGGAGGCCCCCAATTGCAATGCTTTGAAGATGGTCTCTGAATCGTCTTTGATGGTGTTCATGACTATTGCTGAATTCGGATACAATTTCAAAATGCGGTCAATCGCGTCAATGCCATTCATTTCGGGCATAACAATATCGAGCAAATAAATGTCGGCTTCAATTGGATTTTGAAGAAATTCAACGGGGTTGGTGAAGAGATGTTTGCACGTCATGCTTTCAACCTCGTTCACATTCTCTTGCATGAGTCGCGCCAAGTGAATGTCGTCTTCAATAATAATTATTTGCTTCATGCGATTGGAAGTTGAATTTCTGTTGTTAGGCCTGTCTCTCCTTCTTTAACGTAGTGTCGAACAAATCCGTTGTTGCGTTTCGCACGATTGGTAATGTTTCGAATGCCGTTCCCTTTTTGTGTGCCGAGTAGCGATAAATCGCAAGTTCCGTTGTCCGAAATAATAAGGGTAAGAATCTTGTTTTTAGATTTACATTCAACGGTTATTGAATTAGCTTGTGAATGTTTTAAGCAGTTCGTTACAATTTCATAGACAGACAGTTTTACGTCGCGATAGAGTTCGCGGTTTATTCTGTAATTTTTTTCAAAATCCATTTTGAATTTAAATTGAATGCCACCATCTGCGCATGCCGCGGTGATGAATTCTTTTAAGTCATCTGAAAGGTCACGAAGTGAATGGTTTTTATTCGAAATAGAATCGAGATAAGTTCTAAAACTATACAAGGCTTCTTTCAATCCGTTTTGAATTTGCTCTCGTTCTTTCGCTTCGAATTTCGACTTTTTGCTAATCAGAAGTAAGCGAGTTAAAATGGTTCCAGATTCGTCGTGAAGATCCATAGCAATCTTAGCTTTAGTAATTGCACGAATGCGCATAGACTTTTGAATATTCAACCAAAGCAATATTAGTATTGCCACCACAAATAATGCAAAAAAGACGTGAAAGCTTGTCTTTACATAAAAAGGGGCAGTTGATACAATTGGAAATGATTTCTCTGTAACCAGCCTTCCGAAAGGGTCAAACATTTGAATTTTTAAGGTGTATTCACCATAAGTAAGATCAGATAAAACAATGCTTCCTTTATCCTCTGTTTGAAACCAATTCTTGCCATCAATAGTGTAACGAAACGAATAACCTTTTTTGTATTGGTAGTCTAAATGAGAAAGGTGAATCACAATAGATTCAAATCCCGTTCGGAAAGAAATGATTTCGTTTTCTTGGTAATTAGAGAATTGTTTTGTTTTATCTGTTTGAATGCGCTCGATACCTGATATGTGAAAGGTTTTGGAGTATTGAAAATCATTCAATTTAAGCGGATTAATAATTTCAAAACCGTTTAAGCCGCCGAAAATTAGATTGCCGTTCTCGAGTAAACATGACGAATAGTAATTGAACTCTTTGTTAATTAAACCATGTGATTTATTTAAAAACCGAATGGATCCGTCTTTTGTGTTGTAAACCGTTATGCCGAGATAAGTAGTTGCCCAGATACAACCGTTGTAATCTTCGACCAATGCTGTAACTTTCGGATGGGAGACTTCAAAAGCATTACTATAAAGTCGTGTGATATTAAAATCGCTTAATTGAACCACAGCGACTCCCGTATTTGTGGCCAGCCAGATTTCATTTTGGTTTTCGCGGAAAAGAATGTCTTTTATTTCAACGAGGCTGCTGCAAGGGTGGTCTATATATTCGAAGCCATGGTTGTTGGTCAATTGAACGCGATAGAGTCCTTGGCTTGTTCCTAAAAGAATAAGGTCACTTTTTCCAATTTGGTTAGCATTGTACACGTTAATTTCAAGGTCTAAACTGAATTCTTGAACTCTCTTATTTGCAGGGTTGTAGGCTGTTATTTTGTTTTCACCTGTCAATAGAAGCAGAGAGTCTGAAAAAACAGAAATGTCTTGCATTTTCGCGTCATCTCTGTTTTCATGGCGAATGTGTGTGGTGAGTTTTTTTGTTTTTAAATCCAAGCTAACGAGATTACGGCGACCTTCAGCAGTGAAATACAATTGCTCATTGAGAACAAGGCCGTCATATGATGAAAAGGTTGTGTCGGTGAGAAGCCCCGTTTCACCTCCTTCGTTTTGCTCAAGTATATTCGGAAATCCCAAAAAGTAGCGTTTTTTGTTGTGTTCTATAATTCTTCGTCGCACAAGGGCCTCGTTTCGTTCTGTCAGCTGGTTATCAATTGCTTTTTCTGAAAGGGCTGGCTGATAGGATACTAGAACCATTCCTTGGTTGGTGCCAATGAATACTGCATTTTCATTTACTCTGCAGATACAGCGATACTGAAGGTTTGAATCTTTTCCGAAAAGCAGTGCGTAATAATTACCATGAAGAGTAACATGGGGAATTGTGTTGTTTTCAATTCGGATGATGGCTCCCGAAGATTCTTCATCGAAAAAACTCACCCCTGTTTTATCAATGAATTCCGGATGATCAACAAATTCGTTATTTTGAAGTATAAATACCCTCCAACCGTTCCAGTTAATGACTCCGTGCCTTGGCGATAGTATGAGATTCCCGGAAGTCCTATCTTTTGGCATGGGAAGTTTTATTCGTTCCGATGGGTTGCCAAGGTTAATGCGATAAATGTCTGATTTGTTGGCTGAAAACAAAAGGTCCCCTTGGTAAATCAGCACACTTGCTTTAGGTCCAACAACAGTATTTTCTGTGAATAGTATTCTGTTATTCTGTTTAACAACCAAATGACCTGTGTCGAAAAGAAATGCTGTGGTGTCGTTCGAAAATGCTACTGATAGAGGCTTGTCGTTTGAAAGTTTTTTGAAAGTGAGTTCTTGCGGATTCAATTCTATTAATCCGTCTGCTTCGGTAAGAATGTAAAGTAAATCACCATTTTTTTTAATATGGTTTATTCTGTTGTCGTAAAATATGCTGGGGTGAGAGGTGCTGTTGAAATTCTCGAAATGATAACCGTCGAAGCGGGAAAGGCCTTTCTCTGTGGCGATCCAGATGTAACCGCTTTGGTCTTTCACCAAATCAGAAACTTCATTGGCAGGAAGTCCAGAATTAATGTCATAAGGTGGCATTTGTGCGCAGATGAACTGCGCCTGCACGGAAGAATCATTCATAAAAAATGAACACCACGCGACAATTGACCAGCAAATGAAATTGCGAGCACCTGGAATAATTTGAAGATATAATTGCGACACGCTCAAATTTAGTGGTTAATTCAAGATTGGGAATCATTATTAGTCAGGAAATCAGCGCGTGTACACATTTTATGTATGGTATTACACATTTACATGCATATCTCTGAAGCGTTTTAGAGTTAACCTTATGTGTATTTTGCGGAACAATTGAACGGTTGTGTTTTCAAAATTTATTCAATCTAAGTTGGAAAGGAAATCAGGAGGTTAATAAGGCATAGTGAATGGATGATTGAGAAGCATACGCATCTACATGTGTATCTGTTTGAAGTTTGTTCTAGATAAGGCAGTATAAATTGGAAAAAATAATTTTGAAGAATGATCTCAAAACTAATTCAGGAAAAGGTAGAAGAGCGTTTTGGGAAACCCATTCGTTATGCGAAAGAATTACGTCGAAGACAGTATTTTTAAAATTATTGAATCGAACGACCCGAAGATTTTACAAGACGAATTATTGGTGTTCAATAACGTAGGCCGATACTTGCCACTCTTTGCAAGCTGGCGTTCTTCCAAAAACGGAAATGCTAAGAACATTGTACTTGGTAAAATTTCGGGAATCACTTCGATAGAAAGAATTTAGGCGCACACTTCGAAGAATTTTGCTTCGCGTCTTTCAAAGAACCTTGTGAAACATCTTTCGAAGAATCTTGTGAAACATCTTTATTGTATAAAAAAGGAAAGAATTCTTGTCCTTTTTTTTAAGGCTTTAAACCATACTCGGAATACACATCTTCATGTGTATTAGTATGTATTTTGACACCGTCTTATCGCGGTAATTTTACGCCCCTCTGTCTTTATTTCACGACTTGTGTTAATAAAGCGTGGGATTATGTGAATAAAGCGTAAAAAAAGAGTATGATACATTCGAGAAGTTTTGGCAAGCAGTTATTGCAATTGGTAGCAATTTTATTTTTGTTATTGATAGGAAATCAAAGCTTAGCGCAAGACACCGACGGGGATGGTGTTTTAAACACGATTGACATCGATGATGACAATGACGGGGTCTTGGATACTTATGAAATGGGGTGCGGACAAGCGATTCTCATTGCAGGAACGAATGGAGGTGTAAAAGCTGAAAACACAGCTCCTCCAGGTTGGGTACTTTCTGTTTCTTCTCCTGATATTGCTGATGCTACTGGACACGTATATGGGCCTTGGAATGTGGGATGTATCGGAACTGCGCCACTTCCTCCAAATGGGCATTTGTCATGGATGAGCTTCTTTTCAAATACCCAAGAAGCTTTCAAAACAACTGTCAATAATTTAGTGCCAAATCAAACCTATAACCTAACGGTTCATTATGGAAAATTTGCTGCTCTAGGTGTAGGATTAGGTCAAGTAACAGTAAAGTTGGGCACAACAGTTATCGATCAATATACGCCAACAGTAGGTTGTGGTTGGGAAACAAGAACAATCACGTTTACTGCAACCGCAACAAGTCAGGATTTACAGTTCCAAAATACTGGTCCAACCTCAGGCACGTATAATGTCAATGTGTCGATCGGCGCAGATGCCATTGTACCTGTGTGTGCAGATTTCGATACGGATTCTGATGGGATTCCAAACCGCTTGGATCTAGATTCAGACGGTGACAATTGTTCGGATGCTATTGAATCCGGAACCACAACCATTACAACTGCAAATTATGCGCATCCTGCACCTCATGGCGCAAATGGTTTTGCCAATGCACTTGAAACAGTAAGCGACAATGGTGTGTACAATGGGATTTACACCTATAATTATGCAACATCAACAACGATCAATTCATGTGTAGATACAGACAATGACGGTTTAAAAGATTTGGTCGATATTGACGATGACAATGATGGAATACTGGATGCTGTTGAATCGCCAAGTTGCTTCTTCGGTCAAAACGAATGGAATAACGCAGACAAATCTGTTTTTGCTACAATTTCATCTCAATTAAATGCCCTTGCCCCGAATACAAACTACAATGCCCTCACGGATAACAATGGGGTAACTGCCGCTGTTCAATTTTCTACGGCCACTGCGCAAGCACAATTGAACAAGGAACTGTTTAAGGTTACTTTTTCACGTCCTTTGCAACTCGATGCCATATACGTCCAAAAAACAACGGCTACCCAAATTTTCGCCGCGACTGCAGCAAGTTTAAAAGTGCAAGGTTCGAATGATGATTTGACTTGGACCGACTTGACAGCAGCAATTGCCTCACCTGTGAATGCAATTAATGTAACAGCAAACGGAGCTGTGTCGCTTTCAAATTCAAATAAATTTACAATCACAACCAATGCGGGCAGCTACAAATATTACCGAATTTACGGTGTGGTGGCTGCCAGTATTCTCGCTGGAATTGCATCCGAATTTTACTTCGATGTCAATACTAGTGCTTACATTCCTTCCTATTTCCCTAAAACATCGTGCACGGTTGATACAGACAATGACGGCAAACTAAACCACGTGGACTTGGATTCAGATGACGACAGTTGTTCTGATGCTGTTGAAGGCGGTAGTTCAACAACAGCGACAAGCACAAGTGTTTACCCTACAGGAACCGATACCAACGCGAATGGGCTATTAAACAACTACGAAGGGGCCACAGCCGGAACCATCAACTACACGAATGTGTATACAACGTATGCTTTATCGTCCAATTTGGCCTCATGTGCAGACACAGACGGTGACGGCATCACGAACAATATTGATATCGATGATGACAACGATGGCGTGCTGGATGCAGCAGAATCTCCAACGTGTTTTTACACATCCAACGATTGGTATTTAGGACCACGTCCAGATATCACGGTCACAACGCCGCTTACGATGGCAATTGGTCAGAACTTCCCGGAAAAATTGGTGAATGGTTTTAACGCTGCAACAAACTTTGATGTGCGTTTTGAAACGACCACAGCAACAATTAATACACTTGGAACAGGCAAAGAAGTGTACCGATTCAATATGCAGATTCCGGTAGAATTGAGCAGCATCTATTTGGGATATGTCAATACCAATACCCACTTTGCTGCAGGAACAAACCTTGTCTTGCGTGGATCATCAGATGGACAAACATGGACAAATCTTTCGCTTCCCTTGGTGTACGATGGAACGATCGGTGCTCCTTCAGCCACAGAGGTAACCACCATTCCGATGTTGCCCAATATAAATAATGCCAACCTCTTTACTGTAACACAAAACGCAGCTAAATATCAGTTTTATGACATTTATTGGACCTCAGGTGGGGGAATATCCAATGCAGGATATACCAATGAAGTGTATTTTAAAACGGCAGCAGGGTACATTCCAAGTCAGCACCCAAAAATAAGTTGCACGACAGATACGGATGGAGATGGAATCCTCAATCATCAAGATTTAGACTCCGATGCGGATGGATGTGCGGATGCTAAAGAGGCCGGTGTTTCAGGAACCTTGACAGCAGCATCAACATTGAACAATGCGATTGCAGCTGGACCATACAATGCAAATGGTTTTGCCAATGCCCTGCAAACTTCAGGAAATGGAGTCTACACTGGAACATACACCTACAACAATGCCCGCAATAGTGCCGTAAATGGCTGTACCGACACGGACAATGACGGTATACCTAATATTTCAGACTTAGACGATGATAACGATGGTGTTTTGGATCTCGTTGAGTGTCCTCCTCCAGGAATAGAGCCGCTGGTACCGCGTTTTGACCTCAATGGAGGTACGTCAGTAAACCAAACAATCAGTGGTTTCCCAGATGAACTTTACATCGACATTTGGAACATCGATAACAACTTCAATTTGAAGATCAATAATGTAAACATTACAACGGTCTCAGAATTGAATTTTAACATCGGTTCAACTTATACGGTTGCTTTTACAAATGTTGTTCAGCAATCAGGCCTAGGACTGAATTCACCAAACAACGTGTGGCTATATGGAAATAACCAATCGCGTCCAATGATACGCGTGGTGATCAATAGTTTTGGAGAGGTTAAAATTTTTGGTTTAGATGGCACGGGTGGAACGGGGAACTACCAAGAGTTAGTGCTCTTAAATGCCGCTTACAACACCGTTCCGATCAACTTGAATGGTTCGAATACCATTGCATTTAGCCAAAACAATGAATATCCACCGACATACCTCAATGCTGAACTCAATACATTTAGAGGAAGTGGATCTTGCGATTTTGATAACGATGGCGTTGACAATACATTGGATCTTGACTCGGACAACGATGGCTGTAGTGATGCCTTAGAAGCAAAAACGACTACAAGTACTGTCGCCAATTATCAATTCACGGGTGCGTTTGGCGCCAATGGTTTTATCAATACATTGGAAACAGTTGCAGACAACGGCGTTTACAATGGGTTATATCCATACGATTTCGCTATCAATGCTTCGATCTTGGCGTGTTTGGATTCCGACAATGACGGCGTGTTCAACGTGTCAGATTTGGATGATGACAACGATGGAGTATTGGATGCTACAGAATCTCCTACATGTTTTTACACAGCCATTGAGTTGAGTAAGCCTTTGGCTGTAAGCACGGAACTCGCTCCTTACACAACCAATGTCATCACCAATTGTATTGATAACAGTGCAACAAGTTTTTCTGCCTTTGCACCGTCTGTGAATTGGGTTAATAAAGAAATATTCAAATTTACAGCGGTTGATTTCATTGCTATCACAGGCATAACATTTGATTTAATCAATTGGCCCTTGTCATCAACTGCTGCTATGACTTTTAAATTGCAAGGTTCTTCTAATGAATCGAGCTGGACAGACTTGTCTCCAGCAGTTGCATCAACCACGGGTTCAGGAACATTTACCATCTCGAATACCTTAGCCACATCAAGTAAATTCAAGTATTACCGAATTGTTGGTGTTGCAGGAACCTCAAATTACGGTGGTGTAACGAATGCTACATTCAATCTTTCTGCAAATACAATCCTTAGCGAAAGTCCAAAAGCCAATTGCAGCAATGACACTGATGGGGACAACATTGTGAATCATTTAGATTTAGATTCAGATGGTGACGGTTGTTCCGATGCAATTGAAGCAGGAAGTTCAACTACTGCAACAAGCACAAGTGCATATCCAACGGGTGCAGATGCCAATGCGAATGGATTATTAAACAATTACGAGGGAGGTATTGCTGGAACGATAAATTATACGGCTT
>CANKYR010000039.1 GCA_947488195.1 Flavobacteriales bacterium
AACCGGTGGCGCTCCCATCGTTGGAGCAATTGCTGCGAGTTATACTCCACCGGTATTGAACACCGCTGGCAGTTACTTTTATTATGGAATAGCCACGTTAAGCGGATCTGGATGTGGAGCCGCAACCACCGTTTCTTCAGAGGTAGTTGTTGTGGCAGACCCTACTATTTCTGTCCAACCTCTGACAACTCAAACGAATTGCCAAAACGGAATTTCTACTCCATTAACAGTAACGATTGCAGGAGGAACAGGAACAACAACGTATCAATGGTACACCACTTTGGTTAACTCAACAGTTGGAGGAGTTGCTTCAGGTAATACAGCAACGCTTACACCGCTAACAGTGCTGGTTGGGACCGCCTATGTATATTGCGTTGTGAACACCACAGGAGAAGGATGTTCTTCTACTACATCGGCAACTGCAGAAGTAATAGTGTTGCCAATTCCATCCATAACCACACAGCCATTGGCTACACAAACGGTTTGTCAGAACGGAACAACTTCAGCATTAACGTTTACAGTGGCCAATGCTTCCGGAACAACAACTTATCAATGGTATAGCAACAGCGCCAACTCTACCACGGGCGGAACTGCCATAGCAGGTGCTACAACAGTTTCGTTTAATCCGGGAGCGACAACCGTTGGCACGACTTATTTCTATTGTGTGTCAACAGTAAGCTTAGGCGGAAGCGGTTGCGGTACCGTAACAACAGTCCCTGCTGCGGTTATTGTTGTTGGCCTACCTTCAATTGCAACACAGCCAACAGCTACACAAAATATTTGTGTAGGCGGAACACCTAGCCAATTGTCAATGACGTATGCTGGTGGAACAGGAACGGCATCTTATCAGTGGTACAGCAATACTTCGAACACCACAACCGGTGGAGCGGCATTTGTGGGTGCCACATCTGCTTCATTTACTCCTCCGACCTTAAATACTTCAGGAAGTTATTTCTATTACGGCACTGTTACGTTAAACGGAGCGGGCTGTGGAATGGCAACTACAGCTTCTTCGGAAGTTCTGGTTTCTCCCGACCCAATCATTTCAACTCAGCCGATTGCAGCTCAGGACGTGTGTTTGAATTCCCCCTCAACTGCAATAAATGCAGCTGTAAGCGGTGGATTAGGAACAGTGAGTTATGCGTGGTATAGCAATTCAACGCAAACCATTCCAGGAACTATTCTTCCCGGAGCGAACACCAATACTCTTACCCCCGCCAATACCCCTGCTGGAGTTTCTTACTACTACATGGTAGCAACGCTTTCTGGAAATGGATGTAACGCTGCCACTTCGAATTTTTCTGAAGTAACCGTTCACGCGTTACCTACAGTGACAGCTGCGCCAGTTGATAATTCAATTTGTTTCGGCACAACAACGGATATTGTTGCCAGTGGTGCAACCTCTTATGTTTGGACAGCGAATCCAACCATTACCTCACCAACGAATGTGGCCAACGTAACTGTAGCTCCTGTAGGAAGTGTTTCCTATACCGTTCAAGGAACAGATTCATTTGGTTGCGTGAATACAGCCACAGCAACTGTTGTTGCTGCAACGCAACTCAACGTTCAAGAAAACATTACCACGAATATTTGTTATCAAACATGCACTGGAGCAATAGCATTGACGCCATCTGGAAGTGGGGCTACCTATGCAGTGGCTTGGAATACTCCTGGTGTAACGGGATTAAATCCTCAGAACTTGTGTCCCGGAAACTATACGTATACGGTAACGGACAACCTCAGTTGTACTTTCCAAAACACCGTGAACATTTCTTCATTGCTCAATAATCCATTGGATAACGTTGTCATTACGCAACCAACTTGTTTCGGATACAACAACGGTAGTATTCAATTTCAAGATGCGAGCGCAGTTTCTTTCCAATTGGTAAATGCTGCTACAAATGCAACTATAGCTACCCAACCAAGTGGTTTATTCGGAACTATTGGTGCAGGCAACTACAACATTATATACGCCGATGCCTTGGGTTGTGTATATGACAGCTTGAATTTCTCTGTGGTAGCTCAATCAGCTCAAATTACATTGGCCTTAAATGCCCAAGCTCCTGTCCTGTGCTTTAACCAAGTGGTTGCGTTAACAGCGAATGCAGGAGGTGGAGACGGCGGTGCAATTACAGTTACTTGGGGAAGTTGCAATACAGTGACGAATTGTATTTTGGGAACCGGGAATCCATACAACTACACCCTTACTTCTGATGTAACGCTTTATGCTCAAGCAACAGATGCTACAGGATGCGCAAGTACGATTCAGTCGATTGCTTTGAATTTGGCGAATCCGGTTCAAGTCAATCTTCAAAATGGAACTTCTTCTGTTACCATTTGCGAAGGCGATTGTGTAAATATGAGCGCTGTGGCTTCGGGTGGAAATAATCCTATTACCATTCAATGGTACGAAGTTCCGAATGCAATTGGAGGTACAACCCTGGGTCCAAATGGAACAAGCAATACAATTTGCCCAAGTAACTCAACTTCAGTTTATGTATATGCCAATGACGGCTGCGCGGTGCCTGACACCGATACTTTGAGCATTACTGTTCAATCTTTCCCGACTGTGAGCTTCTCGGTAAATGCTCAGGAAGGCTGCTTGCCGCTCACGGTTTCATTCACCAATAACACAACGCCAACATTCAATGGAAACTGCTTGTGGTCTATGGACGATGGAGTTACAACATTTGCAAACTGCGGAGATCAAGTGTTCACATATACCGAAGAAGGAACCTATTCTCCAACACTTTATGTGATTTCACCAGAAGGATGTTCAACGACCTACTCGCTTCTTGCTCCAATTGTAGTGCACGGATATCCAGTTGCCGACTTCTCTTGGGCACCGCAGCCCGTGGATGTTACGCAACCTGTTGTACAATTTACAGATGCCTCTATTGATGCTGCGAACTACTTGTGGGAATTTGCTTGGCTCGGTGCAAGTGATTTACAAAATCCTGTATTTACCTTCCCAGATGTTGATTTAGGTGAATATCCGGTATGTTTAACCGTTGAAAACAGTTTTGGCTGTGAGGATACCATTTGCAGAACGGTTCGATTGAACAGTGTTCTGCAAGTATGGGTGCCGAACGCATTTACTCCTGAGCAAGACGGATTGAATGAAATATTCGTTCCAGTAATAAAGGGAGCAAAACCAGAAACCTATCATTTCACAATTTTTGATCGCTGGGGAACTATCGTTTTCGAGTCGTTTGAAATTGGAGAGCCCTGGATTGGCGATGTGCGCGACGGTAAGGCTTTCGCGGCGAATGGAACATATATTTGGCGTTTAGAGGTGCAACCTCTAGAAGACAAGAGTCTGAAGTTGTATACTGGGTTCGTAACGGTATTAAGATAAATTTAAGAGCCTCGAGGCAACTTTCTGAAACCAATTGGTATCAATCAAACGATGAAGTATGAGCGATAGCGAATTGGTTTCAGAATGTCTCAAGGGAAAATCGTCCGCACAAAGGACCCTCTTTCAATTGCATTCTGGAAAAATGTTCGCGGTGAGTCTACGTTACATGGGTAGCACCATGGAAGCCGAAGAAGTATTGCAAGAAAGCTTCATTAAAGTTTTTGAAAAGCTAAATCAATGGAAGGGCGACGGTCCTCTAGGGGGTTGGATTAGAACCATTGTTGTGAATACCGCGTTAACGCGAATAAAGAACAACAAGAAGTTTCGACTCGACAAAAACATTGATGACGCCATATCTCTTTCCGACAACGGAGAAGATCAAATGGAAGCCTTGCAG
Organism: Flavobacteriales bacterium; assembly: GCA_947488195.1. Lineage (GTDB taxonomy): Bacteria > Bacteroidota > Bacteroidia > Flavobacteriales_D > Sanyastnellaceae > CAIZGX01. Next base: position 3,756 of record CANKYR010000039.1, read on the forward strand.
GCAGCTGATTTGATGAAGTTAATCGCTCAAATGCCCGAAGGGTACAACACAGTGTTTAATTTATTCGTGGTTGAAGGATACGGACACAAAGAAATCGCCGAGCTAATGGGAATTTCAGAGAGCACTTCGAAAACACAATTTTTAAAAGGAAAAAACTGGTTAGTCAAAAGAATAAATGAGCAATAAGTGGAACAATATCATTCGTGAAAAGCTAGAATCCCATGAGGTTCCAGCAGATCACTTGTGGAATAACATTTCACAAAATATTCCTCAATCGTCTTCTTCTTTTTGGAAGCCTTGGATGACCACCGCAGCCATAGCAACTGCAGCAATTGCAACTTCCGCAATCATTTATTTCAACTCTCCGAAATCACTTCAACCAAATGCTCAGACAACTGAGCAGAAGAGTGAGGAAGTGAAAATAGATACTACTTCAACAGCGGTAAACAATGTTGAGTCCTCCGAAAGCACCGTAATTCCTCAAATTATCACAGGTGGAATTCCAGATGATATTTATTCAGGGTATGTGTGGCAAATGCCTGAGGCACAAGAATTAGCTGAGATTGTCTCGAGTAATCAAAAGAACGAGCAGATTGCAGAGATTGTTGATACGTTCAATTCACACACTTCTGAAAACAAATCATCGGAAAGTATTACTGAAAATGAACCTCTGACAAATGCATTTACAGCAGTGGTTTCCAATGCCGAAAGTTTAAGATACTTCTTCTTCGGCGCCGCTGAAAAGGCCCACTCTTATGCATGGAATTTCGGAGATGGATTCGACGGACAAGGACAATCCATTGCACACGAATTCACTGAAGAAGGAACCTATACGGTGAAGTATTTGGTTTCAAGAGGCGAAGAAGTTCTGGTTGAAGAAAAGACCATTGAGGTCTATCGTCCAGCAAAGCTCTCTCCAGTAACTGCTTTCGCACCGGGCTTCGATGGGAAGAACGATGTTTTCGATGTGTTGTACAACGCAAGAAACGTAAGCGAGGTTATCAATCTTGAAATCACAGATGTCAACGGTAGAAGAGTTTATCAATCGGGTGGACAATCGGTTTGGGATGGGAAAAATTCCAATGCTGAATTATGCCAACCGGGTTATTACTACTGGCTCATTGAATTCAAAGACCGTCAAGGCAATTTGAAATCTCAGTCGGGGTCCATTCGCATCTTCGCCGAATAAAAGACTTATAAACATTGGCCCTTGTTGTCAATTCTTCTTCTCATTTTTGGGGAATGGCAAAGACTAAAACTTCTTTTTTCTGTCAAAGTTGTGGTGCACAAAGCCCCAAGTGGCTTGGCAAATGTACTGCTTGCAACGAATGGAATACAATTGTTGAAGAGGTTGTAAACCGCGATTCGAACACTTCTAAAATTCGAATCAAACCCAACGCACAACCGAAATCTATTTCAGATATTGAAATTGAAGAACGTAGACGTTTTCCCTTAATCGACGATGAATTGAATCGCGTGTTAGGCGGTGGAATAGTTCCGGGTTCTTTAATTCTTTTCGGAGGAGAGCCTGGCATTGGAAAATCTACCTTGCTTCTGCAAATGGCCCTTCAACAATTAAACTTCACCGTCTTGTATGTCTCGGGTGAAGAAAGCGAAGAACAAATTCAAATGCGCGCCCAACGTCTAGGGTTCGACAATCCGCGCTGTATGGTCTTGATGGAAACCTCAGTAGATCAGATTCTGCATCATCTGAATGAAATGAAACCGAACATCGTCGTAATCGATTCCATTCAAACCCTTCAAAGCGATAGCGTAGAAAGCGCGCCAGGCAGTGTTTCTCAGGTACGTGAATGCACCTTGCAATTGATGAAGTATGCGAAGGAGACACACACGCCCATTTTTCTTATCGGACACATTACCAAAGAGGGAAGTCTCGCGGGTCCGAAAGTGTTGGAGCACATGGTCGACACCGTTCTTCAGTTTGAAGGAGATCGTCACCACATCTATCGCATTTTGCGTTGTCACAAAAATCGTTTCGGTTCAACGCATGAATTGGGTATCTATGAAATGTTAGGTTCTGGATTGAAGGCGGTGGAAAACCCGAGCGATATACTTATCGATTCAAGCACGGAGCATCTCAGCGGTTCCGCCATTGCGGCTGCTATGGAGGGCGCACGCCCCATGATGATGGAGATACAAGCGCTCGTAAGTACAGCGGTTTACGGAACGCCTCAGCGAAGCACAACAGGATTCGATTTGCGAAGATTGAATATGCTACTTGCTGTTTTGGAAAAGAGATGCGGATTCCGATTAGGAATGAAAGACGTGTTTTTGAATATCGCAGGTGGAATTAAGATTGAAGATCCTGCCTTGGATTTAGCGGTCATCTCTGCTATTCTTTCCAGCAACGAAGACATTGCCATTACGCGAAAGGCTTGTTTCTGCGGGGAAGTAGGACTAAGTGGAGAGATTCGTCCGGTTTCAAGATTAGATCAACGCATTCAAGAAGCAGCGAAATTGGGATTCGAAAAAATCTACGTTTCTTCCTTCAATAAAATTCAAGCGTCCGCTGCAATTCAAGTTATTAAAGTTGGAAAAGTAGAGGAACTCTTTTCAGAAATATTCGCATAAAAAAAGCCTCACCGAAGTGAGGCTTTCTTCAACTAAAATAATCTTAACAAAACTCTTCGAACATCCCGTTCAAGTGCGCAGCAATCATATCTGCTGTGCGACCTTCAATGTGGTGACGCTCGATCATGTGTTGTAATGTTCCGTCTTTGAACAGCGCAATGCATGGAGAAGATGGAGGGTACGGTAACATGAATTTTCTAGCCATGTTAACTGCATCTGCGTCTACGCCTGCAAAAGAAGAAACCAATTTCGTTGGTTTTTTTCCTTCGGTTTGAATAGCTTTTTTCACGCCTGGACGCATGCTTCCTGCAGCACATCCGCACACTGAATTCAAAACCAATAGAACGGTTCCTTCAGTATTAATGGCATTGGTTACAAGGTCAGCAGTTGTTGTTTCTTCAAAGCCAATATTTGATAATTCAGCACGCATGGGTGCTACTAATTCCGGTGGGTACATAATTTATATTTTTGCAAAGTTACATAAAACCAACAATCAATCGTGTGACGTTGTTCACACGACTTCCACACAAATTTCTTTTGCTTCTTGAAGTCTTCCAATAACGGTAAGCGTTTCGTTGTGAAGCGCACAAAGGGAATTCAATTCACTCAATGAATGTTCATGAAACGTTACGAGCAAACCTCCCGAGGTTTGCGGGTCGCAGAGCACCAACAATTGCTCGCCATTCAGCGGGCTTATTTTAGGTTGAATGTTCTGAAAGTTCTTTGTTGTTATATCTGGAAAAATGAATTGTGCGGCGGATCTCTTCGCCGAATCTAAAATTGGAATGTCTAAGTAGTTCAGCACAGCGCTGCAAGAACTCGCTTCACACAACTCAATCAAATGTCCTGCTAATCCGAATCCTGTAATGTCGGTCATAGCGTGAACGCCTGCCACCTTCGCGAATTCAGCACCAATGGTATTCACGTGTTTCATGTGTTGAATGAATTCTGCCTTTTCTTCTTCCGACAACAAACCGCGCTTTCCCGCTGTAGATGCGATTCCTAGGCCAAGGGGTTTTGTTATAGCAACAAGATCTCCAACCTTCGCTCCGTTGTTCTGCTTCAAATTTTTAATGGGTGCAATGCCGTTTACCGACAATCCGAAGAACGGTTCTGGACTTTCAACACTGTGTCCGCCTGCAATCTGAATGCCCACGCTTGCGCACGTCTCTTTCGCGCCGCGCATGACTTCTCCTGCAATTTCTGCTGGAAGTTTTTCCAAGGGCCATCCTAAAATAGCCAAAGCCATAATGGGCTTTCCGCCCATGGCGTATATGTCTGAAAGCGCATTGGCCGCCGCTATGCAACCGAAGTCGTACGCATCATCTACCATGGGCATGAAGAAGTCTGTCGTTGAAAGCAACGCTTCCGTTTCATTCAAGGCGTAAGCAGCTGCATCGTCGTTGTTGCTGTTTCCGATCAGTAAATTCAAATCAACTTGAGATGCACCGCAATGCGCAAGTATTTTAGACAGTTCAGCTGGTGCAATCTTGCATCCGCATCCAGATGCTTTGCTGAATTGTGTTAATGGATAATTCATGACAAGAGTATTTCTTTCGCTGCAATAATATCTGCAGATGTTGATTGTTCAGTGATTGGGAGTTGAATGGTTTTGGGTTGAACAGCTTGTTTCAAACGTCCTTGTTCATATGCTTTATCGTAGTAATGCATGAGCAATGTTAGCCATTCATTTTTGTCACCATTCTCAAGTGCTTCAATGGATTTTTTATTCGCTTCAAGTCCCATGCGCTTGGCAAGAAGTTCTGTCTTTTCAATGAGTTCTTCGTTTGAAAAACATCCGTAGTTTTCCATTAGAAAGTCAAATCTATTTTCGAAGCTGGGTTGAATTTCAATGCGTGGAGCAATGACGATTTTGTCGAACAGAGGATCTGGGATTCTTATTTTCCCAATGAGCCGACTCTCGTTTTCGTACCAAACGGGTTGGGTTTTTTTCAATTCGAAAAATAAAGCATGCGCTAATTTGTTTTCGAAGTGTTCTTGCGTGGGTTGTGCGGGTTGCCCAAGAGCGCCATAGGCAGAGCCTTTGTGATGAGCGAGTCCTTCTAGATCAATGACTGCTTCTCCCACTTCATGCAAACCGAATAAACGTTCGGTTTTTTGCGATCCGGTTTTTCCTGACATGACAATCAGTTTATGCGGACGTGTGAATTTCTCTAAACACCAATTGCGGTAGCGCTTGTAGCCGTCTTTCAAACGTAAGACTTCAATACCTTCTTTCGAAAGTAAATCGCTAAAAATTTGACTACGCATTCCTCCGCGTGCGCAGTAAACGACGATTTTATTTTCTTTAACGTGTTTTTTTGCTTCAGCAATAAGCTGAGCAAACAAAGGAGATACAAGTTTGTATCCTAGTTCTTCAGCAGAATCTTTTCCTTTTTGTTTGTACGAAGTGCCTACGAGAATGCGGTGTTCGTTGTTGAGAATAGGAATATTAATGGAGCCAATAACATGTCCATCTTCGAACTCACCTTCACTTCGAACATCAATCCAATTCAATTCAGAGAATGGAAGTTCGTTGTCTTCTAGCGGAAAGAGGGTGTGACTCATTTATCTACTAAAATGTAATCAAGGGTTCGTTGGTCAATGTTTCCATCTACCACAAGAATTTTAATTTGGTCGCCCAATCTAAATTCGTATTTGCGTTTCAGTCCTCGTACCACGTATTCTTCCGGAGAGAAGGTATATTGGTCGCCAGTCATCGTGTCCAGGGGAATAAGTCCTTCGCAGCGTGTTTCGTTCACCTCTGCATACATACCCCAGTTCGCCAAGCCTGAAATAGTTGCTTCGAAAATTTGACCTTTGCGTTCAAGCATGTACTCCACTTGCTTGTACTTGATGCTTGCGCGTTCCGCTTCAGCAGCGCGTTTCTCCATGGCTGAAGAGTGCCTGCAATGAAGGGCATATTCGTTTTCATTCACGGGATTTCCTTGATCGAGATAATGCTGCAAAAGTCTATGCACCATCACATCTGGGAATCTTCGAATGGGTGAAGTAAAGTGTGTGTAATAATCGAAAGCCAGTCCGAAGTGACCAATGTTCTGGGTGCTGTATTCCGCTTTAGCCATACTGCGAACAGCCATGGTGCGCACGGAGCCCTCTTCGGGTTGTCCGTCTACCAACTGAATAATACTTTTGATGACGCCTTGTTCTTCCGAAGGATTTGTTTTCGGAAGCTTGTACCCGAGGTGTTTCAAAAAAGTTTTCAATGAAGCAATTTTTTCCGGACTTGGTTCGTCGTGTATGCGATAAACGAATGGAAGTGTAATGCCGTTTTTTGGATGACCGATGAAGTATGCCACTTCGCGGTTTGCGAGCAGCATGAAGTCTTCAATTAACTGATTGGAGTCTTTCATTTTCTTAATGAAAACGCCAACCGGCTTTCCTTTTTCATCGAGTTGAAATTTCACTTCTTCCGAATTGAAATCAATGCTTCCTGCAGCATAACGTTTTGCACGAAGTTTTTTAGCAAGTTCATCGAGGTGAAGAATCTCATCTGCGAAATCTCCGCCTTTTCCTTCAATGCGTTCTTGTGCTTCTTCATACGTGAATCTTCTGTCGGAATGAATGACGGTGCGCCCGAACCAATGGTTCACGACATCTGCGTGTTCGTTTATTTCGAAAACAGCACTGAAGCAAAGCTTGTCTTCGTTGGGTCTAAGCGAGCAAAGGAAGTTCGAAAGTTTTTCCGGAAGCATAGGAATGGTGCGGTCTACCAAATAAATACTGGTAGCACGAAGTGTTGCTTCTTTGTCTATGAGTGAATTCGGTTGAATGTAATGACTCACGTCTGCAATGTGCACACCGACTTCTAAATTTCCGTTTTCCAATTTGCGATACGATAGCGCATCGTCGAAATCTTTCGCGTCGAAAGGGTCAATGGTGAAGGTTGAAATGCCGCGCATGTCGCGACGTTTAGCCACTTCTTCTTTCGATATTTCTGCAGGAATAGCTTCTGCTTCCAGGTGAACACTTTCAGGAAATTCTGTTGGAAGATCGAACTCTAAAATAATGGCGTTCATTTCCACCAAGTGCGATCCCGGTTGACCCAGCACTTGGGTAACTTTTCCAATGGGCTTGTGCTCGGGGTTGTCCCACGAGATCATTTCAACCGCTACTTTATCGTTTTGAACGGCACCGTTCAATTCATCTTTCGGAATGAAAAAATCGACATGTATTTTTTTGTCGGAAGGAAGGAAGAAGGCGTGTTCCTTGTATCGTTCGATTGTCCCAACGTACAATTTTTTTCTTCGTTCAACCACACGAATAATTCTACCTGAAGGTCTTCTTTTTCGCGGTATAAGTTGAATTTCGACCAAGTCGCCATGTAATGCAAAACCGGTACTCCCTTTTTCTATTTCCACATCAACGTCTAGACCAGGAACGGTGACGTACCCTTTTCCATAACGATTGATTTCAATGTTTCCCAGCACCAAGTTTTTTGGAGTTTCGGCTAAAACATATTTGCCTCTTTCAGTTTCTTTGAGTGTGCCTGAAGAGGCTTCCTCTTGCAAAATTTCATAGATAAGTGTGCGAACACCTGCATCTGCAATTCCAAGGGCTGCACTCACTTGTTTGTGATTCACAGCGGTCTCCGGAGCGCGTTCAAAGAGGTCAATGACTTCCTTTCTTAAGTCGCGTTTAAAATTTCCGAATTTGTTTTTTTTCTTTACCATAATATTCTTCCGAAAGGTAAACATTCAAAAATGAAGTTGTGGGTATTTCCTGTTATTTTTGGAATATGAATAACTCAACGTATGACATGCGCTTGTTGGAACGCGATGAATTGAATGTGGTGAAGGCATTGGCGCACGACATTTGGCCGCGAGTTTACGATTACATGATTTCCCAAGAGCAGATCACTTATATGCTTTCGTTGATGTATGATTTAGATCAATTGAAACAACAGTGGTTGGAAGGGGTGAAGTTTGTTTTGTTGGAAATAGATCAGATTCCGCAAGGGTTTGTTTCGTTTGAGGAAAAGGCGAATAGTGTCTTTCTTAATAAATTATATTTGCGTAACGACATGCATGGAAAGGGTTTCGGAAAGAAAATGTTACAAGTGGCAATAGACTTTGCTATCGATTCCAAAAAAGACTTTATTGAGTTAACCGTTAATCGCAACAACAAATCTCTCGATTTTTATTTGAGTCAAGGTTTTCAGATTAAAGAAGAAAAAGATTTTGACATTGGAGGCGGATATTTCATGAACGATTATATCCTCTCGCTTGCCGTCATCGCATAGCGTCATCACGAAGTGTCATTTTGTTAACATTATATTCATATTCAAGTCGCTGAGAGGGAGTACTTTCGTTGTCGAATAACTTCAACCTAAACCGTCCGTTTTATGAAACAATTTTTATCAAAATTTTCAAGCTTATTGAGTTTGTTAGTTTGTATGCTATTTGCCACGACTGTTGCATTCGCGCAAACCAATCCAACGCCACAGGGTATGCCTTATACACAGAACTTCAGTGCTTACACGGGTTCGACTACCACTTATTTAGCTGGATGGCAAGGTTGGACAATTGCCGGGTCTACATCAACTACATTTCCAACGGCTGTTCCAGCAGCTGATAAGGCTCAAGGAATAGGCTCGAATACTACTACACAAAATGGGGTATACAATTTCATTGGGAAAATAGGACTTTTGAATTCGACGCCCGCAATGAATAGTTTTTGTCTATCAATAAGCACGGTAGGTTATACCGCTGTCCAAGTTTCTTATGTTGCAGCAACACAAAGAACACAATTAACGGATAAAGTTGGTGCTCTTGGCTTGCAATACCGCATTGGAACAACAGGTACGTTTCAAGATGTTGTTGGCACTGCTTATCAAAACATAAATACCGTTTCTAACTTAACAGGAACGGGTTCGATAAACCCGAGCACAATAACAGCGAATCTGCCGGCTTCTTGCGATAATTTGGCCGAAGTTCAGTTGCGTTGGGTTTACAAAGATGTTCCTGGAGCAGGCAGTCGTCCGAGTTTTTCTATTGATGATGTTGCAGTTACCGGTACTGTTTACATTGCTCCGAGTATTAATGTTACCACAATACCGTCCCCTCTGGATTTTTTTACAACCAATCAAGGTACGGCTTCTGCGGTTCAGTTGATTAATGTAAGTGGAGTTGGGCTTCAAGGTGATGTTACCATTTCTGCTCCAACAGGCATGGAGGTTTCAACGGGCAGTGATTTTGGAACAACTGCAACATTAACGCCTTCGTCACCAACTTTAACAAATGCAGAGGTGCAGCTTCGAATTGCGGCTTCAGCTTCTGAGGGTTTCGTATATGGAACAATTTCAATAGCAAGTTTGAATGCGCCTACACAAACCATTACCGGGCAGAGCGCGTACAATTTTGCACTCGGATATGTAAATCCACCCACATTAGCATCTCAAACTATTTCCTTCCCACTTTCATTACCTGTGAACTACGGCGATGCACCAATTACACTTTTAGCATCGTCTGATTCAGGATTACCAGTAACCTACACTTCTTCCAACACATCTATTGCAACAATAAACAACGCAACAGGTGTAATGACCATATTAGCTGCTGGAAACGTTACGATTACCGCAAATCAAGTGGGAGATGCAACTTACGCTGCGGCGCCTGCTTTTGCTCAAAATTTGTATATTAATCCAATTACATTAACGGTGTCTAATGCTCAGGTAGACGACAAGTATTATGATGGTGGAGTAGGTGCAACACTCACGGGATCTTTGGTGGGAGTGATTAACAGCGACGCAGTAACCCTTGTTGGAGTTGGAATTTTTTCTGATTCCAATGCAGCAAACGGAATTTCAGTTACTTCGAATTCATTTTTAATAGGGGCCCAGTGGACCAATTATGTAATCTCTCAACCAACGGGATTAACAGGAAACATTCTTCCCGCCATTCAAACGATAGCATTCACGGTGGCTCCTATGGTTACTGGAGATCCAGCACAAACATTAACTTCTTCTTCAAACTTTGCGTCGTTCAATCCAACCTATACTTCTTCAAATACTGCCGTGGCAACAATTGCCGGAACCGTCTTGACCGTTGTTGGTGTTGGTTCAACGAATATTACCGTGAACAATCTAGGCAATGCGAATAACGCAGCGGGATCAACAACTGTACCGTTAGTTGTTAGAACAGGAATTGCTAAATGGAATTTTGAAGCTTTAGGTGGTGACATTACTAGCGACCCCGTACCCGTATTCAACGGACCAGCGGCAACCGTTGGTTTAAACGCAATAGGCAGCAGCATGAAAGGCAATCACGCAAGTGCAGCTACAAATTGGACTACCCCAGTAGGTAATGGGTCATTGGTTTCATTGAGCGGAAGCAACTGGGCCATTGGTGATTATTATCAATTTCAAACGACCACTTATGGATTCAGCACTGTTTATTTGGCATTGGATCAAACAGGAAGTAACACTGGACCAAGAGATTTCCAGTTCAGCTACAGTTTGGATGGAACAAACTTTACCGACGTTGGGTCTGTTTACGCACTTTCAAACAGCAACGCATGGAACTCAACACCCTACAAACCGGAGCATACACGTTCTTTCGACTTGCCTTCAAGTTCAGGTATTGCGGGTCAGCCGATGGTTTATTTCAGAGTAACGAACACATCAACTGTTTCATTGGTAAATGGTCTTGTTGGTGCCAGCGGAACAAGCCGCGTAGATAACTTCAGCGTTTCTGGAACACTTTGTCCAGCTGAGGTTTGTAACGATGGAATTGACAACGACTGCGACGGGCAAATAGATGATGGTTGTCCGACCATTAACTTAACTGGAAGCACAGCTGATTTCTGTCCTTCTTATTCGGGATCTCTCACTTTTGCTTCAACCAACTTTACTCAACCTTATAATGTTGTTGCTTATTTAACGTCTTCAAATAGCACATCTTATTCACCTGCTGACATCGTTGGCACTGCAAATGGTATTTCTGGAACTTCAGGTTCTATTACGGTGACAATTCCTGCGGGAACAATAGCAGGAAACAACTATGGAATAATTTTAGTTGGTTCAGAAACTGTAACTAATTACTTCGCGACAGACGTTAATTTGAACACAATCGTAAATGCGATTTGCGTTGATTATGGATGTATGGTTAGCACTGCTTGTAACTACGACGAATTGGCAACAGTGGATGATGGTTCTTGTTTATATGAAACCGCGTGGTATTTGAACGCAGATGCTGACGGTTATGCTGCATCTTCAACGTTGGCTTGCACGAACCCTGGAGCAGAATATTCTGCAACTGTTCTTCCAACAACCGATTGCAACGATAACAACCCAGCAGTTAATCCGGGTGCTACGGAAAACTTCTGTAACGGTATCGATGATAACTGTACTGCAGGAATCGATGAAGGAGCTGTTTCAGGTTGCTTCGATCCGAATGCAAACAATTACAATGCGGCGGTAACTTGTCCGAATAACGCGACATGTAACTACGGTAACTTTACCGCTGGTAATATTGTTGTTACTCGTGTAGGCACTGGCACTGGTGGCGCATTGAGCACAGCAGCAACTCCTTTCTTTATTGAAGAATACAACACCACTGGTTTAGTTGGAACAATAACAATTCCAACAACAGGAACGAATCGTTTGGTTATGTCTGGTTCAACTGCTACTGAAGGGTTTATTTCTCGCACATCTGACTTTTCGAAATTGGTTATTCCTGGATATGATGCTGGTTCTGGCTTGGCTAATGTTTCCACTGCAACCAATATTTTCCGTTCAGTTGGAACTTTTGGGAATAGCTACGGATCTTACGCTAGAGTGACTTCAACACTAACTTCAGGAGATAATTTAAGAAGTGCTACCGCTGATGGAAACAATTATTGGGGAGGAAATTCTTCAGGTGGAATTAGCTACTTGGGAACAGGCGCTTCTGGAAACGTATACAGCACTATTGGAAACACACGTGTAGTTAGCGCTCAAAACGGAAGTTTATTTTTCTCAACAGGTTCAACAACTTTGGGAGTGCATAAAATAGGTTCAGGACTGCCAACAACAACTGGACAAACAGCAACCCTGATTATTCCTACTGGAGCAGGAAGTAGCCCATACGCTTACCAATTCAACACAGCGGAAACAGTTTGTTATGTTGCAGATGATAGAACAAATGGTTCGGGTGGAATTCAAAAATGGATAAACACCGCTGGTACTTGGACATTGTCATACACCATGAGCGTTGGCGCATCTGCCGGAGCAAGAGGAGTGGTAGTTGATTTTTATGCTGGAGCTAATCCACGATTGTATGTCGTTGCAAATGGAACAACTTCAACACAAGTGATTTACTTCGATGATAACGGAACATCAACAACACCGACATTAAATACGATTTCAACCTTGTTAAGCACAACCAATAAGGCTTTCCGATCGGTGGCTTTCGCGCCTTGTACACCTTCTACTTGGTATGCAGACTTAGACGGCGACGGTTATGGTGTTGCTTCAACGACATTGAGCTATTGCACACAACCTTATGGTTATGTTGCAAACAGCACCGATTGTAACGACGCGTTGGCTGCTGTTAATCCAGGTGCTACTGAATTGTGTAACAGCGCAGACGATAACTGTTCTGGAGCTGCTGACGAAGGATTAACTTTCGTGAACTACTACGCAGATGCTGACGGAGATGGATACGGGGTTGGTTCAGCAACTAATGCTTGTTCGAATCCAGGTGCTGGATATGCTACTGCAAACGGAGATTGCAACGATGCTGTCGCGGTTATTCATCCAAATGCAACAGAACTTTGCACCAACGCGATTGACGATGATTGTGATACAGTGATTAACGAAGGTTGTGGCAATGAAACTGCTGCAGGAGAAAGTGCAGGTACAGCAACGAGTATTTCAGCATCGTTCTTCCCAACTTGTAACAACCAATCACATACTTTATCTGGTTTTGGTCCTTCTATTTCTG
>CANKYR010000040.1 GCA_947488195.1 Flavobacteriales bacterium
GGCGTCAGCTGATGAAATTTTTGAGCGAGCCATTGAAGAATTCGATAACGCCGTGCATGTGTTGCGGTCGAATGACATTGGTGTTTATATTGTTGAAGACACACTTGTTCCCACAAAGCCAGATGCAGTCTTTCCGAACAACTGGATCTCCTTCCATCCGAACGGCACACTCATTTTATATCCCATGGAAGCGGTTAACAGGCGTTGCGAAAGGCGTCTGGAAGTGGTGCTTGAACTTCAACAAAAATTCAATCTTGAAAAGGTTTTAGACTTAACGCATTTCGAATCGGAAAATTTATTTCTGGAAGGCACCGGAAGTGTGGTTTTTGATCATGAGAACAAAGTCGCGTTTGCTGCGCTTTCTTCGCGCACGAGTGAAGTTGTCTTTCAAGAGCTTTGTAAACAAATTGAATATTCACCTTTCATGTTAGCAGCTTTTGATGAAAACGGTCAGCCTATTTACCACACGAATGTAGTCATGTGCCTAGGTGACGATTTTGTTGTGGTTTGTTTGGAATGCTTTCCAGATGAGGAAAATAGAGAGCTGTTTGTGAATGAAGTTAGCCGTTTAGGTAAAAGTGTTCTTGAAATTTCAATGGCGCAAATGAATGCCTTTGCGGGAAATATGCTCTTGCTTAGAGATAGGCAAAACAACAATAAATTGGTTCTTTCTGAAACGGCTTATCAGAGTTTGACGAGTGCTCAAATTGATTTTCTGAAACAGCGTGTAGACTTTATTCGTTTCAATATTCCCGTTATAGAAACCATCGGGGGCGGAAGCGCGCGTTGCATGTTGGCGGAGATTTTTTAATTCTTGGAACTTATTCCAATTCCCCAAACTCACCGCGTTCAAACTGATGGAAGGCATCCATGAGTTCTTGTTTGGTATTCATTACGAAAGGACCGTATGCCGCGATTGGCTCTAGAATCGGTTCTCCGGAAAGAATGAGTATGGTTGCGTCCTCGGTGCAAGAGATGGTGAATGATTCTCCATCGTTGCTGAATAGTCCGAATTCGCTAGTTGCAAGCTGTTGTTCTTCATTCACGGTAATGCTTCCAGCAATTACGAGAACTCCTGTGTTGTTTCTTTCATTGAATGAAAAAGTCGCCGTTCCTCCAGCTTTTAATTTCACATTGAAAGCATGAACTTCAGTGAAGGTGGAAGCGGCGCCTTTCGCACCGTCATAATTCCCGGCAATGACTTCAACAACTCCAGAATCGTTTGGCAACTCCACTTTCGGAATATTCGTATTTAAAATTTCTTGATACTTCGGTTTTGAAAGTTTATCTGCTGCAGGAAGATTCACCCACAATTGGACCATGGAAAAAATTCCACCAGCTTTAGAAAATTCCTGTTCATGATATTCTTTGTGAAGAATGCCTGAAGCGGCGGTCATCCATTGTACATCTCCCTCGCCAATGATTCCGCTGTTTCCAGCGCTATCGTGATGCGCAACTCTTCCTTTGTAAGCAATGGTTACCGTTTCAAATCCTTTATGCGGATGCACACCCACGCCCTTCTGAACTTCGGTCGGAGGAAAGTAATGCGGTGCTGCATAATCCAGCATAATAAACGGATTCATTCTTTCCATACTCAAATAGTAATCGGGAATGAAGTGATGAACTTTGAATCCGTCTCCAACGAAATTGGTTGGCGGCGGCGGTATAATGGATTGAAGTGATCTTTTCATAAGTGCTGCAAAATTACATCATTATCTTCGCACCATGAACAAAGACGAAATGCACTGCTTGGGAAAGATCACCAGGCTTCATGGATACAAAGGAGAGTTGACTGTGTTTCTAGATACCTCAAAGGTTGCTGATTATAAGGAATTGAAATTTCTTTTTTTGGAAATTAAGGATAGTCTGGTTCCATATAAAATTGAGCTTTTCGAACCGAAGACAAATGATTCCGCCAAAGTGAGATTGGCTGGGGTGAACGATGAAGCAGCTGCGAAAGCACTTTTGAAATCCATGGTCTACGTCCGATTGACAGAGCTTTCTGTTAAAGATGAAGATCGAAGAGATATGGTGAATTGGGTCGGATACGAGGTCTTCGACCAAACACATGGTAACATTGGATTAGTAGAAGAGGTGGTGGAGAACAGAAAGAATCCCCAGCTTGAAATTCGTCACAATACGGGCAAGCTCATCTTGCTTCCCCTTCAACCCGAATTCGTTTTGAAAATAGATGACGAGAGCAAAACCATTTCTACTTCAGCCCCTGAAGGTCTGATAGAGTTATACTTAGAATAATTAATCAACATTTCAAACCGTTTATGGTTGAGAAAGGGTTGAGTTTCGAGGATTCTCACCCCTTTTTTTATTATTACATTTGCCAAACGATTCAATGATAGTCGAACCAAATTTTTATTCATGACAAACATCGGTACACGTCCCGAAGGCGCAACGTTAGCCTACCTCGGACTTAAACATGTTTCCACTGCATATTGGAACATGACACCTGCAGAATTGGTTGAAGAAACCATTTTACTTTCTCAGGGAACACTCACGAATACGGGCGCTTTAGCCATTGATACCGGAGAATTCACTGGGAGGTCTCCACAAGACAAGTTTATTGTAAAAGACGCTTCTACTGAAAACAGTGTTTGGTGGAGCCAATTCAACATTCCATTCGATTCAGATAAATTCACCCGTTTGTATGAGCGTATGTGCGCTCACCTCAACGGACGCGAAGTATATGTGCGCGACGCATACGTTTGCGCAGATCCTCGCTACCGCATGAATGTGCGTATAGTAACAGAATTTCCATGGAGCAACATGTTCGCAAGCAATATGTTCTTGCGTCCAACTGCGGAAGAGTTAACAACCATGACACCAGAATGGCATGTAATCTGTGCGCCTGAATTCATGGCCGATCCAGAAATCGACGGAACGCGTCAGCACAATTTCGCAATTATCGATTTCACAAAGAAGATGGCCATTATTGGTGGAACGGGTTACACCGGTGAAATCAAAAAAGGAATTTTCACTGTATTGAACTTCGTTCTTCCACACGAGAAAAATGTATTGTCTATGCACTGTTCTGCGAACGTAGGTAAAGAGGGCGATACTGCAATATTCTTCGGCCTTTCAGGAACGGGAAAAACGACATTGTCTTCTGATCCGAATAGAAGATTAATTGGTGACGACGAGCACGGCTGGGCGGACACAACTGTTTTCAATTTTGAAGGTGGATGTTATGCGAAGACGATTGACCTGTCTCGTGAGAAAGAACCTCAGATTTACGATGCGATTAGGTTCGGGGCGTTGTTAGAGAACATTGGATTCGAAGACGACGGAGTGACTCCTGATTATTCCGAAAGCGCGAAGACACAAAACACACGTGTGAGCTATCCGCTGGAGCACATCGATAATACGATGAATCCAAGTGTAGGTGGAATTCCGAAAAATATTTTCTTCTTGACTTGCGATGCGTTCGGGGTATTGCCTCCAATTAGTAAGCTTTCGAGAGAGCAAGCGATGTATCAATTCATTAGCGGATACACCGCGAAGGTTGCCGGTACTGAAGCTGGAATCACTGAGCCAACGACGACATTCAGTGCATGTTTCGGAGCGCCATTCTTACCGCTGCATCCGACGGCTTATGCTGAAATGTTAGGAAAGAAAATCGACGAGAGCGGAGCGCAAGTGTGGTTAATCAACACGGGTTGGTCTGGAGGCTCATACGGTGTGGGAAGTCGCATGAAATTAAGCTTTACACGTGCAATGATTACAGCAGCGTTGGGAGGAAAGTTGAACAATGTTGAATTCGCAACACATGAAGTGTTCGGATTGGCTATGCCAACGGCTTGTCCAGAAGTTCCTGCTGAAATGTTGAATCCACGTAACACCTGGTCAGACAAAGACGCATACGACGCGAAAGCGAATGAGCTTGCAGCGAAGTTTGTAACGAACTTCGAGAAGTTTAAAGACTATGCAAGTGAAGCGTTACTTTCTGCATCACCGAAGGTGAAAGCAAAAGCGTAATAATTTATATTGAAATGAAACAGGCCTGCTACATTGGAATAATTCTACTGTTGCAGGCCTGTTCTTCTTCAGAGCCGGAACATTCTGTTTCGGCATCGAAGCCGAATGAGCGTTCGGTTTATTCGAAGAAGGAAGAAAACATTTTGGCTTTTTTAAGTTCGGACTACGAGACTTCTGTTTGGGCGAGCTTAGTTGAGTTAAGTGATTGGTCCGACTCCTTGAAAAAAAATGAGTACACACTGCTCGTCCCGTCAGACGCTGTTCTGCGCAATAGGGGTTTGGATAAATATCAGGCACTTGTCCCTTTAGCAAATAGATCGGAACTGAACAAAGAAATTGGTCATCATCTCATTCCAGGGCGCATTTCCTTTGCGAATCTTCCTGATACCGTTCTGAAAAATGTAAATGGGGAAAGCTTGATCTATATTTCTTCAGCCAAAAAACTTTCTGAATTTGAGATAACTGCGGTGGAGAGGGATCTTAAGATTGGAAGGGTTGTTAGAATAAGGTAGGAGAAGGGAAGAGAGAGGAAGAAAAGGGAAGAGAGGGTAAGAACTTCGTTTTTACTTCACCGAAGGTTTGATCGCAACACGATTGATTAATCAGCAATAAAAAAACCATCCTTGCTAAACATTTAATAATCACATGGTTGTTATTTGAGTATTTTTGTGGTATTTGTCAAGTTATTGTAGAGCAACGAATTGAAAAATACCATATCCGTATTTTTTAGAAAACAAATATTTGCGGAAGATTATAAAGAACATGTTTGAAAATTAATTGTCATCTGAAATGAAAAAGATTTATCTGATTTTTTTACTCATATCATCTTGCCTTTTGGCTCAAGCGTATAACGTCACTTTCAGAGTAGATATGCAAGGTCAAACAGGGTTCACGACTCCGGAGTTAAACGGAACATTCAACGGGTGGTGTGGAAACTGTAATTCAATGACAGATGTAAATGGAGATGGAATTTGGGAAACAACTTTATTTCTAGATCCGGGTACCTATGTATACAAGTTCTCTGCAGATTTTTGGTCGATTCAAGAGAATCTAAGTCCAGGTTCTTCTTGCACAACAACAAATTCTGGTTACACCAATCGTATTTTAAATGTCAGTACCTCTGTTGTTTTACCAATTGTATGCTGGGATTGGTGTCAATCATGTATAGAATTGTTAGGCTGTATGGATCCTACAGCGTGTAATTACGATTCTGAGGCTTTTATAAATGATGGCAATTGCAATTTTGGAGGCTGTCTCAATGCTCTAGCTTGCAATTACAATCCCTCTTCAATGTGTGATAATGGTTCATGTGTATTCCCTGGATGCAATATTCCTAATGCATGCAACTTCAATCCAGTTGCAGGATGCGGCGATGGATCCTGTATATTTCCGGGCTGCACTGATAATACAGCTTGCAATTATAACCCGACCACAACTTGCGACGATGGATTTTGTACCTACTCTGGCTGCACGAATCCAAATGCTTGCAACTTCAATCCTTCGGCAGGATGTGACAATGGCTCATGTGTATTCCCCGGTTGCAACGATAATAATGCTTGTAACTTCAGCCCATTGGCTGGATGTAACGACGGCAGTTGCAATTATGGAGGCTGTTTAAATGAGCTTGCCTGCAATTACGACTCTTCTTCAATGTGTGATAATGGCTCATGTGTATTCCCAGGTTGCACAAACCCTTCAGCCTGCAATTTCAATTCACTTTCGGGATGTGATGATGGTTCTTGCATACTTCCAGGGTGCATGGATTTAAGTGCCTGCAATTATAATCCGATTACAACTTGCGACAATGGAAGTTGCACATACTCCGGCTGCACAAACCCTATTGCATGCAATTTCAATCCTGCTGCTGGATGTGACAATGGTTCATGTGTCTTCCCCGGATGTACAGATAATAATGCATGCAATTATTTACCTTCAGCAGGTTGCAACAATGGAAGTTGCACATACTCCGGCTGCACAAACCCAAATGCATGCAATTTTAATCCCTCTGCTGGATGTGACAATGGTTCATGCGTATTCCCCGGCTGCACAGATAATAATGCTTGTAATTTTAATCCATTGGCTGGTTGTAACGATGGAAGCTGCACCTATCCTGGCTGCACAAATTCTTTAGCCTGTAATTTTAATTCTGCAGCCGGATGTGACAATGGGTCTTGTCAATTTACAGCAGCTCCAACAGCTGGTGATGTAAACATTGGTGCTTTAGGTTTAACAGCTGACTTGACTGCTACCGGTAATAATCTTTATTGGTATGACGTTGCAACAGGAGGATCTCCAATCGCAGCAGGTTCAACATTCACAACTCCAGCAATTACAGCTTCTCCAACTTCATTTTGGGTTGAAGATGTTGCAACATTTGGAGGTGCAGTTGGTACCGGCGGTAAGTTGGTGAATAGCTCAGGTTCGTATTTTGCAAATACCCCAACGAACTTTAATACGTTCGATGCAATGGAAGACGTAATTATTGATAGCGTTTTTGTATATTCGAACGCTGCTGGTGTTCGCACCATTCAGGTTGTTGATGCGAACCTAACAGTAATTGCTGCAGCCAACATCAATATTCCAAATGGAGATTCATGGGTTGAATTGAATTTCGTGGTTCCTGCCGGAAACGGGTACGGTCTGCGCACCACAACCGGAAATCCTGGTTTGTGGAGAGATCGTGATATTTCGACAGCAACTCCATACAATTTTCCATATGATATAAATGGACTTGTGAGTATTACAGGTACTACAGTAACCAACAACAATCAGAATCAAGACGGAGACAATCATTATTATTTCTTCTACGATTGGCATGTAAGCACTCCTTCTTTTGATTGTCCTAGTCCTAGAACAGAGGTTCAAGTAATGATAATCCCAGGCTGCAATGATCCAATGGCGTGTGATTACAATCCAACCGATGTAAGCGCAACCACTTGTCATTATCCAGGCTGTACGAATTTATTAGCATGTAATTACAATTCAAATGCAGGCTGTGAAGATGGATCATGTTATTTTATAAATGGTTCATGTAACGACAACAATCCAAATACAATTCTCGACGCGTATAATTCAAGTTGCAATTGCATAGGTGTTACTTATGCGTACGGAACTATTTCGACCGAAACCAATAACTTATGTCCTGATGTATCAAACTATGTTATAACAACCAATTCAGCTCCATCAGGAATGGTCAACTATTCTTATCAGTGGTATTTCAAAACAGGAAATAACACAGCTCCAGCAGGTTCAAGTACTTTAGGTTGGAATTTAATATCAGATGCTACTTCCTCGTCATTGACTGTAGATGCTTTCATAGGAACAAGAACGTATGCCTGCTTCGTAACACCCGATGCTTCTTATGGTATTGCAGGAAATTGGATGGAGGGAGCAAAGGTTCTTTCATATAGTTCTTTCGCTGCTCAAACCATTATCGGTAATCCGAATATCGTTCCATTTACCAGCTACAATTATCTTGTTAATCCTACTCCAGGACACACATTCAATTGGACTGTAGTAAATGGCGCTATTGCGTCTGGACAAGGAACAAATGTCACGTCTATTATTTGGGGACAAAACGGTCCCTATCAAGTTACCCTAACCGAAAGCGACGGAACATGCAGCGGAACCTCGGTGCTCTTTGCTGTGAACAACAACTGTACGCTTGCAGTTAGTGCTGCGAGTGCAACCACGACTTCGTTCTGCTCGGGTGCTAGTGTGCAATTGCAAGCGGCAACCACCGCTACCAACATTACCTACCAATGGTATTTAAACGGTGTGGCAATAGCAGGTGAGACCAATCAAAACACTGCTGCTACTCTTGGTGGAAACTACCAAGTAAGCATTACTCAAAACGGTTGTAGCGCCATCTCACAGATACTAGCCATTACTGAACTTCCGGGTATTACAATGCCAACACTTGTGGTTGATCAGGCCAATGCAGGTTGCAGCGGTAGCGATGCAACGGTGAGTCTGACAGATGCAAACTACAGCAGCATTACCTGGAGCAACGGAACCGTTAACACGTCTTCCATTAGCGTAAGTGAATCGGGAAGTTACAGTGTTATTGTTTCTGACAGCAACGGATGCACTGCTGCATCTTCTCCTGTCGAAGTAAACCTTTCTTTGGTAAGTGCGGTACCGATCTGTTTGGTTACAGTAGACCAAGTAACAGGAAAGAACAACGTGGTTTGGGAGCCCGTGACTTCTGACTTAATCAATAGCTATGTGGTATTGAAGGAAACCAATGTTGCTAACGTTTACGCTCAAATTGGAACGATTGCTTATGGAAGCAATGGACTCTTTGAAGATGCGAACTCTAATCCACAGGTGCAAGCAAACAGATACAAACTGGCGCTAATTGACACGTGCGGTATCTTGTCTTCCAACTCTGATTTTCACAAAACGATTCATCTTTCCACCAACCAAGGGTTGGGTAACAACGTGAACTTAATCTGGAGCGGATATGAAGGATTTGATTTTGGTAGTTACAATATTTACAGAGGTGCTTCTGCAGCAACAATGACTTTGCTTACTACTATTGCGAGTAACCTGGATTCATACACCGACATTAACCCTCCGGTTGGTGATGTTTATTATATGATTGAAGTGGAAGGTGTAAGTTGCGATCCGCAGAGAACATTGGTGTATTCACATTCGAATGTGATTACCACAACCACGGATGGTATTGATGAACTTTCAAATGCAATAAGTCTTTATCCTAACCCGGCAACCACAAGCATTAATCTTCAAGTGAACAGCGAGCTTGTTGGGAAAGATTTTATCATTTACGACGCAGTGGGAAAAGTGATACTAAAAAATAAAATCACAAGCACGCTTCAAACCATTAACATCAGCGAACTGACGGGTGGGAATTACATTCTACGCATTGATTCAATGAATAAATTGTTTAACGTTACGAAATAAATTATGAAAACAAAAACAAAAATTCTTTTAACGTGCCTTGTTATTTTCTTTTCAGCAGCAATGAACATGGTAAGTGCGCAACTACCAGCTGGATCATACGCAGCAGATTTTACTGTTACTGACCAATTTGGTGTATCTCATAATTTACACAACTATTTAAATCAAGGATATACGGTTTTTCTCAACGTTGATGCAACTTGGAATGGACCCGGTTGGAGTTATTTAAATTCAAATGCGCTGAACGACCTATACACCAATCACGGCCCTGCCGGTGCTACTGGAGTATCTTCTTCTACCACGAATGACGTTATGGTCATTTGGATTGATGGTGATGCATCCACTACCAATTCAGATATGAACGGCACAGGTGCTAATACACAAGGCAATTGGTTGAATCCAACAGGAACAGCTCCTATCGAGTTTCCAATGGCTAACCCAGCTGCAGCATTGGCCGGCACAATCACTACCGATTACGCTATTGCATATTACCCTACAATCTACCGTATTTGTCCTAATCGCATTGCAACTGAAGTTCCTCCATTAGACGGTATTGGTTTGTATACTACTCTTCAAAATTGCCCTATTCCTGCGTATCAAATGAATGATCCATCTATATTGAGTTACGAAGGTGATATAGCCACTTGCGGTAATGCAAATGTTGCGGTTACTATACAAAATAATGGTACCAGCCCATTAACTTCGTGTACTTTTACTGTAAATGGTGGGGTTGCTCCTTTGATTTTCAACTGGACTGGAAATTTGACTACTTACGAAACAGAAATAGTTAACATTGGCACAGTTAATTTAATTGAGTCTTCTAATCTATTCATTTCAATCACCTCTGCGGATGACAACACGGGGAACAACGAAATCGTAGCTCCGATTTCTTTCGCCGTTGAAGGAACAACACAGGTTAAAATTGATATCTTATTTGACCGCTACCCAGAAGAATCTTCCTGGTATATCGCAGACGAGGCTGGAAATGTAGTTGCTTCAGCTGACTATAGCGTTGCTCCAATTCCAGCTGATAACTCAACTAAAATCGAAAACGTTTTTCTCCCTTCAAATGGATGTTATACTTTCTATGCTCTGGATGAATTCGGCGATGGGTTCTACGATATGCAAAACGGCGCTGCAGCGAATGGCCACATGATTGTAACAAGTCTTTATTCTAATGGCTCCGCGTTCTCTTGGTTGTGGTATTACAACGGAACTTATGACTATTCAATCGCAGAATTGAAAATGAATATCATGTCGTCAGGACAAATTGGTTGTAATGATCCTTTGGCTTGTAATTTCAACCTCAATGACCAAAACACTTTGACTTGTCAATACCCTGGCTGCACCAACCCAACTGCTTGTAACTTCAATCCGATAGCAGGTTGCGACGACGAGTCTTGTGTTTTTCCTGGTTGCACCATTTTTGGGGCATGCAATTACGAGCCTTCAGCCGGATGCTACAACGCCTCTTGTGTTTTTCCTGGTTGCACGAACCCTTCTGCGTGCAACTTCAACCAATTTGCAGGTTGTGACGATGGCTCTTGCCATTTTATAAACACTACTTGCGACGATTTCAACTCCAATACTTTTTTAGATACTTATAATTCGAATTGTTATTGTACAGGAATTCCTTTCACTTACGGATCGATAGGTACAAGTTCAAATACGATTTGTCCAGAAGTTTCAGACTTTAACATTTCCACAAACAGCGCGCCCACTGGAATTACAAACTACTCTTTGCAGTGGTACTTCAAAACAGGAAACAACGCAGCACCAACTGGGTCAAATACTTCAGGATGGAATATAATTCCAAGTGCCACTTCCGCAGCATTAACTGTTGATGCCTTCTTGGGAATAAGGACATATGCTTGTTTCGTTACGCCTGACGCCTCTTACGGTATTTCAGGAAACTGGATGAGCGGAGCAAAGGTTCTTACCTATAGTTCTTTCGCTGCTCAAACTATTATCGGAAATCCGAACATTACACCGTTCAATGCATACAACTACATTGTTAATCCAATCCCTGGACACACTTACAATTGGACGGTTACAAACGGAGCCGTTGCATCTGGACAAGGAACAAGTAACGCGTCAATCATGTGGGGACAAAATGGACCGTATCAATTGACACTTACGGAAAGCGATGGAACATGCACAGGATCTTCTTATCTATTTGCCGTAAATAACAATTGCTCTATTTCAGTAAGTGCAGCAAGTGCAAGCACAAATACATTTTGTGCTGGAACGATTCTTCAATTGCAAGCAGCTACTGCAGCAACAGGAATCACTTATCAATGGTATTTGAATGGCACTTTAATTCCGAATGAAACGTATCAGAATATTTCAGTTTCTTCAGGTGGAAATTATCAAGTGAGCATCAATCAAAATGGATGCACCGCCGTTTCAAATATTGTTTCAATTACAGAGTTGCCAAGCGCTATCATTCCAAGTATACTTGTTGAACAAGCTAACGCAGGTTGCGCAGGAGGAGATGCCACACTAACTGTTTCTGGAGGAAATTACACGAATCTTATTTGGAATAACGGTCTAACATCTACAACAATTAATGTTTCAACTTCTGGAGATTTTAGTATTACAGCAATAGATGAAAATGGATGTGCTGTTTCAGCAGGACCGGTTTCTGTGAACTTTTCAATCCTCGATCCGGTTCCAATCTGCTTAGTTACCGTTGATGAAGCAACAGGAAAGAACAACGTGGTTTGGGAGCCCGTGACTTCCGACTTAATCAATAGCTACGTTGTCTTGAAAGAAACCAATGTTGCCAATGTCTATGCACAAATTGGAACTGTAGCTTACGGCAGCAACGGACTCTTTGAAGATGTAAACTCTAATCCGCAAGTGCAAGCAAATCGCTACAAGCTAGCCTTAATTGACACCTGCGGTATCTTGTCTTCCAACTCTGACTATCACAAGACGATTCATCTTTCCACCAACCAAGGGTTGGGTAACAACGTGAACTTGATCTGGAGCGGCTATGAAGGATTTGATTTTGGTAGTTACAACATTTACAGAGGTGCTTCTGCAGCTAGCATGACTTTGCTTACTACTATTGCGAGTAACCTGGATTCATACACCGACATTAACCCTCCGGTTGGAGAAGTGTATTATATGATTGAAGTGGAAGGCGTCAGCTGTGATCCGCAGAGAACGTTGGTGTATTCACATTCGAATATTTTGGATGCATCTGTTGGTGTGAATGAATACGCTTCATCCATCGTGTCTCTTTTCCCTAACCCTGCATCTACAAGCATTAACCTGCAAGTTAACAGCGAACTTGTTGGGAAAGATTTTATTATCTACGACGCAGTTGGGAAAGTGATTTTAAAAGACAAAATAACAAGCACGCTTCAAATCATTAACACCAGCGAATTGGCCGGTGGGAATTATATTTTGAAGGTAGAAACGCGTGTTGTGAAATTACAAATAAGCAAATAAGTAAATAAATCGAAATGAAAAGGAAAATATTCTTTATCGTTGCTCTCCTCATAACGATAAGCTCTAATGCGTTGGCCGTTGCGGTGACGTTTAATGTAGACATGACCGGTCAAACGGTTAATCCAACCGGCGTCCACATCGCCGGAAATTTCAACGATGTAACCTATGATGGCATTACAGATAACCAGGCTTATGTTAACTGGAATCCCTCTGGTATTGCATTAGTAAATCAAGGAAACGGAATTTGGAAAGTGACATTAAATCTTGTTCCGGAGCGATATGAATTCAAGTTCATCAACGGTAACGACTGGTCTGGGGCGGAGGATGTTCCTCAAGCCTGTCAAGTTGAAGTGAACGGAAACGACAATCGATTTTGGACGATTTCAGGAGCAAATCCAACAGCGAGTATGACTGTATGTTATGAATCATGTGCTGCTTGCGGAGAGAACACTGTTCGTTTCCGTGTAGACATGACTCAAGAGTCGGCAGGTGTAAACCTAGCAGGTGTTTTTGTTGCAGGTGACTTCAATGGTTGGAACCCGGCCGGCTCTCAATTGATTGACCCCGATGGAGATGGGATTTACGAAGGTTATTTCTCCATCGGCACTGCAGCTTCGGCTCAATACAGGTTTATCAATGGTAACTACTGGACATTTGTTGAAAGCGTTCCTGGCGCTTGCGCAGTTTCTGGAAACCGTGAGATAACCCTTGTACAAGCAAATACGGTTGTTGATATTACATGCTTCGGCGGTTGTGGAACTTGTGTTTCCCCAACCCCGGTGTTGTTCAGAGTTGATATGTCTTTACAAACGGTTAACGCTAACGGTCCTCACGTTGCAGGTATTTTCCAAGGATGGAACCCTGGCGATGCTAACACATTGATGACTGACCCAGACGGTGACAACATCTATGAAGTGACTCTTTTACTTCAACCAGGTACGTACCAATACAAATTCCTTAATGGAGATGAGTGGGCAGATGGTAACGAGTCTTTGCCTGCAGATTGTAACGTAGGCGGTAACCGTGAAGTTGTTGTTGCTGCTGATCCTGTTGTTGAGCATTTCTGCTACAGCCAATGCGGTGCTGAGTGCTTTACTGACCCAGCTTTTCAAACTAACGACCCGGCAATTTTAAGTTACGAAGGTGACTTAAATACATGCGGGAATGCAAATGTTGCAGTTTTGATACAAAACAATGGGACCAGTCCATTAACAGCTTGCACTTTTACTGTGACTGGTGGAATCACTCCATTAGTTTACAACTGGACCGGCTACTTAACGACATACGCTGCGGATACAGTTAATCTAGGCAATGTCACATTGACTGGCCCTTCCAATTTAAATGTTGCGATTACATCTGCAGATGACAACATTTCTAATAACGCAATTACAACTCCAATTTCTTATGCTGTAGAAGGCACAACTCATGTAAAAATAGACATCTTGTTTGACGGTTACCCAGAGGAGTCTTCCTGGTTTATTACAGACGAAGTTGGTAATGTGGTGGCTGCTGCTGATTACAGTTCTGCACCAATCCCCGCGGACTATTCCTCTAAGATTGAGGACATTTTTCTCCCATCAAGTGGATGTTACACGTTCACGGCAGTAGATATATATGGTGATGGTTTCTATGAAATGCAGTACCCTGGTGTTGCAAATGGCCATATCTATTTAACTAGCCTTAGTTCAGATGGAACAACGTACTCATCGTTTTGGTCTTACGACGGAACTTACAACTTTTCGCTTGAAGAAAAACTCATGAATGTTACTGCGTTTTCTTATGGAAATTTAGATAACAATACCGTTGCTCTTTGTAGCGGGGAGAACACTCAAATTGCTATGACCTATGAGCCGGTTGGATTACCGTCTTACTCTCTTCAATGGTATTACAAATCGGGTGTTGTGAACGCTCCTTTTGGAAGCTCAACCTCGGGTTGGATAGCCATTCCTGGTGCGACGACTTCTGTGGTAGATGTAAATTCGTTTGTAGGTTCAAGAACATACGCGTGCTTCGTTACTACTGACGGTTCAATGGGTCTTATGAGCCAATGGGCAAATGGTGTTTCTTACGTTAACTACAGTTCCATTAACGCACAAGCAATCATCGGTAATCCGAACATTACTCCGTTTAACACCTATACCTATGCTGTGAATGCTGCGGCGGGACATACCTATAACTGGACTGTTACAAACGGTGCGGTGATATCTGGACAAGGAACTTCAGTGGTATCTATTCTTTGGGGACAAAACGGTCCGTACCAAGTGACCCTTACCGAAAGCGACGGAACATGCAGCGGAACCTCTGTGCTCTTTGCTGTGAACAACAACTGTACGCTTGCCGTAAGTGCTGCTAGTGCAACCACGACTTCGTTCTGCTCAGGTGCGAGTGTTCAATTGCAAGCGGCGACTACTGCCACGAACATCACCTACCAATGGTATTTAAACGGTGTGGCTATAGCAGGTGAGACCAATCAAAACACTGCTGCTACTCTTGGTGGAAACTACCAAGTGAGCATTACTCAAAACGGTTGTAGCGCCATATCACAGATACTAGCCATTACTGAACTTCCGGGTATTACAATGCCAACACTAGTGGTTGATCAGCTCAACGCAGGTTGCAGCGGTAGCGAAGCAACAGTGAGTCTTACAGATGCAAACTACAGCAGCATTACTTGGAGCAACGGAACAGTGAACACGTCTTCCATTAGCGTAAGTGAGTCGGGAAGTTACACTGTTACGGTAACCGATAACAACGGATGCACTGCCACATCTTCTGCGGTTGAAGTAAATCTTTCTTTGGTAGATGTTGTGCCAATCTGTTTGGTTACTGTTGATCAGACAACTGGAAAGAACAACGTGGTGTGGGAGCCTGTGACATCAGATATGATTAACTTTTATGTGGTATTGAAGGAAACCAATGTTGCTAACGTTTACGCTCAAATTGGAACTGTAGCTTATGGCAGCAACGGACTCTTTGAAGATGTAAACTCTAATCCGCAAGTGCAAGCAAATCGCTACAAGCTAGCCTTAATTGACACCTGCGGTATCTTGTCTTCTAACTCGGATTTTCACAAGACGATTCACCTTTCTACCAACCAAGGGTTGGGTAACAACGTGAACTTAATCTGGAGTGGATATGAAGGATTTGATTTTGGTAGTTACAACATTTACAGAGGTGCTTCTGCAGCAACAATGACTTTGCTTACTACTATTGCGAGTAACCTGGATTCATACACCGACATTAACCCTCCGGTTGGTGATGTTTATTATATGATTGAAGTGGAAGGTGTAA
>CANKYR010000041.1 GCA_947488195.1 Flavobacteriales bacterium
CGACGCATGGGTGAACAGACAATCAGAAATCGCTGAAAAACTATACGGTCTTAATATAGCTCTCTCAGCGCTTCGCGAAGGAGAGAACAACGAGAACAATGAAATTTCCATTAAACATTTGGAAGCTTCGTTCGATCGCATTAAAATGGATTTCGATCCACACTTGTGGAACCTGCTTCAAAACTGGGAAGCGAAGAAAGCTTCATACAGCGGAGACATCTTCACCTTCAAAGTGCGCGACAAAGAAATTCAGATGGAAGCCTCTACCCGATCGCTTTCACATTCGCGCATTCCGAAAGTGGCTCTTCCAAAATACAAATCATGGGGCGACATTGTGAAGTGGTCGCTTCAAGAAAATGTTCCGGGAGAATTTCCTTATACCGCAGGTCTCTTCCCTTTCAAACGAGAAGGCGAAGATCCAACGCGTATGTTCGCTGGTGAAGGCGGACCGGAAAGAACAAACCGTCGCTTCCACTACGTAAGCTTGGGCATGCCTGCAAAGCGCTTGTCTACTGCGTTTGACAGCGTTACTCTTTATGGAAACGATCCGGGATATCGTCCAGATATTTTCGGAAAAGTAGGAAACTCGGGCGTAAGCATTTGCTGCTTGGACGATGCTAAAAAATTATACAGCGGATTCGATTTGTCTGATCCGAAGACTTCTGTTTCTATGACCATCAACGGTCCGGCGCCTATGCTCCTCGCCTTCTTCATGAATGCAGCCATTGATCAAGCGTGCGAAAAATACATTCGTGATAACAAATTAGAAGCGAAAGTTGAAAAGGTTCTGAAATCAAAGTGGGAAGCAAATGGATTAACCCGTCCTACCTACCAAGGTCCTCTTCCGGAAGGAAACAGCGGACTTGGATTAATGCTTCTCGGTTGCACAGGCGACGAAGTTTTAGAGGCTTCCGTTTACGAAAAAATAAAAGTTGAAACCTTAAGCGTCGTGCGCGGAACGGTTCAAGCAGACATCTTGAAAGAAGACCAAGCGCAAAACACATGCATCTTCTCTACGGAGTTTGCGTTGCGTTTAATGGGCGACGTGCAGTCGTATTTCATTCAACACAAAGTAAGAAATTTCTACAGCGTATCTATTTCAGGTTATCACATTGCTGAAGCGGGTGCGAATCCGATTACGCAATTGGCGTTCACGCTTGCGAATGGATTTACTTATGTTGAATATTACCTCAGCAGAGGCATGGACATTAACGAGTTCGGACCGAATTTGTCGTTCTTCTTCAGCAACGGAATTGATCCCGAGTATGCCGTAATTGGAAGAGTCGCTCGTCGTATTTGGGCGAAGGCAATGGCAAAAAAATATGGCGCAAACCCTCGAGCGCAGATGTTGAAATACCACATTCAAACTTCCGGAAGAAGTTTGCATGCGCAAGAAATTGACTTCAATGACATTCGCACTACGCTTCAAGCCTTGTATGCTATCTATGACAATTGCAACAGTTTACATACAAACGCTTACGACGAAGCTATAACCACTCCAACGGAAGAAAGTGTTCGTAGAGCAATGGCCATTCAATTGATCATTAACCGCGAATTGGGCTTAGCGAAAAACGAAAATCCAATGCAAGGTTCGTTCATTACGGAAGAACTTACTGAATTGGTTGAAGAAGCCGTGTTGACAGAGTTTGACAGAATCACAGAGCGTGGCGGAGTTCTTGGAGCAATGGAGACCATGTATCAACGCGGAAAGATTCAAGAAGAAAGTTTGTATTACGAAACCTTGAAGCACACAGGTGAGTTTCCGATTATTGGAGTGAACACGTTCTTGTCTTCGAAAGGTTCACCGACCGTTCTTCCAAAAGAAATTATTCGCGCTACCGAAGAAGAAAAAGAGTTTCAAATTCAAACGGTTTCGAGTCTACAAAAAGCATTCGAAGCAAAAGCTAAGGAAGAATTAAGTGAGCTTCAGAAAATTGCAATCACTCAAGGGAACTTGTTTGAAAGGCTCATGGAATCGGTGAAGTATTGTTCACTTGGACAAATCACTTCTACCCTATTCAACGTTGGTGGTCAGTACAGAAGAAACATGTAATCGAATATGAAACTCATTTCATTCAATGTAAACGGTGTTCGCGCCATAACGAAGAAAACCTTCTTCGAAGATTTTCAAATCATGAATCCAGATGTGCTTTGCTTGCAGGAAACAAAAGCAAACGATGCACAGGTCCAAGAAGCGTTGCAAAACATTTCGGGGTATCACATTTACTCGAGTTCTGCTGTGCGTCCTGGCTACAGCGGTACTGCGCTTATCTCGAAGCAAAAGCCATTGAGCGTAAGTTTCGGATTGGGCATTGAAGCGCACGATCAGGAAGGAAGAATCATTACGGCAGAATACGACAAATTTTTCTTGGTGAATACTTACGTTCCGAACAGCGGATCTGAATTGGCTCGTTTGGATTACAGAGAAACGTGGGATGCCGATTTATTGAAGCATCTTCAAAAATTAGAAGAGACGAAACCGGTTGTTTTATGCGGAGACTTGAATGTGGCGCATCAAGCCATTGACTTGGCCAATCCGAAAAGCAATTACAACAAGAGCGCTGGATATACGCAACGCGAAATAGATGGACTTTCAACATTTATATCTTCAGGATACAAAGATTCATTCAGACATTTTTATCCGGAAGTGGTGAAATACAGTTGGTGGAGCGCGCGATTCAACTCGCGTGCGAAAAATGTGGGCTGGAGAATTGATTACTTCTTAGTGAGTGAAAATTTCCTTCCACAAATAAAAGATGCATTCATCTTAAATGAAATTATGGGGTCGGATCATTGTCCGGTTGGAATTATTATCGAATAAATTATGGCATTTGGAAAATGGGTAGGTGGTGCCATTGGTTGGGCTTTAGGCGGACCAATTGGCGGATTAATTGGATTTGCTGTGGGCTACATGGCCCAAGACAAAACGCTCAGCACGCAAGAGCAACAAGCTGGCGCGCGTCCTCGAACATATGCGAGACACACGCAGCGCGGTGACTTCTCCTCTGCTCTGTTGGTATTGTCTGCCGCTGTTATGAAAGCAGATGGTAAGCTCATGAAAAGCGAGCTCCAATACATACGCGATTTTTTCGACAAACAATTTGGCCCAGCTTCAGCAGCCGAGCAAATTGGAATCTTGAAAGAGTTGTTAGACAAAGACATTCCTGTTCGTGAAGTATGTCATCAGATTCGCGACTTCATGGAGCATCCGATGCGCTTGCAATTGCTTCATTATTTATTTGGAATAGCGAAGTCAGATGGGCAAGTAGCAAAGGCGGAAGCGGAGTTGATCAAGCAAATCGCATCCGATTTGAATATTAGTCAGAAAGACTACGAAAGCATTCAGGCCATGTTCTACAAAGACGCCGCATCAGCTTATAAAATCTTGGAAATTGAGGCGACTGCTACCGATGAGGAAGTCAAAAAAGCTTTCCGGAAAATGGCTATGAAATATCATCCAGATAAAGTGAAAGATTTGGGTGATGAGTATCAGAAAGCGGCTCAAGAGAAGTTTATTAAGGTTCAA
This sequence comes from Flavobacteriales bacterium, assembly GCA_947488195.1. Lineage (GTDB taxonomy): Bacteria > Bacteroidota > Bacteroidia > Flavobacteriales_D > Sanyastnellaceae > CAIZGX01. Next base: position 3,527 of record CANKYR010000041.1, read on the forward strand.
GAGTCATATGATCAGCTGAGAAAGGAACGTGGGATGAAGTAATTGAGTACCTTTACTTCACTCATTTCTACTATGAAAAAAATATTCTTTTCAATTTTCACATTCTTCAGTTTTAGCACAGTTTTCGGTCAAGCCTATTTCTTAAACGGAGCGGCTATTGCTACGGGTAACGATTGTTATCAGCTCACTCCAGCTATATCCACTCAAAACGGAACTGTTTGGTATGCAGATCAGATTGATTTGAATCAACCGTTCGATTTGTCCTTTGAAATGTTGCTCGGTTATATCGACGTGAACGGCGCAGACGGAATATGTTTCGTGTTGCATACGCAAGGAACGACGGCCATTGGCGCAACTGGGGGAGGAATGGGATATTTGAATTTCGGAACGAGTCTCGCTGTTGAGTTTGACACATACCAAAATTTTGCTGATTATTCAGACCCAACTTACGATCACATTGCGATTCAATCTAACGGTAATGTAAACCACAACCTTGCAGGAAACCTAGCTGGCCCTGTTCAAATGAATGCGACCAATGCAAACACGGAAGATGGACAGAACCATCCGGTGCGCATCGTTTGGGAACCTTCAACCCAATTGTTCTCTGTCTATTTTGAATGCGTACTTCGTCTTCAAACGACAATCGATATTACGAATTCAATTTTCGGTGGACAAAACATGGTGAACTGGGGATTCACTGCCGGAACTGGTGGACTTTCAAATATCCAGACGGTGTGTTTAACTCCCGACATTTTGAACACAACAAATGACGTTACAATATGTCCGGGAGCGGCTGCAGTTCTAACAATAAGCGGAGCAGATGTAAACGGAACGTTTAACTGGTCTCCAACCACAGCATTAAGCACTTCAACAGGAGCAAGCCCCGTTGCCAATCCAGATACTTCCACAACCTATCATGTTATATACACTGATTTATGTGGAATTATTTCGGAACAAGATTTCATTGTTACGGTCGAGCCGCTGACTATTGACGCCAGCGCCCTTTCCGATATTAATTGCGCCAACCCTCAGACAACAATCAATTCAGTAAGCAACATCAATGGTGTTACTTTCATGTGGATTACCTCTGATGGAAATTTCATATCTGGCACTTCCGCATTTTCGGCGACGGTTAACTCACCGGGATTTTATTCGATCCTCACTGACTATCAGGGAATCTGTCAAGCTATGGATACCCTGACGATTGTTGCAGACTATTCCGATTTTCAAATCATAACCGGTGGAACGCAGCAGTTGAATTGTAACAATCCGAATGGAAGTTTATCAGCAATGGTGAATGGTTTTCCTAATGCTGCCTTCAATTGGACAACCACAAATGGCACTATCAATGGCGGATCCACTACTCCAAGTATAAATGTTGCTGATGCTGGGATCTATGTTGTTAATGCAACATTAAACAACAATTGTTTCGATACTGAAACGATAACTGTGCCGGCCAATTTCGATATTCCTACGGTTAATCTTTCTTGTTTTTCCGGCTTGAATTGCATCACTCAGAGCGTATCCATTAGTTCTGCAACAAATGCGACTACACCTGCATACACTTGGACTGGGCCTGGAATTCAATCTGGACAAAGCACTTCTACAATTACCATTGATGCAGCAGGAACTTACGCATTAACTGTTACCGATAATGTCAACGGATGTGAATCAAGCGCGAATATTTCAGTAGCCGAAAACTTCACTATACCTTCAGTAACCATCGGTGTTCAAGACACCCTAAGTTGTCTTCATCCAGTTATTCCAATTTTAAATGTCGTAGTGAATAATTCAAACGACTATAGTTTAGCTTGGAGCACCATCGATGGTTTTTTAGTTGATGGAATTAATGGAATTAATCCGAATGTTTCAGCTACGGGTGAATACTTTGTTATTGCAACAGACAATGCTTCTGGATGCACTGATTCACAAATCATATTTATTCCTGAAAGTTCTTCGAGTCAGTTTGCTATTGATTTGGTTCAATATCCAACCATTGTAACCGTTACGGATGGTGATTTATTGAATCCCTGCTGGACTCCTTTCCTTCCCGGCCTTGCTCAAAGCGAATTGTACTCATTGTTGAATACATTCGATTTGAAAATTTACAATCGTTGGGGAGAATTAATATTTGAAACATCAACTCCTGAAATGTTCTGTCCAAATAAAGAGGAGTTCACACAAGGAACATATTTCTACACACTTGTCCTCTCATCTGTTTGCGGAGGTGTTGAAAACTATCAAGTTTCAGGAACTTTCTTAGTGAAGTAACCATAATTGCCTCCTTTCACTTATTTTTGAAACCTAACCTTTACAGAATTTAAAATTAATATGGAACAGTCTAAACAAAACAAACATCCAAAAGGACTTTGGTACCTCTTCGGAACAGAAATGTGGGAGAGATTTGGGTATTACCTCATGCTCGGGATTTTCTCTCTTTACATGATTGAAAATTGGAACAGCGGTGGAATGGGATTTTCTTCAGCTGAAAAATCTGATATCTACGGAACCTACCTTGGACTCGTTTACTTAACTCCTTTCATCGGTGGTTTGTTGGCCGATCGTCTTTTAGGATATCGCAGATCAATTATTCTTGGCGGACTTATGATGTCTGCGGGATATTTCTGCCTTTCTATTCACTCTGAATTTAGTTTTTATCTTGCCTTGTTCTTGATTATTCTCGGAAATGGATTTTTCAAGCCAAACATTTCTACACTTGTCGGAAATCTTTACAGCTCAGATGAGTTAAAAGACAAGAAAGATGCTGGATACAACATCTTCTATATGGGTATTAACATCGGTGCATTCATTTGCAATTTCGTTGCAGCATACATGCGTATTAACTACGGCTGGGGGCATGCATTCGCTGCAGCAGGAGTAGGTATGTTAATCGGTGTTGCGGTTTTCATTCTTGGAACGAAACACATTAAACATGTCGACGTGGTAAAGCCTGTTCAAGACGGCGATATGTCTACTGGTAAAATCCTTTCGCTTACGGTTGTACCGATGTTCATCTTTGGAATTATCGGATATATGATTCCTGGTAATTTCTTAGGTTCAGACACCAACGATGCATTTATCATTGGATGTCTTCCTGTAATCGCATTTTTCATTTATCTAGCATTCAAATCTGAAGCAAAAGAGAGTCGTGCCATTAAAGCTCTTCTTGCTGTGTTTACCTGCGTAATCTTGTTCTTCGCCATATTCCATCAGAACGGAGATGCCCTTACCATTTGGGCTGAAGACCACACCGATAGAAAGATGTCAGAGAGTGTAGCGAATGTCGCGCAAGAAATGAATATGGCGCAGGTTGTCGTGAACAATGACATTGTCGCACTTCCTCAAGCTAAATTCGATTCTACGATTAAAGTATTGCGCGGAGTTGAAGGCACTATGCCTGATGTTTCCGCTGAAGAGCACAAAGCGAAAGTTGCGAAATCTGATGAGATTACCCAATTGGAAAAGTCACGCAAGTACTTCGAAACATTGCCTAAGAATGAGGTTCCTGCTGTTGGTTCAGACATGAAACTGTACAGCACAGAATTGTACCAATCCATTAACCCTTTCTGGGTAGTTCTCCTTACTCCAATTATCGTTGGAATATTCGGCTTCATGCGAAGCAAAAAGAAAGAGCCAAGCACTCCAACTAAGATTGCCATTGGACTTATCATTACTGCGCTTTCGGCCTTAGTAATGGTAGGTGCAGTATTCGCTACCAATGACCTTACTATGAAGGCGGGTTCACTTTGGTTAATTGCATCCTATGGTGTTATTACAATTGGTGAATTGTGCTTATCTCCAATGGGATTATCACTGGTGTCCAAACTTTCACCTCCTCGAATTACAGCTCTTATGATGGGCGGTTTCTTCTTAGCAATATCTGTGGGAAATAAATTGTCGGGAATGTTGTCAAGTATGTGGGAGTCTACCGCTCATAAAGAAGATTTCTTCTACATGAACTGTGGCCTTGTGCTTATCGCAGCATTTGCATTAATTGTTATGTTAAAGTGGTTGAATTCTGTAATGAAAGAAAACAACGTTCAATAAAAGAAACATTCGTTTTAGCATTTAAAAACCTCTGCAAGTCAGAGGTTTTTTTTTATCTTTCGAATTATTAAAATAACACCCATGCAATTAGAGCAAATTCAAAACTTCGAAGGTAAATATCCGAAACAAGTCTGGCATCTGTTTTTAACGGAGATGTGGGAACGTTTTTCATTCTACGGAATGAGAGGAATGCTGACGGTATTCATGGTAAAAGAACTCTTCTTCAACGACCAAGAAGCTAACCTCAAGTATGGTGCAATTCAAGCGTTCGTATACGCCTTCACTTTTGTGGGAGGCTTGTTTGCTGACAAAATTCTTGGATTCAAGAAATCACTCTTTTGGGGAGGAGCGCTGATGATTGTGGGAAGTTTTATTTTGGCAGTTTCTCCGCATGAATTCTTCTTCATTGGAATTAGTGTAACAGTTATCGGCACAGGATTCTTCAAACCAAATATTTCTACGATGGTTGGAGCGCTTTACAAAGACAATGACGATCGTCGCGACGCAGGCTTTGGGTTGTTTTACACGGGCATTAACGTAGGAGCACTATTGGGAGGTTTCCTATGCGTTTGGGTTGGAAAAAGCTATTCATGGAACTTAGCATTTTCATTAGCGGGATTTGTAATGATCATTGGTTTAATTACTTTTTATTTCACAAAAAAGCATCTTGGTCCAATTGGAGATTCTCCTTTGAAAGAACTTTCAAGTAAAAAAAGAAAGACCCGCGAATTGCTTGTTTTTGCAGGCTCACTAATCTGCATTCCGCTTATTCTAATCATGATAAAAAATACAGCGTACACGGATATGTTTATGTATATCATAGGCCCTGCAACTATCATTTACCTGGTTTATGAAATGACAAAACTTACTAAGATTGAAGTGTACCGACTCTTAGCAGCTTTGTTTTTCATTTTTTTCTCCATTGTTTTTTGGGCGTTTTTCGAGCAAAGCGGGGGGTCTTTGAGTTTGTTCGCACTTAACAATTTGCATGGGACTGTCTTGCACATACCTATTGATCCCAATGTTTTAAACAACACCGCGAATTCTGTTTTTGTAATTGCTTTTTCAGCACTGATTGGACTTCTATGGATCTGGCTCGCGAAAAGAAAATCGGAACCCAATACCATGATTAAGTTTGGTTTCGGCTTTTTATTTTTGGCATTAGCCTTTTACATTTTTTATGCAACCCGCTTCTTTGCCGATGAAAACGGCGTTACATCACTTGATATTTTCACTGTGGCGTATCTTGTGATTACCCTTGGTGAACTTTGCCTATCCCCTATTGGACTCTCAATCATGACGAAGCTTGCTCCTAAACATTTATGGGGTGTAATGATGGGAATGTGGTTCCTAGCATCGGCTTATGGTCAATATGCCGCAGGAATTTTAGGCGCAGGCATGGCGAATCCGGATGAAAATGCAACCAATACCGAAAAACTAATTTCCTATACCAACGGTTACTATCAGTTAGCGATTTACGCATTAATTGCTGGCGTTGTGGTCATTGCTCTATCGCCATTAATTAAAAAATTAATGGGTGGAGTGAAGTAAAATCGCTATTTCTTATATTCGCTTTATGAACACATCAACGACGACTATGCCATTCAGAATAATTCTATCTGCTTTTTTAGTTTCTTTAACCTTAAGCGCATGTGGACAAAAAGTCCCTTCAACTGTTGCTAAGCCCTCTGGAACAGCTTCAATTCAATCCGACTCAGAAGCATGGGAAACTGACTTGAACAAGGCTATTGGCCTTTCTTACGAAACAAAGAAACCAATCATGTTGTTTTTCACTGGAAGCGATTGGTGCGGATGGTGTATTCGCTTACAGAATGAGGTGTTTCGTACTGAAACATTCACAAAATGGGCGGAAGAAAATGTTATTTTGGTTGAGCTCGACTTTCCTAGAAAAAAAGAACAACCTCAAACCATTAAAGATCAAAATAAACAACTGCAACAGATGTTCGCAGTTCAAGGCTACCCAACTTGTCACTTCGTAATGCCAACTCCAACAGACGATGGACGTATTAACCTCGCTTCTCTTGGACAAAACGGCTACATGGCTGGTGGTCCAGATGCTTGGATTGCGAAGGTGAGTGAATTTCTTCCGAAAAAGTAGGAACTGCGTTGTTAGAACTACGTTGTTAGAACTTCGTTGTTGGAACTACGTTGTTTGAATTCGTTGCGAGAACTAAGTTGTTAGAGCTCTGTTGTTAGAACTGCGTTGTAGGAGCTAAGTTGTGATTCGATTTATTTTGAATTGACTGTAATCCTCCAAATCATAAAACTTAGTTTTTTGTAATCGTTGATTAATGGCGTGACATCTGAATTTGTTTCAATTTTGTCCTTTACTAACTGAAGCCAATAAACACTTTCCAAACACTCTTTTCTGGAAATTCGCAACTTGTGTATAAAGTCTTTTTTCGATTCGGCTGCTTGAGACTCTTCAATGTTCGCAGCTACGCTTGTGCTGCTTCGTTTTAATTGGTTGCTGATTTCAAATTCGCGTTTCACTAATTTGAGTTCATTGCATAAATCGAAAACTTGATAAGATAGCTCTTTGGACACTTCACGTATTTTCATAGTTCTTTTAGTTTTAACTTGAGCAAATCTCAAACTATCCTCCAAAAATCCCTATACGCTGTTTATTCGTTTATTTAACCTTCAAATTCTTTCTCTCCAATAAAATTAGCACTTCCAGACCTCCTTCTTTCGCATAAACTCAACCGAACAACTCCGTTCTAACAACATAGTTCAAATAACGTAGTTCAAACAACGTAGTTCAAACAACGAAGTTCAAACAACGTAGTTCAAACAACGTAGTTCAAACAACGAAGTTCAAACAACATAGTTCCAACAACGAAGTTCCCGCAACACAGTTCAAACAACGTAGTTCAAACAACGAAGTTCAAACAACGAAGTTCCCACAACGCAGTTCAAACAACGAAGTTCTATAAATCCTTCGGATTTACTTTTGTAATTGAAAATTCCTAGTTTATCTTGCGCACATCAAAATCTGCAATTGCAATGGGTGAGACAGCAAGAATAATATTAGACGGAGTAGAATACGAACTACCCGTATTTACAGGCTCTACGAACGAAAAAGCTATTGACATTACGAAGCTTCGTGACTTAACTGGTTATGTTACTTTAGACAGCGGTTTCAAAAATACCGGGGCTGCAAAAAGCGCGATTACGTTTTTAGATGGAGAGGAAGGAAAATTGTGGTACCGCGGTTACCCAATTGAGCAAATTGCTGAATACGGCACTTTCTTGGAAGTTTCTTATTTATTGGTGTACGGAGATCTTCCGACTGAAAAAGAACTTCGCTACTTCACAGACAGCATCAGCCACCACACATTGGTGCACGAAGACATGAAGCGTTTCTACGAAGCGTATCCAACTCACGCGCACCCAATGGGCGTATTGTCTTCCATGATCGCGAGTATGTCTACGTTCTACCCAGAATCGCAAAATCCGAATAACTTCAGAGACATTGATTTAACCATTCATCGTCTTATGGCGAAAATGCCAACTTTGGCTGCGCAAGCTTTCAAAGTAAGTATTGGACATCCAATTGTATACCCACGGAACGCATACTCATACACGCAAAACTTCTTGCACATGATGTTCGCGTTGCCGACCTACGAATACGAAATTGATCCTGTGATTGAGGATGCCTTGAACAAATTATTAATCTTACACGCAGACCACGAGCAAAACTGCTCTACCTCTACCGTGCGTATGGTTGGTTCATCGCAAAGTAACCTTTACTCTTCTATCTCTGCCGGTATTGCTGCTCTTTGGGGACCTCTTCACGGTGGTGCCAACCAAGCAGTAATTGAAATGCTTGAGAAGATTAAGAACGACGGCGGAGATGTTTCGAAATGGGTTGAGAAAGCAAAAGATAAAAATGACCCTTTCCGCTTGATGGGATTTGGTCACCGCGTTTACAAAAACTTCGATCCACGTGCACGTATCATTAAAAAAGCGTGTGACGATGTGTTGAACAAATTAGGTATTCACGATCCTATTCTTGACATTGCTAAGCAATTGGAAGAAGTGGCTTTGAAAGACGAATACTTCATTGAGCGTAAGTTGTATCCAAACGTAGATTTCTACTCAGGTATCATCTACCGCGCCATTGGTATTCCAACTGAAATGTTCACGGTAATGTTCGCATTAGGTCGTCTACCAGGTTGGGTAGCACAATGGAAAGAAATGATTGAACAAGGAGAACCAATTGGTCGTCCACGTCAAATCTACACTGGACATACTCTTCGCGATTATGTACCGATTGCAAAAAGAGGATAATATTACGGGCTGCCTAGGCAGCCCTTTTCATTCAACATAGATTTATTATGGAAAACGGAAAAGTATCTGTAGAAAATTCAAATGGAATTGCAACCATCACTTTCTTTCACCCGCAGAGCAATTCGCTTCCCGGAGCATTGCTTCGTGAACTCGCTGCTGCCATAGAACAAGTCGGAACTCGTGAAGATGTTCGTGTTGTTGTGCTGAAGAGTGAAGGGGAAAAAGCTTTTTGCGCTGGGGCTAGTTTCGATGAATTGATTGCCATTCAAAATACCGAAGAGGGAAATGTATTTTTCTCGGGCTTCGCCATGGTGATTAATGCGCTTCGTAAAATACCGCAGCTTGTAATTGGACGCGTGCAAAACAAAGCCGTTGGTGGTGGTGTTGGAATTGCCGCTTCTGTAGATTATTGTTTTGCGACTTCGGCCGCTTCTATTAAGCTAAGCGAGTTAGTTGTTGGAATTGGACCGTTCGTAGTTGGACCAGCCGTTGAACGCAAAGTGGGATTATCCGCAATGTCGCAATTGACAATCAATGCTAGCGAATGGCAAAGCGCGCAATGGGCCCGTGAAAAAGGCTTATATGCTGAAGTTTTCGATACAGTTGAGGCTATGGATGCAGCTATTCAAACGCTAGCTGAAAAGCTTAACAACAGCAATCCAGAAGCCATGTCTGAGTTGAAGAAAATCTTCTGGAAAAACACCGAACATTGGGACACTTTGCTTTTCGAAAGAGCGGGAATTTCTGGACGACTTGTATTGAGTGACTTCACTCGTGCAGCTATTGCGAAATTTAAAGCGAAGTAATATTCCACTTTGTGGATGTATCCCTTCGGGATTAGTCCGCAAAGCGGATGTATCCACGAAGTGGATTAGTCCCTTCGGGATTGGTCCGCATAGCGGATTAGTCTCCAGGGGATTTTTTCGACTTCCGCTTAAACAACTCTTGTATACCGTCTGCCAACTGTTTCCAGTTATCAAACTCTTCTTGGTAAATAACACCTATACCTTGTGTATACGGACTCTGCGTGGTGGTGGTCATTCTGCTATCATTGCTTTCGTTGTATACCATTAAGCGAATTTTACCATCTTCTGTAATGTTGTATTCCACGCGAACATCCCCGATGTAGTTCGTAGTTTGACTGGTGTTTGCGCCTCCTCTTGCAACACCAAAGTTTCCTGTAACACTTACACGATCATTAAATAACTGCGTGCTCAAAGCCAATTCAATTTCTTCGTTACTGATCTTATCACCTGGACGATAGTTAAATCCTAAATCGAAATCATCGCTAATCTGACTTAACCAATTCGAAATCTGACTTGAAATTAATTCGCTACCGTTGCTTGCCAATCCAACGCCTGAACTTGCGGTTTGAGTAATATTCGGAGGACTAATAAATCTACCCATGACCAACAATGCGAATGCCTGTCTGTTTCGCTCTTGCTCTGTGCTTATGACACTGGCTAATCGAGATTTCGTCAATTGATCAGATTGCGGTAATTCCAAATCGAAACCAATGGTAGGATTCATCATCTTCCCTTGAAGCCCCATGATTAGGTTCACTGGAACCCTTTTTCCTGAAGTTTGAGTAGGATCTGGAATTATATCGCTCAAGCTTGCCGAAGCTTTGTAGATAGCTTTCATATCCAATTCCGCAGCCATCGGATCTCCATACCAAGCAATGGTTCCGCCTGGCTTAACCTCGAAAGGCTTATTCAATAAATTCTTCAACGTGAACAAATAACTTCCCTGTGTAAGTTCCAACATACCATACATGTTGAACGTGCTTAGGTTATTAATGATCATTGACAAATGCCCCTTCCCTCTTCCTTTCATAACATCACCAACGGCCTCGTCGAATATAATTTGAAACTCAGCGTCCTCGGTTACATCTAGCTGCAGATTCATGGTAATTCCGCTCAAGTCGGCTTTTAATTCCTTTTTAGTAACAGTATCTAAAGGATTTACAAATGAAATGTATGAGTCGAATTGCAATTCACCTGAAGAGCTCATTGGCAAAATGAACGTTGTTCCCTTCTCACTCCTTAACGTCATATCGAAAAACGTCTGCTCTCCGTATCCAGATATATCTAAAAACCCTGTCGTATAAGCCTTCCCATAAAAATCGCTGTTGTCTCCCTCCTTTGTGTTCATGGTAAGAAATGGCTTTTCCATTTCAACCAAAACATCGTATTGCCAATCTTCAAAGTTCTTGTGTAACACCTGCCCAGTAAGCCTTCCCTCGTTTCCATCTTCGTCATAAATTTTTATGTTGTTAAAGGCAAACATTTCGGGGTCAATATGAACTTTATCACTAAAGGTGTAACTCGTTTTTAAGAAAGGAACAGCCAAAGAAGCGTTTCGGAGAATTAGATCACCTTCTAACTGTGGCGAATCCAAAGTTCCAGTTAAGCTAACCATTGAGGAAGCAAAACCGTGAATTCCTAAAACATCTTCACCAATAAATGCATTCAAAAGACTCAAGTCAAAACCATTCATCGTTAATAAAAAGTCCAATGGATTTTCTTCATTCTTTGGAGTGTATGTACCTGCGAAGCGCAATGGCTGAATACTGTCTCGCTCAATTTCTCCATCTGCGCGCAAGCGTTCCTTCTTGCTGTCCCAAGTGCTGTTCACACACAAATTCCCGATTTCATAATCATTGAGTCCCAACTCGAACAGATTCAGTTCCGACGTAACAATAGTCTTATCGTAAACATTACTCAATTCAACAACGCCGTTGGCCTCTCCTTGCAACTTCAAATCTTCACCCAACAAACCGTTCATTATGGAAAGATCCACATTGCCTAATTCGATGTGCAGAGGAGAAGAAGGATGCTCGGAAACGATACCGTTAATTCCCAAATATTCCGATTGATTATACATTCTGAATCCATTCACCCCAAGGTCTTTGTGGCAAAGTGTAATTGAGGCGTTAGGAGCCCAATCCCATGTTTCATTATTGACAATCAACGAACTTCTTCCAGTGCGATATTCAAAGTCATCGAAACTGTGTAAGAAAAATACCCCATTCAAATCACCCGTGAGGAATTCTCCTGGATTACCCCACATGAGAGCGCTATACACCGTATCGCCTAGCGATTGCACGTCCCAAGATAAATTGCTTATCATTTTCGCATCCCCGTCTAGAACTTCATTTACTTGAACAGTAAGAAAAATCGAATTCGATTCGCGCGAAATATCCAAGACTAAATCTTCAGCTTTATAATCTTCATACTGAATTTTCGGAGATCCTAAAGTTCCCGAAAGTTCATTGTTTTTTTCGTCGACAAACAAATTCAACGAGGTGCCTCGTGCGATTTTCAATTCTGGAATAAATGCAGCTGAAATAAATTCAAAATCGTTAATTCGAACTGTCAAGTTGAAATCTTGGTCTTTGTGCGGACGTGAAGAATACTCAATATTAGGCATCGCATCTGCGATAATATCTTGAAGACTTGGCCACAACTGATCATAATTAAAATTCCCTTCAATATTCGCAAATACAACATCAGAATTCAGAGTAATGCTTCGCGCTCCATCCTGCTCTGTATCTAGCGTAAAATAGTCTAGCTTTCTGATCTTCTCATCAATCAAGTACACGATGTTCGCTCCCACAAACTCACCTTCAATTTCAGTCAGACTTAAGCCTTTTAAGTGAGCGTTGAATTCTCCTGCGATAACGGCTGGTGTCTCATCTTCAAGAAGTCCAACAGCAGTTAAATCAAATCTATTGATGTTCAATTCGAAATTTAAGAGCGGTTGTTTTTG
>CANKYR010000042.1 GCA_947488195.1 Flavobacteriales bacterium
GCTACAGCTATTCCAGCAATTATCTTCTTGAAAAACGAGCTTTCGAAAATATGAGTAAACCCGTTGTTTCCTTCAGAGATTTAGGTCTTGCGCCTTACAAGGAAACATGGGATTTTCAGGAAGAATTGTTTGAACGAAATGTTCAACGAAAACTTCAAAACAGATCAGAAGGAAAAGCAGACGGAGAGGGAACAGAAGATGTTCTTCTCTTCGTTGAGCATCCGCATGTATATACCTTAGGAAAAAGCGGCGACGCTTTTCACTTGCTCGTTTCCGAAGAGAAACTCAAAGAGATAGGAGCAACGTATTATCCCATCAACAGAGGCGGAGATATTACCTACCACGGTCCAGGACAAATTGTAGGTTATCCGCTTTTAGACCTCGAGCATTTCTTCACAGACATTCACAAGTACATGCGTTACCTCGAAGAGGCCATCATTCGCACCATTGCGCATTACGGAATTGTGGGTGGAAGAATAGACGGGCTGACAGGTGTGTGGCTAGATATCGATGACCCGAAGAAAGCTCGCAAAATTGCCGCCCTCGGAGTAAAGTGTAGCCGTTGGTTAACTATGCATGGATTCGCGTTCAACGTGAATACAGATTTGAATTACTTCAACCACATTGTGCCTTGCGGAATTACAGATAAAAAAGTAACCAGCCTTTCAAACGAATTGGGACGTGAAATGGACATGGATGAAGTCAAAAGTATTCTTCTTCAAGAATTAGCAGATGTATTTCAATTCGAAATACAAATTCAACAATAAGTATTAAAATTTCAAAGTGAATATCGTACGCCCAAGGGCAGCGCTTTTCGTTTTCAAAACCTTACATTTGTAGTATGGAATCATTTTTCTCTGCATTTACAACCGTGCAAGGTTGGGTAGACTTGTTGACCTTGATAATTATGGAAATTGTCTTGGGTATTGACAACATTATTTTCATTGCAATTGTAACCGGATTTTTATCTTCAAAGTCAGATCAAACAAAGGCAAGAAGATTAGGACTTTCATTTGCTCTTATTTTTAGAATTGGACTGTTGTTCACGCTGTCTTATCTAGCACATTTACAAGAGCCATTCTTTACGCTGGGAGGTTATCCTGTTTCAGGAAGAGGGATTGTACTGTTAGCGGGAGGCTTGTTTTTAATCATTAAAACGTCCAACGAGATTCGACACAAGTTTTTAATTGCAGATAACGAAGAGTCTGAGAAATCGAGAAAGATCAATTTGTTCCAAGCCATTATTCAAATTACAATAATCGATATTGTTTTTTCTTTCGACTCAATCATCACTGCAGTTGGTTTAGTAGACCATGTGCCAATTATGGTTGTTGCGGTGGTTATTGCCATGTTTGTAATGTTGGCGTTTGCGCCATACGTGAGCGCATTCATTGAGAAGTATCCAACATTGAAAATGTTGGCGCTTGTTTTCTTAATTGTCATCGGATTGAATCTAGTGGCTGAAGCTTGTGAAAGCGCACAGCTGATTCATATTCCGGAATATGTAAATATTAAGATGTACTCATATGTAGCGTTTGCATTTGCTCTTATTGTTGAGTTGCTGAATATTCGTTTGCATCATGTAAACGAGCGCAAAACCAACGTATGATCATTATTCAAAACACCCTTGTAAGCGAAGATTTATTCGAAGAACATTTTGTGTGTGATCTTTCCGCGTGCAAAGGAGTTTGTTGTGTGGAAGGAGACAGCGGAGCACCTATTGGAGAAGACGAAATTCCAATCTTGGAACAAGAGTGGGAAAGCGCAAAACCCTATATGGTTCCAGAAGGAATTGCGGCTATTGAACGTGTTGGACTTTATCAAGTTGACGAAGATGGTGACATTGTAACGACTCTTGTTTCAGACAAAGGTGCTTGTTCGTTTGTTCACTATGGTGAAGATGGTACAGCCTTGTGTGCGCTAGAAACCGCATGGAAGGCGGGCAAATCGAAATTCAGAAAGCCGATTTCTTGTCATCTGTATCCCATTCGTTTGACGAAGTTGGCAGATTACGTTGGATTGAATTATCACCGCTGGCCCATTTGTGCGCCAGCTTGCGAGTGCGGATCGAAATTGCAAGTACCGGTGTACAGATTTTTAAAAGATGCAATTACAACAAAGTTTGGTGAAGCGTATTTTCAAGAATTAGACGAACACTACCGAGCATGGAAAGCACAAAGAGAAGCATAGTACTTTTTCTTTTATTCTTTTTTTGCGCGCCCATTTTTTCGCAAGAATGGGTTAAAGTCAATTGTGTTTTCAATACTGAAGACGGTGATATTACCGTCGACGGTGATGTCGTTACCGATTTCAGAGAAGGAACAGCACTTGTGGTGAGTGCTCGATTAAAACAGTCGTATGGACAGGGCACCATGCACACTACCCGAATCAATCGATTGCATAAGGTTGATCTTTACACAGAGCGAGAAGAAACATTCTTTCCGAAAGATTGGAATTTTGATGAAGGAATTTCTTGCTTTGGAGACAGTAAGAATGAATTGTTTTTTCAGACTGATTTAGACGTACGCGGTACGTTTTCTAAATCGTATAAAATCTTTCTTTGGGATTCTACTTTAACTTCTAAAAGTGTTGGATTGCCTGTTGAAATGGCCGGAAATACTGGTGAAGGCAGCTTTGATAATATGAACCCGACATACGATCCAAACGAAAAATTATTAGTCTTTTCGAGCAACCGCAGCGGTGGGTATGGTGCACATGATTTGTATGGATGCTATCGTGTTGGAAAGAGTTGGGGACCGGTTTTCAATTTGGGTCCAGGCGTGAATACTTCCGACAACGAATTGGGAGCAACACTCTTTCAAGGCACGCTTTATTTTTCAAGAATGGACATGGAAGATAATTTGAAAACAATCTTATATTCATCAATTCAAAAAGAAGCGTTCCAAACCTCAACAACGCTTCCATCTCCTTTCAACAATGAAAAAGGAGACGCCTATAAAATTGTCTGTGTCTCAGCAAATGAAGCTTATGTCTCGCATGATCAGGAAATCGAACATTACATCCTTCCACAAAAAAGCAAACAAGTTCAATTTAGATTGAAGGAAGGAACGCGTGTATTACCAAACATTGGCATGTCTGTTGTTTCTGTTGGAAGTGGAGAACGCTCCGATTTGAAATCCAACACTGAAGGATTAACAGCTTTATTCAACCTTTCGTTGGAAACGAAATACAAAGTAAGCATTCAAGAAAAGGATTGGGAGCTATTAAAGGCTACTGGAAATGGAAAGGGATACAAGGCAGAACTGATCGATGAATTTGGAAATATCATTCGCGTGTTTAAGTTCGATGCCAACGGTAATTTCCAATTTGAATTACTTGATTTCGTTTACACCAATTTAACGTTCTTGGAAGAGATTGATCGAAGTAGATTAGGAAGCTACACTGTTGAATCGAGCAATTCCATTTCAACCAAAAAATATTTCTTTCCTGCGAACGAAAGTAGCTTGAACGAAGTGCAGAAGATCGATTTGCGCAATTGGTTGAAAGACCAATCCAATTCAACCATCACCATTAGCGGATTCGCAAGTTCAGACGGAAGCTCAAAGCGAAATAAGGATTTGGCAAATACTAGAATTCAAGCGACAAGGCAATGGCTTGTGGCAAATGGAATTCCAGAGAAAAGTATAAAAATCAAAGTCATAGGAATTAACGAAATCGGAGAAAAGGGTCGTCGCGTAGAGCTTGAAGCGATTCCATTATCTTCGCAATAACAACACGAAAGATCATGTTCGAAAAACTATTTCCAAACCGCGAATTACGCATTGTAAAAGGAAGACTTGTAGAGAGTGGAACCTCACATTTAGATGGACAAGAAGACAAAGGTGCGCAGCGCTGGGTAAAGGTGAACGATGAAGTAATTACACGTGTAAGCGATGGTCTATACCATGCACAGTGGGACGATGAGGTTGCAGTGGTTTGTGATAAGTACAACTACATGGTTGGCTATTGGAATTTTTCGAAAGGTTCTGGAAGTGATCCGAACTATTCGGCATCTATAGGTTCTTCGGCTTTGGTTACATTGATAGTTTTAGCTTCCATGCTTTTTAATTTCATTCCGATGCATGATCCGCAGAAAGGAGATATCATTACTTCATTCTACAATTACATTTGGAAGGATGAGTTCTTCGTTAGTCATTGGTGGGCCACTGCCTCTATCATTGGTGTATTCGGATTGTACGGATTTATTTGGACGCCGATTTATGCTGTTGGACACGTGAAGCGCGAGCGCCAGGCAGCAGCTATGTTAGCTCCGCATAGAAATATTGTCGAGTGAAATTCGGGAAGTTAGAAAACGTAGATCATCTTTCTTTTTCGTTTGAAGTTCCAACGCAGGATTTTTCTTTTCTACCGAATGAACGTTCGGGTGGGTTGGAAATAATTATCGGAGGAACGGTTTGGGGTGTTCCGCAGTGGAAGGGGACACACTTTCCCGCCAAGACGAAGCCAACAGAGTTTCTTCACTACTATTCAAGACTTTTTCCGTGTATTGAATTCAACGGTTCGCACTATCGTATTCCTGCAGTTGCGCAGGTAGAGAAGTGGGTTGGGCAAGTGCCCGAGAACTTTTTATTTTGTCCGAAGTTTCCGCAGAGTATTTCGCATTGGCGACAATTTCAAAATTGCGAGCGCGAAACGGATTTGTTTTTTGAAGCGCTCTTTGCTTTCGGAAAAAATTTGGGAACTACCTTCATTCAATTACCTCCGCATTACAGTCCGTCCAAAGCAGAGCTTCTGCTTCGTTATCTTGAATCTCTTCCGCGAGATGTTCGCTATTCTGTTGAAATGCGTCACCCCGATTGGTTTGTTGGAAATGTCTTGGAAGACTATGCGAATGAAATAAAAAAGTTTAATGTCGGATTAATCGTTTGCGACACTGCGGGAAGAAGAGATGCTGTGCACATGCGATTAACTAGTGAGGAGTTGGTGGTTCGTTTTGGTGGAAACGATTTGCATGTAAGCGATGAAGTGCGCATGAATCAGTGGGCGCAACAACTTCGAGATTGGGAAAAAGTTGGTTTGAAGAAATGTTATTTCTGGATTCATCAGCCCGACAGTTTTCACACCGTTGAATCTATGAATCAATTCAAGGAAGTTCTTTCCAATTACAAATAGATACAACCGCCAAAGGTGTCTTTAGAGGCGCCAGTAACTTCCGAGAGTGCTGTCGGTTGCTCAGACAGACGAAGTGCTCCTAATAGGGCGAAAATGAGCGCCTCTTTGTATTGCACGGTGTCAGTATCGGGAACAACAACAGAAAGATCGGTCTTTGCTTGAATGCTCTCAATTAAAAATTCGTTGAAAGCACCACCGCCTGTTACTAGAACGCTTCCCGTCCAACCTTCGAAAATCTTTGCAATTTGAATCGCCAAATGCTCTGTGCAAGTGGCCAATAAATCACGAATGGTTAATTGCGATGAGCCAAGCAAGGGAAGTAAGTGGCGTTCAAACCATTCTTTTCCCAATGACTTTGGAAGTTCTTGAGAATAGTAGGGGAGTGCATTTAATTTTTCAAGAAGCTCAACATTCACAACTCCACGTCGAGCCATTTCTCCGTTGGCATCGAATGGATGTCCGGTTTGCTCGGCCAATAAATTCAAAGCCATATTCGCAACACAAACGTCGAAGGCATTGAGGTCACCCATAAGGGTGTACGAGACATTCGCAATTCCGCCAATATTCAAACAGAAATCGTATTCACTGAATAACAAGCGGTCGCCAATAGGAACTAATGGTGCGCCTTGTCCACCGTGGGCTACATCGGTGGTTCTGAAATCGCAAACGGTTTTAATTCCTGCGTTTGCAGCAATGTGCGCACCACTTCCAATTTGAACCGTAAGTGATTCGCCGGGCTGATGAAATACGGTATGTCCGTGAGATGCAATTGCATCTGCAGTCAAGTTTCTTTCCTCTAAAAAACGCTTGATTTGTTTTCCAGAATAAATTCCAAAATCAACATTCAATTGCGCTAATTCAAGCGCAGACATTTTATGTGCTCTTCGAAAAATATCGCGCCATGAAGCATCGTAAACTACGGTCTCAGCAGCAACTATTTCATAGTCCCACTTCCCTTCGTTGAAGGAAAGATCACACAACGCAATGTCCAGTCCGTCTAGACTGGTGCCGCTCATGAGTCCAACAATTCGAAAGGTTTCCATAGGGTGCAAATATAAGAGGGCGGAATGAACCGCCCTCTCAGTATCTCAATTAGGAGAAGATTATTTGATAATGATTGTCTTCGTCCAAAGGTTAGTATCGTTTGAAACTTTGCATACATAAGTTCCAACAGCCAATGAAGGCAATGAAATTTGATTCATTCCTGCATTCAAATATTCGGTGTGAACCAATTGTCCTTGTGCGCTGTAAATATTCAAGATTGATTTTCCAGATTGAACAGGAACACCTACCCAAAGATTGTAAGATGCAGGGTTTGGATAAACACTCATGTCGCTGTTCGTTTTCTCTTCAACACCAACTAAGTCCCATGTTGCCATGAATTCTTGTAAGTAAAGATTTGCAATACGAGCATCATGAACAACAACCGTATTCTCATCGTTCGTTGTTTGCGCAGCGCTACTCCAGTTATGACTACCCGTAAGAACCGTAGGATCCGAATCCAAGGTGCTATGATCCACGATGCAATACTTGTGGTGAAGATCATAAGGGATTGCTTCGTGCGAACGAATGTCTTGTCCAGCCGTTTGCAAGTATGCGAATTCAGAGGCTGGGTCAGAAGTTTGCTCCATCATACCACGAACCAATACCAAGAATAAATTATCTTCTGCAATAATAGCATCCGCAATATCAACACGTGTAAATGCAAGAATGGCGTAATCTAAATTTACATCTGTCGTTTGCATCGTTTTGATGATTGCACCATTTGCATTGTCAGTAGGAGAGAAGTAACTTTCTACTTTAATGTCATTTGGACCAAGAACATACTGCAATGGGGTGTTGTTGGTTTTTGCAGAAGCGAAAACTCCATTTGGATTTCCTGGTTGTGCACCAGAACCTCCCCACATTTCTTCAAACTCTAAACGATAACCGCGAGTGATACTTTGATCCTGGAAAATAATAATGTTATTGAAATCATTTGACATATTGTTGTCTGTCCAGTTTGTAGATCCTGTGAACACCCATGAATTGGCGGCAGAGTCCGGATCGATGACAATAAATTTATTGTGCATGATTCCTGTTCCAGATGTGTTAATTCGTTCAACAACTGGAATATTTGGATTTAATAAAGCCAAACCCATTTGAGCAGTTGAGCCATCGGAAACAATTCTCACTTGCACACCCGCGTTGTATCTGTTGTTAATTGCGTTAGCAATAGTCGCATCGTCTGTGAAGTTATAAATTGCAATATCAACGGCTTGTTGAGCACGAAGAATGTATGCCGCAATTGTATCGTTGGTAGCGCTTCCAAGAGATACCGCGTTTTCAATGGTGGCGTAGCTGTTGTCAACTTGTCTTGTGAAGTAGGTTCTTATTTCACCAGAGCTTAAGCTTTTGGTAGCATACGGACGAACAGTGCTTGTGCTAGATCCATCAACGTTTGAAGAAGTTACAGATGCGTAGTAAATAGTACCAGGCTCTAAGCCGGAGATATTCACAACGTGATTGGTTACGCTCTCATTCACATAAACGGTTTGTCCTAAAGCTGTGGTTAAACCGTAGTTTACTTCGCTGTCTCCAGTATTGTTGGTTGCCCAGTTAAGGTCGAAAGATGAAGTAGTGATGTTGGTTTGAGTAACAGCGCCAATGATTGCAACTCCCGGAGGAAGAATGAAATCATTTTCATCACGTGGTAAGATTTGGTAACCAGCATCGAAAGGAGCAGTAGCGTCGAATTGAGAAACAATTCCAACGAGCGTGATAGCGCTTGCCGGAAGATTTGTTCCAACTAAAACACTTCCAGCACGAATGTATATCACACCCGATTGTCCGCTAGCCAAATAAGAGTATGTAGAGTTAGCTGAGATAACAGATCCTGCTAAATCGAAAACTACATTATCCACTGTTACCAATTCACCTTCGTAAGCTTCATCAATCATATTTGGAGTAACCAATTGATTGGTTGGAAGCGTATTATTTGAGGAATTTACAGTAACTGCGGTTAGTGTTGGTCCTATTTCGAGTAGTCCGTTGAATTCGGTTATTACACCTGAAACAGTCACGAGGTCACCGCGCAATGGAGCTGTTGGCCAAGCTGCCCAATCGTCTCCTGGATAAATAGCAATACCAGCTTGGCTGTCTTGAATGTAGCGCACAGAGCTGCCCATTTCGGTGCCATTAGTTACGATACCAGTTACAGTAACAGCTGCTCCAACTCCTGCAATACGAGCGGCTGATATGGTACCTCCAGCAATTGGAGTTCCTGCGCAGTCGCAATTGGCATCATACGTATCACCTGTTGTAGTTGGAATGTTGTCATTACAAGCATCACCAGGAAATGCACAAGATCCATTGTCAGTAACTGCGAGCGCATTGTAGTTGCATGCTGTGTTGTCCATACATCCTGAAACAGTTCCGCTATTAGAAGCGCCTGGCGTTGGCAATTGAGCTACGTATGATGAAAGTACAAATGGAGCACCTCCGTCAGGCATTCTTGAACTTGAAAGATTTGCAGGAGATGAGGCAGCTGCTGTTTCGTCAACCTGTGTTTGTCCTGGAGTTAATGTTGAGATTAGACCAGCAGCGGGTGCATCACCGGTTCCGTAAACAATAGCATCAACAAGACCTGTTGCGCTCACTACAGTGCCATTTGGCCAAGCTGCTGCGGTCGAGGAGTATATCGCTATTGCATCGGCTCCATTTTGTAAAATGTCTCCGAGGAAAGTGATATTGACATTCGCAACCCCTGCGTTTCCTAACACGAAATACCCGGAAGCAGGAATGACGTTTCCCGATAAATCAATTGTTTTGTATGACGTTGAAGGATTTACGTTTCCGTTGAACCAAACCATTACCATTCCGTTCAATGATTGTCCTGGTGTACCATACAATTCAATGAATTCGGCAGCGTCGGTTCCAACTTGATCAGCATCAACTTCGTTAATGACAACCTGTGCTTGTGTAGCTCCAAATAGAAGCGCTAACAAGAGTGTGTAGATGTATTTCATTTTTCTTTCTATTGTTCTTTTTTATTTTTCTAGAATGCCTAATTAGAATGTGGCCGATAAAGATACGTTGAACCATCTTCCCTGACCAAAGAAAACTCCGGCAGAAGATGCATCAAAATTGTATGCCTTGTTGTTGTAAAGTGCATTCAAGTCGTTGTTTCTTGCATCTGTAATGAATACACTGTTCAACACATTGAAAACACTCCCGCGAAGGTCATAGCGAACACCGCGAAATTCTTTGCCATATCCGGCGTGGAATTCTAACGTTCCATATGCAGGGATTCTCCAGGACTCTCTTCCAGCATTGTCACCTTTCAGCTCAAATGGGTTCATATCAGAAAAATAGCGATCGAACCAAGTATATCTGGTTTTCGCATAAGCCCCATTTTTCCATTCGTAACGAAGCATAGCACCCAATTGTGTTTGCGCGGCGTCACTAACATGAACACCTTTTGCATCATAGGCAACGCTATATTGGGGGCTGCTTGGGTTACCGGGGTTAGATAAAACCGGGTTTCCAAAATCATCGAAAATTAAAATAGTATCCGAAGATGTCCAGATCCAATCGCCAAATGACGCCAGTCCTTCAAGAGTAATGCGGTCATTAAGCTTGTATGCAAAATCGAATTCAGCACCTTGATGACGTGCATTCATTCCGCGAATATTTACTGTAATATTAGAGGTCGGGTCTTGCGGATTTGGAACGGATAAACCATACGGATAAGGTTTGTTTTTCCATGTTGTGTGATATAGATTCACGTTGAAGGAAAACTTCTTTGACTTGTAGTTCCATCCATTTTCATAACTCGAAATAACCTCATTCTCTATTGAACCGAATCTTTCGTTCGCATTGGTGTAAATCTGACTAAATAATGGAGCTTTGTTCAAATATCCTGCATTTAAGAACACAGCTAATTGACGAGAAATATTGTATTTCAAACCAGTTTTAATAGTTGCTGTTGGTCGGTAATACCAACCCGTGCTTTGGTATTTAGATCCGCTCATATTACTGGTTAATGTTTGTCCGCCAATAACGGTTGTGTCAGAAACAAGAGCAATACCGTTGTTCACATAAGAATAGCCAACAGGAACTTCAACCCCGTCAACCGTATAAACTTTCGGACGGAAATAATCAACGCGCTTGTAACCCGTTGTTGCAGCTGAAGCACTTAAAAAAGCAGATATTTTTTCGTCTTGGTATTCAACTTGACCAAAAACACCTCCCCAACGAATAAATGCATCGTTGTTAAAATCAATGATGTCGCCTTCGCGTTTAACTAGGTTTTGATCGTTGTAATTAATAGATGTTCTAGCCAAAATATAATCAGCCCCCATTAGGTCAATCACTTTTCTATAGTGAGAACCTTTGTAAGATCTTAAATCCACCCCTCCGGCGAAGTTCCATTTGTCGTTGAATTTTTTATTGAAGGTGCTAAGAACACCATACCAGGAATGCTCATTCATACTTGCCTTAATATAGTTTGAAACGGCGTAGCGATCAGTAGAACTAACAAGCGGATTTATATTGTAATCTGGCCCCGAAAAAAGTGGAGGTTTTGCACCGGAATTAGTGTCATAAAAAGCTTGCATATTTACCGTTCCATCTGCAAGGTAATCGTTCGCAGTAATGTTACTATTCCATCTTGTTCCGCCACCTCTTCCGAAAGATGCGTAAGCAACAGTGCTGATGAATGTTTTTTCATTTAACGTCCAAACATCCTTAAAAGAGAATTGTGGTTTGTGGAAGAAGTTCAAACGTCCGTTGAATTGCTCTTGAGCCTGAATGTTCGTGCGTTGTCCGTTTACAAAATCATAACGTGTTAAATAACCCACATCTGGGTTATAATTAATACCCCCATTGAAAATTGAAATTTGCGAATTTCCCGGGCCTGCATAGGAAGTATCTGACCCTAAATTGATTGCAGTCTGACGATCGTATAGGGCTATAGACTCAGACTTTAAGCGCTGCTCGTGTTGCTGTGGTGCGCCCAATCCGTATAAACTCAAGTGGTGATTACCAATAATTTTTTCGACTTTTCCATAATAGAAAAATCCTTGTGTGTGTGTTCCGTCAACCCAACCGCTTCCAGTTTTGAAAGAGCCTGCCATAGAAAAGGCCCACCCCTTTTTTGTTTTTCCGGAATTGATAGCGAATGAAGTTCTAGAAAAAGCACCGTAAGAATATTCTTGTCTCAAACGAACGCTGCGCTTCGCGTCAATGCCGCGTGTAATAATATTCATGGTTCCTCCAACAGCAGGAATAACAAGCTTTGAAGCTCCAAGTCCACGCTGAATCTGTGTGGTTTGTGTGGCAAGATCTAAACCGAACCAATTGCTCCAATAAACGGTTCCGTTTTCCATGTCGTTCACGGGAACTCCGTCTAACATAACAGCAACATTGTTTCCGGAAAACCCACGAATGGTAACACGGGCATCTCCGTCACCGCCACCCGCACGTGTTGCGTATGTGCCAGGTGTTGTATTAGCCAGAGTAGCTAATTCTCTTCCTGCTAATTCCTCTTCAATACGTTTTAATCCGATATTCGAAAAAGCAACAGGAACGGTTCTTCCAACAGCTATGTCGGCAGAAATAACGATTTCCTTTTGAGTCGATTGAATGAGATCGAAATCTATCGAATATTCTCTTCTCGTAATGGAGATATTCTTTTTTACTTCTTCATAACCAACTGCGGTAATGATGAATTCGTATTCTCCAAAGGGGAGTGAAATTGAGAATTTTCCTGAAGGATCGACCGCTTGACCTTTTTCTTTGTTCGCCCAAAGGACGAAAGCCGAAGGCAAGGTTTCTCCCGATAGGGCATCACGAATGGTTCCACTTAAAATACCTTCCTGTCCATTAGAAACAAAACTGAAAGAGAGAAGAGGAATGAGTAAAAAGAATGACTTTAAGATTCTCATTAGATTGAAGCTAAGGTTAAACAAATGGCGATAAAAAAGGGGCTATACCGAAGTGAGCCCCTTTTTGTTGAATGAAGAAAATATTATTTGATGAAGATTTGACGATTGATCGCTCCGTTTTCAGAAACGACTTCAATGCTGTAAGATCCTTTTGATAACATATTCGTTTGAATACGAGTCATACGATCCAAGATTGCTCCATTTGCGAAAACAATACGACCAGTGTTGTCAAAGATGCGAATTGAGTGAATGTTCTTAGAAGAAACAACGTTCAAGACATCTCCGGTTAACGGATTTGGATAAATAGAGAAAGCAAGTTCTTCATTTTCTGCAACGTTTACATTGTTGCAATCGCAGGAATGTGAACCCAAAAATGTAAAAGTGTTTGCAGGGAGTGTATCGTATTGTGAGAACACATTAAAGGAACTTGGATTTGCAGTTATTCCAACAGTAACATTAGATTTTCTGATTTGAGTATGATCTTGAGAGGCGTACATTGGAGCTCCGTTAGCGCCAGTTCCAAGTGGGTTCCAGCCTCCAAATCCGGCTCCTTCACCTGTTCTTCCATAAAGATCTATAAGTGTTTGTCCGTTGTTTGTAACAAGTCCAATGGCGTCGGATCCGTTAAAATACATAGGCCATATTCCATTGTCGTAATTTGGGTTAACAAAAACATCGGCAACCGCTTGAAGTTCATCCCATACCGGATATTCGAAGCCAGTACCTAATGGATCTCTTTTGTCCAGAACTACAACTAGAACATCATGAGGAGCAATGCTATTGCCATCAAGGGGAGTGATGCTGCCAAAATTAGCCGCTCCGTTTCGCGCTCGAACCAAACCGAAACCATTTAAACTTACAGTGTTGTTCGTTGGATTATAAATTTCAATAGCCTTATTGTTGCTCCAACCTTCAACAACTTCAGAAATGAAGACTTGGTTGCATTGAGCTCTAGCCGTGAACAAGGCTAAAAAAGAAAAAGAGAGAAGTAAAAGTTTTTTCATTACCATTTTATTTTGAGGCAAATATATTCTACAAATTGCTCTCATTTGATGTTTTATGTGAAATGAATGTTAAATGATAATGCACCCTTTTACTTGTTTTATTCGTCTTGATTATTGGATACCTACTTACTAACGATTCGGCTTTAACAATTTTACCCTTGTTTCTGTCTAAAACCGCAGTGTATAAGTAGTTATTTATTAAATTGCACCTTATATAGTACGAAAATTAATACGATGCGTTTCTTTGTCCGAGTTTTAGCAATTGCTGCACTTTATTTCTTGAGTTATTCTGCTCAAGCAAATCACGTCTTAGGTGGAAACCTAACATGGGATTGCCTAGGTGGTAATCAGTATACGATTACCATGACAATCTACAAGGATTGTTTCGGCGCTAGCCCGGCACTTTCTGCTGAGAATTTATTTGTAATTCCTACCGGCTGTGTCTTGAATCCACAGAATATAACATTGAACTTGATTAGCACCACTGAAATTTCGAATTTGTGCGCAAGTGAGTTGCCAAGTAGTTCTTGCCTTGGTGGCTTGTCTCCGGGCACTCAAATGCTCACATATCAGGCCACCGTTACCCTAGCACCCGGTTGTACGTGGGAAGTTGTTTGGAACGAGGGGGATTGGAATTACTTCAATAATATAAATTATAGTTCACTTCCAGATGCATACTTAAACGCGTTAATCAACACGAATTACTGTGCGGATTCTCCGGTGATTACCTCTATGCAAGTGCCCTATGTATGTAGAAATAATGGGGTTTTCATTCATACCCCTACCGTAACTCCATCAGCGGGAATCACTGCATCTTATGCGCTTTCAGTGCCACAAACGACAGGTGCAACATTAGATGCGGGAATAAATGTTCCTGGCTATGTGAATGCATTGGGTGCAACAGTAAATGCAACTACTGGTGCCGTTTCAATCAATACCAATGGCATTCCAGTTGGAAATTTTATCGTTACAGTTGAGATAACACTCACCCAAGGAGGGAATGTAGTTGGAACGTATTTCGAGAATATGGTTTTTGTCATTCGTGATTGCGCCATAACTCTAACAACCTTCGCAACGCCGGAAATTCAATCGATAAATATTCCTACCATTCAGGGGGGGCCAGCTACGATCAATGCTTGCTCCGGAGACAGTGTTTGTTTTACAGTATCGGCATCGAACACTGATTTATACAGAGCAATTACAATAACCTCCAGTTGGAGCGCAGGTTTAAATGCGGGGACTCCTGTTTTTACGCAGAGTACCGTAAACTACAATCCGGCCTCTGCAACTTTGTGCTTTACTGCGCAGCCCGCAATGGTTGGATTAGCCCACACCATAAATTTTCACGCAGAAGACAACGCTTGTAACGCTCCGCAATCAGATGATCAAGTCGTTACCGTAAACGTTTTTCCAAGTGTTACCCTAAATCCCACAACAGCCACCATTTGTAATAATGCTTCTGTTACCGTTACGGCATCTGGAGGTACGACCTATACTTGGTCAGTATTAAGTGGTGATATAACACCTGGGTTCGACGGTAATAGTGCAGTTCAGGTTTTAGAGAGTATCTCAGGCAATACGGTTATCATGGTTTCCATTCCAGGCGTGCCCGTGCAATGCAATGCCACGGATACACTAACGGTTACCGTTCCTCAATTTACTGTTCAGCCCTTAACCTCTCAGAGTATCTGTGTTGGAGGAACGGTTTCTCCTTTGAGTTTTACATTAACAGGTGCCACCGGTGCGTTGACCTATCAATGGTATAGCAATGCTGCCAACGCAAACACAGGCGGAACAGCAATAGCTGGCGCAACAAATGCAACCTTCACACCATCAAGTACCACGGCAGGTACAACGTACTATTATTGTGTTGTTACAATACCTTCTTTAGGCTGTCCGAATATTTCAACCAATACTGCAGAGTTAATTGTTGCCGCAGACCCAACAATAAGCACTCAACCTTTGCCAACGCAAACCATTTGCCTTGGGGGCACGGCAACTTTAAGCATTTCTTATGTGAACGGTCTGGGAAATGCAACCTACCAATGGTATTCAAATACAACAGCAACCACTAGCGGAGGTTCCAGCATTGGAGGCGCTACGAGCGCGACATATACGACCCCAGTTTTAAACACTGTTACGACGCGAAATTACTATTGTATTGTAACACTTAACGGATCTGGATGTGGTACTGCAGTTTCAGCAGTGGGGCAAGTAGTGGTGGTTGCTGACCCAACGATTTTAACTCAGCCGACAGCAACACAATCTATTTGTATCGGCGCAACACCTGCTGCAATTTCGGTTGGTTATACTAATGGAGCTGGAACACCTTCTTATCAATGGTATTCGAACACAACAACAAGCACAACCACAGGAACTGCAATCCCTGGAGAAACTTCAGCGACCTTAACGTTCTCTGCAATGAACACGCCAGGAACTTATTATTACTATTGCGTAATTACCCTAAGTGGTTCAGGTTGTAATATCATTACTTCCGCTACTTCACAGGTAATTGTCGTGTTCGCCCCGAC
>CANKYR010000043.1 GCA_947488195.1 Flavobacteriales bacterium
ACACCGGGTGTTGTTTGTGTCAACGACACAATAAGCATCACTGTGAATGCAGTGAACGATGCTCCGATTGTAGACAATGAAACAATTACTACAAACGAAGACACCGCAGTATCTGGTGACGTGATAGATGCAGGCGATGTTGATCCAGATGGAACAGCATTGACAGCTAACACAACGCCAGTGAGCGGTCCGTCAAATGGAACGATTGTCATCAACACAGATGGAACATATATTTATACTCCAAACGTTGACTTCAACGGAACAGATGTGGTTGTTGTATCGATTTGCGATGCAGGAACACCGGGTGTAGTTTGTGTCAACGACACAATAAGCATCACTGTAACACCAGTCAACGACGCTCCGGTTGTAGACAATGAAATCGTTGTAACAAACGAAGACACTGCAGTATCAGGTGACTTGACCGATGCAGGCGATGTTGATCCAGACGGAACAGCATTGACAGCGAACACAACACCAGTGAGTGGACCATCAAACGGAACAATCGTCATCAACACCGACGGAACATTTACTTACACCCCAGCTCCAGGATTTAATGGAACGGACGAAGTAGTAGTGTCTATCTGTGACGCTGGAACACCTGGAGTAGTTTGTGTCAACGACACAATCAACATTACTGTAACACCAGTAAACGATGCACCGATTGTAGACAACGAAGTGGTTACTACGAACGAGGACACTGCAGCAACAGGTGACTTGACAGATGCAGGTGACTCGGATCCTGATGGAACAGCACTTAGTGCAAACACAACACCAGTGAGTGGTCCATCGAATGGAACGATTGTAATCAATGCGAATGGTACATTTACTTACACTCCGAACGCTGGATTTACAGGAACGGATGTAGTGGTAGTTTCAATTTGTGATGCTGGAACACCAGGAGTTGTTTGTATCAACGATACGATCAACATCACAGTAGCACCAGTGAACGATGCTCCGATTGTAGATAATGAAATAATCACTACAAACGAAGACACAGCGGCAACAGGTGACCTAACCGACGCTGGTGACTCTGACCCAGATGGAACGACACTTACTGCGAACACAACACCAGTTAGTGGACCATCGAACGGAACGATCGTGATCAACGCGGACGGAACATTTACATACACTCCGAACGCTGGATTCAACGGAACAGATGTAGTGGTAGTTTCAATTTGTGATGCTGGAACACCAGGAGTTGTTTGTATCAACGATACGATCAACATCACAGTAGCACCAGTAAATGATGCTCCGATTGTAGACAACGAGGTTGTGACTACAAACGAAGACACAGCGGCAACAGGTGACCTAACCGACGCAGGTGACTCTGATCCTGATGGAACAGCATTGAGCGCTAACACAACACCAGTGAGTGGTCCTTCAAACGGAACGATTGTCATCAATACAGACGGAACATACACATACACCCCAGCTCCAGGATTTAATGGAACGGACGAAGTAGTAGTATCGATTTGTGATGCAGGTACGCCACTTCCAGGAGTATGCGTAAACGATACGATTACAGTTACGGTATCACCAGTGAACGACGCTCCGATTGTAGACAACGAAGTGGTTACTACAAACGAGGACACTGCAGTATCTGGTGACTTAACCGATGCTGGTGACTCTGATCCTGATGGAACAGCTCTAACGGCTAACACAACACCAGTGAGTGGTCCTTCAAACGGAACAATCGTCATCAACACAGATGGTACATATACCTACACACCGAACCCTAACTTCAACGGAACGGATGTAATCGTAGTTTCAATTTGTGATGCAGGTACGCCACTTCCAGGAGTATGCGTAAACGACACGATTACAGTTACAGTAGCACCAGTGAACGATGCTCCGATTGTAGATAATGAAACAATCACTACAAACGAAGACACAGCGGCAACAGGTGACTTGACCGATGCAGGCGATGTTGATCCAGATGGAACAGCATTGAGCGCTAACACAACACCAGTAAGCGGACCATCGAACGGAACAATCGTAATCAACACAGATGGAACATATACGTACACTCCAGATCCAGGATTTAACGGAACGGATGTGGTTGTGGTTTCGATATGTGATGATGGACTTCCTTTACCTGGAATATGCGTGAACGATACAATCAACATTACTGTAACACCAGTAAACGATGCACCGATTGTAGACAATGAAACAATTACTACGAACGAAGACACCGCAATATCGGGTGACTTAACCGACGCAGGTGACTCTGATCCAGATGGAACAGCATTGACGGCTAACACAACACCAGTGAGTGGTCCATCGAACGGAACGATTGTAATCAATGCTGACGGAACATATACTTACACTCCAGCTCCAGGATTTAATGGAACGGATGTGATTGTGGTATCGATCTGCGACGCAGGATTACCATTGCCGGAAATATGTGTCAACGATACGATATTCATCACCGTAATACCATGTATAAGTATTCCAACATCCGACTGTGATGGTGATGGCGTAACCAATGGTCAGGAAATCGCGGATGGTACAACACCATCGGATCCATGTTCATTGTTGATTGCAAGCCAAACGGTAGCGCCAAGTAGCGCTTGGAACAATGCCGATTGCGACAACGACGGTTCAACGAACGGTCAGGAAATCATAGACGGAATAGATCCATTGAATCCAGATACGGATGGTGACGGTGTAACAGATGGAACAGAAATTTCTGATGCAACGAATCCATTGGATCCATGCTCATTGTTGATTGCTAGTCAAACCGCAACACCGAGCACTGCATGGAACGATGCCGATTGTGACAACGATGGTATCTCCAATCTTGATGAGGTGAATAGTGGAAGTAACCCATTCAACTCATGCAGTCCTGTTGCTTGCGCTGTTGTCATACCAGAGGCATTTACGCCAGATGGAGATGGAATAAATGATGTCTTCGTTATTGAAGGAATCGAATTATATCCAAACAATACAATATCAATCTTCAATCGTTGGGGTGTGTTAGTGTACCAAGAATCGAATTATCAAAATAATTGGAATGGTACCACACAAAGCACATTCACGTTGGGCGGCCAGGATTTACCTACCGCAACTTACTTCTATGTCTTTGACAGCATGGATGAGAATGTTGGAGTACTAAAAGGTTATATCTATCTACAGCGATAAAAAAAAGGCGCTCAGTGAATATTCACTGGGCGCCATTATAAAATCAACCACATGAAAGAATTGATTAAAGTATTAAGTGTTGCAATTGCAGGAGTTTTCGCAATGCCCGCATTTGGACAACAGGATCCGCACTTCACACAATATTCTGACAATATGCTCTTCGTGAATCCTGCTTATGCAGGAAGCGGAGGTGTGTTTAATTTAACAGATATTCACAGAGAGCAATGGGTTGGATTTGATGGAAGACCTGTTACAACAACGATGAGTGCTCATACACCATTGACACGAGAGTCAATTGGTTTGGGACTTACGTTTGTAAGTGATAAAATAGGTCCTACAAAACAGACAATGTTTTACGGTGATTATTCGTACACTGTTAAAGTTAACAACAGAGGGGGCAAGTTGTCCTTCGGTTTAAAAGCGGGAATGAATGTGATATCCGTTTCAACATCTGGACTACAAACGACAGAAGCCAGTGATCCGAATTTAATTCAAAATGCAAGAAATCATATCAATCCGAATTTTGGCTTTGGTATTTATTATCGATCTCCTCGATTCTTTGTTGGTGCAAGCAGTCCTCGATTGCTTGAAAGAAGCTATGACGGTATAAGCACAACAAATATTGAAAGAAGGCATTACTTTGGAATTGTAGGAGGTGTTATTCCTTTGAATGAAGATTGGAAATTAAGACCCACATCTTTGGTGAAAATAACGGAGAATAGTCCAATAGGAATAGATGCAAGCGTAGCTGGAATTTACAAAGAAAAATTCTGGTTCGGTGCAATGTATCGTCTTAATGCCGCATTTGGATTGTTCACTCAATTTCAAATCACTCCGCAATTCAAACTTGGAATAGCCACAGACTTCGGAACCCAAGCGATAAGAAATTATAACTATGGGACGTATGAAGTGCTAGTGTCTTATGATTTTGTATTTAAAAAAGTGGGACTTCGTTCTCCTCGCTTTTTTTAATTTAACACAACAACTTGATTATGAAAAAACATTGCTTGGTAATTGGCCTTTTCTTATTGGCGTTTACTTCTTTTGGACAAGCGGGGAAGCTTAAGAAAGCAAATAATTATTTCGATAAACTAGCATATTCCTTTGCAGCAGAATTATACGAAGAGTTGATTGGTTCCGAGTTAGACAGCCCCACGCTCAAGTCGAAATTGGCAACATGTTATTATCTGATGGGAAATACCGTTAAAGCGGAAAATGATTTCGCGTTAATGATTAATAGTCCAGAAGCCACCAAAGATGATTTTTTCTACTATGCTCAAGCTTTGAAGCAAAATGGAAAGTATTCGGAGAGTGATGTATGGATGGCCAAGGTGAATCAGCTGTCTTCAAATGACTCAAGAGGTTTGTCTTATGCGAATAACAAGACATATTTTGATAAGATTGAGGAGGAGGGTGCTCGTTTTGAAATTAGAAATTTAAATTGCAATTCATCGGTATCAGATTTTGGGGCTTATCCATCTGTAGATGGAAAACAAGTTTATTTTATTTCATCGAGAAGAAAACCTGTTATCATTCAATACGAATGGCCTTGGAACGAATCTCAATATTTAGATGTTTATAAGTCCGATGTTGATAGTTTAAATGAATTGTCAAATGTTTCATTGCTTGACAAAAATGTAAATACAAGATTTCACGAAGGCCCCTTGTGCTTTTCATCTGATGGAAAGTACGTTTATTTCACAAGAAGCAATGTCGCTAGAGGAAGACAACGAAAAGATAAACAGGGTATTCAGAACTTAAAGTTGTTTCGCGCAACAATAGATCAAGAAGGTAATTGGAACAATGAAGAGGAACTTCCGTTTAACTCAAAAGAATATTCAGTCGGTCACCCATCGATTTCAAATGACGCGAAGGAGTTGTATTTTGTTTCTAATATGCCAGGTGGATTTGGAGGTGCGGATTTATACAAGGCAGCAATAAATTCAGATGGTACATTCGGAAAGGCTGAAAATTTAGGTTCAGCATACAATACCGAAGGTCAAGAAATGTTCCCTTGGTTCAATGGTAAAGGTGATTTATTCTTTTCTTCGAACGGACACATTGGTCTTGGCGGTCTAGATGTATTTGTAATGGAGATGACCGAAGGCGCAGAACTTCAAAACGTGGGTATGCCTGTTAACTCGCAATCTGATGACTTCGCATTTACCATGAATAAAGACAATTTAACAGGATTTTTCTCTTCGAATAGAGCTGGGGGTAAGGGTGATGATGATATATATTCTTACACCTTAATTGAACCTTTGAAGAAACAACTTATGGTTGTCGGAATTGCGAGAGACGCTGCAACAGGGCAAATTCTTGTGAACGCTAACATAGACTTATTGAATGCAAAGGGTGAGGTTGTTGGTACCGTGAAATCTGACAATTCGGGTTCTTATAAGTTTAACCTAGACACTGATTCGGATTATGTTGTAGCAGTGAGTGGCGTGGATAAAAAGCAGAATAATCAACGTTCGATAACTACAAAAAACCTAGCGGCGGAGGTTACAGTTATTAACGGGGATGTAAACCTTGAGAAGGAAAATGAATTGCAATTGCCTCTACCAATTTCTTCGCCGTTGTCATTGTATTGTTTGGTAACGGAGTCGAAGTCCATGCTGCCGCTTGAAGGAGTGAAAATTACGGTTACAAATAATGAAACGAAAACCATATTTATTGATCAGCTAACCTCAAATAAAGGGGATGTGGAAGAGGAAATTGTGGGAAAGGAAATAAATGAAAAGTTATCCTACACAATACGACTTGAAAAGGAAGGGTATTTGACAAAGTTTTTGACTTTCGATTATAACATATCCCAAACCGGGAGAGTTAATGTTCACGAGTCTTTAGATTTGACCCTGGATAAAATTAACGTTGGTATAGATCTCGCTTCGATTATTGAAATTAACCCGATTTATTTCGATTTCGATAAATACGATATTCGTCCTGATGCTGAAGTTGAGCTAAAAAAGATAGTAAAGGTGATGAACGAAAATCCTGCAATGGTTATTGAGTTAGGTTCGCATACCGATTGTCGCTCGAGTATCGATTACAACCAGAAATTATCCGATAACCGCGCGAAAGCATCTGCGGCGTATATCCAAAAACGAATCTCAAATCCAGAGAGAATTTACGGTAAAGGATACGGCGAATCTAAATTAAAAGTGAACTGTCCTTGCGAGGGAACAGTTAAATCCTCTTGTTCTAAAAAAGAGCATCAAAAGAATAGAAGAACAGAATTTGTAATTGTGAAGATGTAATTAAAGTAATATTTACAATTAGTGTTTTCCGTTTCGAAAAAATAAATTAGCCGCTTTTAAGCTGGTTTTCATCATGGGTTTGTTGTAAAGTGTGGAGCAACTGGTCGTCGTCTTTATCTTCGTTCCATGAAATCGAAATTACCAAACGTAGGCACGACAATATTTTCAACCATGTCTGCACTTGCCGTGCAGGAGGGCGCTTTGAATTTGGGACAAGGATTCCCAGGATTTCCAATTGATGAAAAGTTAATTGACTTGGTGACCAAAGCCATGAAGGACGGATTCAATCAATACGCCCCCATGCCCGGCATGCCTGTTCTTCGTCAAATTATTACGGAGCAGTTAAATGCACGTCACGGTTGTAACTACGATTGGAATTCGGAAGTGACTATCACAGCAGGTGCGTCGCAAGCCATCTTCACGGCTATTTCAACCTTGATTTTTCCGGGAGATGAAGTCATCCTTTTCGCTCCGGCATACGACTGCTATGCACCGGCGGTAGAGTTGAATGGTGGGAAGGTGGTCTGGATTGAATTGGAAGGTGAAGACTTTCACATTCCATGGGCGAAGGTGAAAGCTGCAATCAACGATCGCACGAAACTCATGCTCATTAACACGCCGCACAATCCGACCGGCGCGGTGAATTCGTTAGACGATGCGCACAAACTTTTGGAGGTTGTTCGCGATACCGATATTTTTATTATATCCGATGAAGTGTATGAACACATTGTGTTCGACGGAAGAAGGCACGAGAGTTTGGCGCAATTCCCTGAACTGCGCGAACGCATGATGTTGGTGTATTCCTTCGGGAAGACCTTTCATGCAACCGGATGGAAATTGGGCTACGCGGTATGCGATGCGAAGTGGATGGTTGAATTTCGAAAGCAACATCAGTTCAACGTATTCACATGCAATGCACCGTTTCAAATAGCCATTGCTGAATACATGAAGACGGTAGACTATTCTGAAATCTCTCGCATGTACGAACGCAAACGAAATTTATTTGTGGAAGCCCTAGCGGGAAGTCCTTGGAAAGTTTTGCCTTGTGCAGGAACTTATTTTCAAGTGCTCGATTACAGCGCTATTTCAGATGAGTCAGATTTCGATTTTGCCGTGAAGTTGAACAAGGAAGCGAAGGTCACAAGCATTCCACTTTCACCGTTTTATGAAAACGGAAGTACAGAAAAACGTTTGCGTTTTTGTTTCGCGAAGGAAGATCACGAACTGTTGGAAGCAGCCAACAGATTGAAGGCTTATCTTGAAATAGGAATAAAACCTTCGGTTTTCCAATTATGAAATAGGAATAACGAAGTTCCCATTACGCAGTAGGAATTACGCAGTAGGAATAAAAAATCTACGATTTTTTCAACGGTCCCATCGTAATCACATAACGAAGAATCGCTTGCTCTTCTTTTTTGTCTAAGTCAGCCGCTTTGTCTCTGTTCGCCATTTCAACCATTTCTGGAACATGATGCTTCCAACCGCGAATGCCTTCAGATGCTGGATCTTTCAAGGCGTGACAGCTTTGGCAATGTTCCGTGAACAATACCTGTCCAGTTTGCAATTCAGCGAGGGTTACTCCAGAGAATTCCGTTTTCGCTAAACTTAAATCGGCTTCAGTAATTGCTACTTGCTTCGAAGCGGCGCATCCAACAGCTACAGCTGCAATAGAAAGAAAGATCCATTTTTTCATGAAGCCAAGGTACTTGATTTATTATTATTTCACATAACTTCGAATGCAAATGAAACTAAAGTCACTACTACTCGAAACGTTCCTGCATTGGGAAAATCAAGAAGAAAACCGCGCACACTTCAAAGCGCTTCTTCAACAACAACAACCCAATCAATGGGATCTCATTGTCCTTCCTGAAATGTTTTCTACGGGATTCACCATGAACACAGCTGTTTCTGAAGAGCCCGTTAAGGGAGAGTTTCCAAGTGTTACGTTGTTGAAGGAAGAGGCCGCGCGATTGAATGCAGCTATCGTTGGAAGTCTCTCTGTGCTTGATGAAGGGAAGGCCTACAACCGTTTGTTCTTCGTTCGTCCAAGCGGAGAAGTTTCAACGTACAACAAACGTCATTTGTTCTCCTTCGCCGGAGAACACAAACACTACGAAGCAGGGCAGGAGCAATGCATAGCGGAATGGCGCGGATGGAATATTTTGCTGAACATCTGTTATGACTTACGCTTCCCGGTATGGACGCGAAATGAAATGATAAACGGACTGCCGAAATTTGATTTGATGATATACGTCGCGAATTGGCCGAGCGTTCGCGCTGAAGTCTGGAAGACGTTGCTGAAAGCACGCGCCATTGAAAATGTATCTTATGTTATTGGCGTGAATCGCATTGGGGAAGATGGTAACGGACATGCCTATAACGGCGATTCTGCTATTGTAAATTTTAGAGGCGAATTGGCCCAAGAACTTTCTTTGGAAGAATTGAATGCGTTTCGCGAAAAGTTCTCGGCATTGAACGATGCCGATTCGTTTCAACTTAAATAGAGAAACAGAAAGTTAGAATCTTGTTCCAACCCTTGAACTCGTTCAAGTTTAAGATCATCTTGTCTTTTGAGAACGCCAGCGACAGCTCTGCGTTTTTATGCACGCCTAGCGGAAGGAAGAAGCCCGTGCTGAAGTAATATCCAAAGCCAATGCCTGTTTGCGGTTGGTAGTTGATCATCTGTGCGGGATTCGCTGCACCAATAATTAATTCGTAATTGCGATCTGCGAGAATAGCAACGTTGTTAATCACCTTTGTCCCCAACATACTTCCTCCAAACTGCATAAAGTACAATCCGTTTCCACTTAACGCCCACCCTGTTCTGTATCCCAAGCCGAGCTGCAAGCGCTGTTCATTTCCTTGAATATTGAAAATGCGAATATCAGTTTGTCCATTCTGTTGGGCAGAAGTACCATTCAATTGCATGGTGAATCTGTCGTACGCCTTCACCTTACAGACATTCAAATCGAAAACAAGAGAAGACTTGTTGTTGAAGTCATAAGCCGTCTGAAAGCCAATGTTGAATCCGCCGTTATAGCGCATAGCCGTTGGATAAGCATCGCGCGGAAATTGAAATCCGGTAGCGTTGAAGTATGAGGTTATGTATTGCGTCTCTTGCGGAGTCAGGTTCAAGCGTTCTTCAATGCTATACATGCGCACCCCGTTCGGATCTATGTTGTTGTTGTAGAAGCCGTCTCCGTTGTAATAGTTCGCGGAAACCTTCGAAGGGAAGTACATGCCCATGTTCAGTCCGAAACGAAATCCTTTCCGCTCGTCGCGATCCTGTGCGATACATTGGGTAAACACTACGGTTAAGTAGCAGAGAGATATGAACAAGAATTTTTTTTTCATAACAAAGAGTGATAGTCTTCAAAAATAAGCCGAAATTCGAGCCCACGGAGAAAAGATGTTGTACGCCATTACAGATATTGAAACGACCGGCGGAAGAGCTGAGCAAGGTAGCATAACAGAAATTGCTATTCTACTTCACGACGGACAAAAGGTCGTTGATGCGTACCAAACCCTTATCAATCCTGAAAAAAGACTTCCTCCTTTTGTAGTACAACTCACGGGTATTACAGATGCTATGCTTAAGAGGGCTCCGGTTTTTGAAGACGTTGCAGATGAAATCTACGATCTGCTGAAAGACGCGGTATTCGTGGCGCACAACGTGAGTTTCGATTTCAATTTCATTAAGCAAGAGTTCAACGCCATTGGCTATGCCTGGACGCCCCAACGTTTGTGCACCATTCGTTTGGCGCGTAAGGCGTTTCCAAACATGACGCGTTACGGACTAGACAATTTATGTCGCGAGTTGAACATTACCAACGCCAGCGCACACCGCGCCATGGGCGACACCAAGGCCACTGCAGAGTTGTTCGATAAAGTTATTGAAGAGATAGGATTAGACGGCGTGAACGCCATGCTAGGCAGAGGAAGCGCTGAAGCTTATTTGCCTCATCACCTTCCGGAAGATACAATAGACAAGCTTCCCAAGACCACGGGTGTGTATTACATGCGCGATAACAAGGGAACGCCGATATATATTGGCAAAGCGAAGAACATTCGCAAACGCATCAAAGAGCATTTTCAGAACGGAGAACCGGAAAAGAAGGTGTCGTTTTCGAATGAAGTGCATCACATCGATTTTACAGAGACTTCTTCAGAGTTGGTTGCGTTTCTGTTGGAAGATCAAGAGATTCGTCTACACGCTCCGAAACACAACGCGGCACAAAAGAAGAAGCGTCCGAAAGTTGGACTGTTTCAATTCGAAGATCAACAAGGTTATTTGCGTTTGATGGCCGCGCAGTTGTCTGGACAAAAAACGCCTTTGCGCATTTTTCCAACCTTACCACAAGCCAATAAATGGTTGGTGAAATTTTGCAGTTACCACGGCTTTTCATTGAAAGCCATTGGCATGTTCAGCGAAGAGGAATTGACGAGTCTTGAAGAACACAACGAACGAATGGTAGCGGCCATGAAAATGGCCTTCAACCCACAACATGCGATTCTTACGCACCGCGGAAGAGACAGCAGCGAATTTGTTTTTGTTTTGGTTGAAGACGGATTGCCGAAAGGATACGGATTTATTAATGAGCACATAGATACCATCTCGTCTGTAGATGATTTGAAAGATCGGTTGATTCCGTTGAACACATCTGAATTGAGCGCAGGATTCATTCAGCACTTCATGGATGCGCCTCAAGGTCACCGCGTGAAGTCGCTTACTTCGTAAGTTTTTTGAAGACGTATTTCGCAACTATAAACGGAACAGCAACAAGTATTTGAAGCGCGTTCAAGTATTCGTTCTTCAACCGAATTTCTTCCTTATACAATTTCCAAACGTACCGTTTTGAAAGTCCGTTCGCATCGCAACGCGCCACGGTTTCATTCACGTATTCAACCTTTACAATTTTATTTTTTAGGTGGAAATGAAACTCGTAATCGCCTAGGATTTGGTACGTTGTATTGAAGTTTCTTTCTTGAAATAACGCGCGTTTATAGAGCACACCTTGTTGGTGAAGCGTGTGCTTCCAGATCATCCCATTTGGAAATGAAGGAATATGAGTTTTTGTAGTAGCGTTGTGTGAAAGCCCTGTGTTTTCAACGTTACCAAAGACTAAGTCTGCTTGTGCACCGCTAGAAATTAAATTCGAAAGCGAGTTTTCATTCGCTATAAGGTCGTCGCTTCCCAAGAGATAAATCCATTCACCTTTTGCCACAGCAATACCTTTGTTCATGGCGTCGAAAACGCCGTTGTCTTTTTCGTGAATGAAGGTTATGGGGAAAGGGTAGGAAGGAAGCGATTGAAACGACGCGGGTTCATTCGCACCGTCTACGACGATAACTTCAAGCTGGACGTTTTTTTGTGCTGCAATGCTATCGAGCGCTTGCGCAATGCGCGCGTCTCGAAAGGTTGGAATAACAACGGTGCATTGCATACGGAAGCGTTAGGCGATGGCTTCTTCAATTTCATCTGGACGAGGAGACTCAACGAGTTTCGTTCCTTTACATAGCACAATGCGCGAGCTGTATTTGCGCATGGCGTCATAATCGTGCGAAGCCATAACCACAGCGGTGCCTCCTTCGCTAATCATTTTCAATAAATCTAAAATGCCTTTTGCAGTGGAAGGATCTAGGTTTCCAGTCGGTTCATCGGCAATAATCAAATGCGGCGAGTTCAACAACGCTCGAGCAATAGCCAAGCGTTGTTGTTCCCCACCACTTAATTCAAAAGGCATTTTTTGTTTCTTTTCTGAAAGTCCAACAAGTTCCAACACATCGTCTATGCGACTGTGAATGGCGGAACTTTTGTTCCATCCTGTTGCACGCAGAACGAACTCTAAATTGTCTGAAACCGAACGGTCGGTGAGCAATTCGAAATTCTGAAAAACGATTCCCAATTTTCTGCGAAGTTCTGAAATGCGCTTCAGTGTTAGCTTGCGCAGATTTGTGTTGCACACTTCTCCTTTTCCGTTTTTCAACGGAATGTCGGCGTAAAGCGTTTTCAATAAACTCGATTTTCCACTTCCGGTTTTACCAATGAGGAAAACGAATTCACCGTCGAATACTTCGAAGTCTATATCTTCCAACACGCATATCTTTCCTTGAAAAATAGAAGCGCGTTCGAGCGATACAATGCAATTGGTGTTCTCTTTCATTCTTCTAATTAGTCTACCTTGAAGGCTTTCTTGCTCACTTTTCCGTTGATGGTAATTTTCTCCATTACAATGTCAAGCACTTGTCCGCCTGCATTCAACTGAATGGTTTTCGGGAAAGTCAATCCGTCCACGGTCATGAATTCTTTGATGTTAGTTTCAGAAGTCATTGGACCTTGCTCGGTTTCCTTAGACTCTAAAATAGAAACCAATTGTCCAGAGGCTTTGTCGAAATATTCGGTCTTCACTACTTTCTTTTTCTCGTCTAGGGTCTCAAGTATATACACTTCTTTCTCGTTGCGCATGATGCTTCCTGCAAGGTTTAACGAATGTCCGAAATCAGCCATGTGATCACGAACGAAGAAGTCGGCTTCCATTTTCGCTTTCAAAATATCTGATGCTTCAACCGGCGCTTCTTTGCCCATTGACTTCACCACTAAATTCGTTCCGTCGAAAATCTGAGTGGAAACTTTAATAGGGCCCATGCTCATTTCCACACGAAGCATTTTGTTGTCGAGCGTTAAGGTTTCCATGTTAATGGAAGTTCCCATAACACTCATCTTTCCTTCTTGCTTTATTGATTTTACTTTCTTGAATTTGTCTTTGCCGCCGTTCGCAGCGTAGTAGGCTTCAACAACAGTAGCAGCGGTAACGCCTGCAGCTGGAGGAATAATTCCTTTCGATACACTTCCGTCTGTGTTGAATTGCATCACCTCTCTTTTGCTGAACTGTTTTAATTTTTCAAGAATGTCTTTATTTCCAACTACAGAAATGTAACAGTTGTTTGCTTTCAAGTATTTCTTAGCAGCAGCCTGTACGTCTTCCGCAGTGATGGCGTTCAAACGTTCGAGGTAGGTTTCGTAGTAATCTGCAGGCAAGTTGTATTTTGAAATGTTGTAAGCGAACTGCGCAACGGTTCCGGCATTTTCAAGTCGGCGAGCGAATGCTCCAGACATGATGCTCTTCGCTGACTTCAATGTTTCAGCAGAAACCGCTTCAGTGCACAAGCGATCCATTTCGAACAACAATTGAACAATGGCGCTGTCGCTAACATCGTTACGAACGCTAGCACCTGCGCTGAAGTTTCCAATTACATCGTCTGGCGACATAGAAGAGTAGGCACCATACGTGTATGCTTTGTCTTCACGAAGATTTTGCATTAAGCGTGTTTGGAATCCGCTTCCACCTAAAATATTATTCAATACCGTTGCAGCTAAATAATCTGAGGATGTAATGTTGAAAGGCACTGCGTAGGTAATGTCAATAACGCTTTGCACTGCACCAGGCATAGCCACGAACGCCACTTGATTGCCTTTCAGCTCAGCAGGAGCAGGGTAGGTTCTAACAGGAACTGCGTTGCCTGTCCACTCTCCGAAATATTTTTTCGCAGAAGCCAACGCTTGCTCTGGGGTAACATCTCCAACAACAACTAGGGTAGCAACCAACGGCGAGAAGTAGGTTTGGTAGTAACCCATTAAGTCTTCGCGTTTGATGTTGTTCAACGTGTTTTCGGTAGCGAACTCTCCATAAGGATGACGGACACCGTAACGAATTACGTTTCCAACTTTGTCGGAAACGGCATTCGGGTCGGTCTTTTCGCTGGCCAACGCAGAGATCATTTGCTTTCTTGTTTTCTCCAATTCTTCCTCTGGAAAACTTGGATGTAAAAGAACATCTTGCATAAGTGCAAGCAAGGTTTCGCTGTGTTTGCTTAAGCAAGAACCCGAAACGCTTGAAGCAGAAGTAGAAAGTTGTCCGCCAATGAAATCAATGGCTTCGTCTATTTGTCCTTTTGTCTTTGTTGTTGTTCCGGCAGAAAGTAATTCCCCTGCAATAGAAATGTATCCGGCTTTGTTTCCTTCAGCGAGTGGCGTTAGGTTCAACGAAAGTGAATAGGTCACGTTTGGAAGTTTGTGGTTTTCCACCACAATGACTTTCATTCCGTTATCTAGTTTGAAGGTCGTTGCTTTTCCAATTTGAATTTTCGGAGCAGGACCAGGCTGAGGAACAATACTTCTGTCGAGCGGAGTTGCTTTCGGAGTTGTTTTCTTTGAGGGTTGCGCAATGGCTGTAGAAACAAGCAATGCGGCAAGAAGTGTATATATGAATTTCATTTTCGTTCGATTCTTAATTAGCAGAAAGTTTTGGATCGTTTAAGAAATACAACACCACGCGATTTTCGGGGATGTAGTATTTACGAGCGGCATTGCGAAGGTCTTCACGAGTCACCTTCATGTAACGTTCAATCTCGGTGTTAATGAGGTTTGCGTTTCCGTAATAGGTGTGGTAGTTCGCAAGGCTTTCAGCAATTCCGGCCACGGTACTGTTAGTTGAAACGAAGGCGCTTTCGATTTGATTTTTCAATTTTTCAAATTCCTTATCCGTTACCAATTCCTCTTTTAAATTGTTGAACTGTTTGTTCATTCCGTCTTCCAACGTCTTTGGGTCTACGCCCATGTTTGTTAATCCGAATGCAAGCGTCAATCCCGGATCTTCAAGGTTGAAGGTGAAAGCGCCGCAGTACAACGAAAGTTGTTGTTCGTCTACCATTGATTTGTTCAAGCGAGAGCTTTCTCCGTTTGAAAGCAAGGTGTTCAGCATGTCAACAGCATAGAACTCAGGAGTTCCTTGCGCAGGAATGTGGTAAGCTTGAACAATCATAGCTAATTCGTCTTTTCCATAAATGGTATCGCGAACTTCGCCGGTGTTGATGTCTTCTTTCACGGTTGGACGAGGGATAGCATTTGTTCCTTTTGGAATATCGCCAAAGTATTTCGCGATAAGCTTCTTCGTTTCTTCCACGTTCATGTCTCCAGCTAGCGAAAGAACGGCGTTGTTCGGAACGTAGAATGTTTTGTAGAAGTTCACGAAGTCTTCGTCTTTCGCAGCGTTCAAATCTTCCATGCTTCCGATTGGAGACCAAGCGTAAGGATGTTTTTTGTAGGCGTGTTTCAACGCTTCAG
>CANKYR010000044.1 GCA_947488195.1 Flavobacteriales bacterium
TAGATTGTACTTCACTTCAACATGGTACGAAGGATTTGGGGGTTGGGAAATATATTATTCCAATGGAAAGCCAGGCAGTTTCCAGCGTCCTGAAAATGCCGGACGTGGATTGAATTCCAACTACAACGATTGGGGATTGAGTTTCAATCAAGAAAAAGGAATTGCATTTTTCACTTCCGATCGTCCATTAGATGACGGTTCGAAGTTTCCGCCTTGTTGCACGGATTTATACGCTGCAACGTGGCAACTGAAGGAAGAGGAAATCACGAAGACCAAAACAGATTCGCTCTACACTTCCTTGTACGAATTGAATAAAGTTCTTCCTGTGAAATTGTATTTCCACAACGATGAACCGAATCCAGATTCAAACGATACCACAACGTTGTTCACATATACGGAGACCTTCACTAATTATTTAAAGTTGAAGGAAACCTACGCCAGTAAATTAGGAAGTGAAAAAGGAGCTGGTGAAGATACCGAGGTAGAAGTAGATGCTTTTTTCGAAAATAAAGTTCAACAAGGAATGAACGATTTGACTCTTTTTGAATCGTTGTTGAGAAAAGAATTGTTATCAGGCAATACAGTGAAAGTCACAGTGCGAGGATTCGCTAGCCCTCGCGCAGCAAGCGATTACAACCGAAGACTTTCGTTGCGACGCATTGCTTCATTGAAAAACAAATGGATGAAAGATGAAATTTTTCAAAAGGCATTTGAATTGAAAACACTCGAGATCATTCCGCTTCCATTCGGAGAAAATCAGTCTAAAGCAGGAGTGAGTGATGATATTAAAAATGAAATGAAAAGTATTTACAGTAAAGGCGCTCGACTTGAACGACGCATAGAGATTGAGAGTGTGTCGATCAATAAGAAGGAAGAGGAAACTACCAAGCTCGAAGTTGGAAGTGGTATTGTCTATTTGGGAAGAGTGGCTAAGGGAAGTTTCACCACCAAAGAAATTGTCATTTCTAATTCAGGAAATACGGAATTGAAAATAGACAATGTGGAAGCGTCATGCGGATGCACGGTGCCTGTTCTGATGAAAGATGTACTTGCTCCTGGAGAAAAGACAACGTTGAAAATCACGTTCTCAGCTCCGAATAA
Organism: Flavobacteriales bacterium; assembly: GCA_947488195.1. Lineage (GTDB taxonomy): Bacteria > Bacteroidota > Bacteroidia > Flavobacteriales_D > Sanyastnellaceae > CAIZGX01. Next base: position 1,102 of record CANKYR010000044.1, read on the forward strand.
AGCAGGAAAGGAAGTTAAATTCGTAACACTTTTCTCCAACGGTAACGCCATAAAGGTCATTACCGTTGAAGCAATAGTGGAATAATTATTCTGCAGCCGGAGGAGTTCCCTTCTCTACATGCATCTTCACTTCATTCAACTCAGTGTCGAAATCTACGTGAAGTGTATCTCCAGGTTTAATCTGACTGTTAATGATTTCTTCAGCCAACGGATCTTCCAGATATTTTTGAATGGCTCTGCGTAATGGACGCGCACCGTATTTCTCATCGAATCCTTTGTCAGCAATGTAGTCTTTGGCCGCCTCGGTAAGGGCAATGGTATATCCAAGCTCTGTGATACGAGAGAAGAGCTTCTTCAATTCGATATCGATGATCTCATGAATATCTTCTTTCTTCAATGCGTTGAATACAATAATATCGTCGACACGATTCAAGAATTCAGGAGAGAACGCTTTCTTCAAAGCCGCTTCAATCACACCTTTCTTGCTGTCGTCTTCTTGCGTTGAACGTGAAGTTGTTCCAAAACCAACACCGACTCCGAAGTCTTGAAGCTGACGCGCTCCAATGTTTGATGTCATAATAATAACTGTATTCTTGAAGTCGATTTTACGACCCATACTGTCGGTCATTTGTCCGTCATCCAACGCTTGAAGCAGTAGATTGAAAACATCGGGATGCGCTTTTTCAATTTCGTCTAACAAGATGATGCTGTATGGTTTGCGACGAACTTTTTCAGTCAATTGTCCACCTTCTTCATAACCAACATATCCCGGAGGTGCTCCAATTAAGCGAGACACAGCGAATTTCTCCATGTACTCACTCATGTCAATACGAATAAGCGCGTCGTCGGAATCAAACATATAACGAGCTAATTCTTTAGCAAGTTGTGTTTTTCCTACCCCTGTTGGACCCAAGAAAATGAATGAACCAATCGGACGATTCGGATCTTTCAATCCTGCACGATTACGCTTAATGGCTTTCACCACTTTCAAGATAGCTTCTTCTTGTCCAATAACTCTTCCTTCAAGTTCCTTATCCATTTTTGCAAGACGACCACTTTCGGTCTCAGCGACTTTCTGAACTGGAATACCTGTCATCATGGCCACAACTTCTTCTACGTTTGCAGCAGTTACCTGTGTTCTTTGGGTACGAGATTCATCTTCCCATTTTTTCTTCGCCTCATCGAGTCTAGTCTCAAGCGCTTTTTGTCTGTCGCGCAATTGAGCAGCCTCTTCGTATTTCGCGCTGCGAACCACACGAAGTTTTTCCTCTTGAATTCCTTCAATTTCTTTTTCAATCTCAATGATCTCCTGCGGAACTGAAATGTTCTGCAAGTGCACACGAGAACCTACTTCATCTAAAGCATCAATTGCTTTGTCTGGAAGGTGACGGTCTGTAATGTATCGAGCCGTTAACTTCACACAAGCTTGTAATGCTTCTTCTGTGTACGTTACGCTGTGATGCGACTCGTATTTGTCTTTAATGTTATTTAAAATCTGAATTGTTTCTTCAACGGTAGTTGGGTCAACAACTACTTTTTGAAAGCGACGCTCCAATGCCCCATCTTTTTCAATATACTGACGGTATTCGTCGAGTGTAGTTGCACCAATGCATTGAATTTCGCCACGCGCTAAGGCCGGCTTGAACATGTTGCTTGCATCAAGACTTCCGCTTGCCCCACCTGCTCCAACAATGGTATGAATTTCATCAATGAATAGAATGACATCTGGAGATTTTTCCAATTCATTCATCACCGCCTTCATACGTTCTTCGAACTGTCCACGGTATTTCGTTCCCGCAACCAAGGAAGCAATATCTAATGTCACCACACGCTTATCGAAAAGCACACGTGATACTTTTTTCTGAATGATACGAAGAGCAAGACCTTCAGCAATGGCTGATTTACCAACACCTGGCTCACCAATTAGAATAGGATTGTTTTTCTTTCTTCTTGAAAGAATTTGAGAAACACGCTCAATCTCTTTTTCACGTCCAACAATTGGATCTAGTTTTCCTTCCATCGCGTACTTGGTTAAGTCGCGACCGAAGTTGTCTAAAACCGGAGTTTTGCTTTTTGAATCTCCGGGCTTTTTAACGGTGCCGCCTGAGCCACCTGTGAATGGGCGGTCTTCTTCTTCATCGTCGTCCGAATTTGGAAATTCTGCACGTGGAAGATCTGATTTACGAACGTCCTCATCCTCTCCGTCGCCTAATTCGCGATTCACGGCGTTGTAATCCACACCCATTGGTTCGAGCGCGCGAGTAACAACATTGTCGGAATCTTTTAAAATAGTCAGAAGAAGGTGCTCAGTATTCACCATAGTCTTTTTGTGCGATTTAGCTTCGATGTAGGATAGCTTCAATACGCGCTCTGCTTGTTTCACCAAGGATATGCCGGAACTGGTTACAGTTGAAGAACCGTAAGATCCTGCGTTTCGCACTGATGCTTCAACGCTTTTGCGCAAAAAAGAAAGGTCAACGCCCAAGCTTTTTAAAACCTTAGTGGCGGTGCAATCTTCTTCACGAAGAATCCCCAATAAAAAATGTTCAATTCCAATGTAGTTGTGTCCCAACCGCAATGCCTCTTCTCTGCTGTATCGCAGCACTTCTTGTACCTGTTCTGAAAACTTAGCGTCCATATCTTTCCTTACCTTAGTTAGTCAACCTCAAATGTATTCCTTACTTCGGATACAATAAACATTATACCATTGAATTTTCCACAGCCATTTTGACATTTGTGAATAACTATAAGCGACAGTTATGGTCAATTTTCTATCGATTCAGAAGTATTTTCGCGTACCCGTGACAGTACAATTTTATAAGCGGGAATAAGCACTATGGAAGCAGGAGAAAGAATTCTTAAGATAAACATTGAAGATGAAATGAAATCTGCCTACATCGATTACTCGATGTCGGTGATTGTGAGTAGAGCGTTACCAGATGTTCGTGATGGACTTAAACCCGTTCACAGACGTGTATTGTACGGAATGCTCGACTTAGGAATGTTGTCGAACAGACCTTACAAAAAGTCTGCGCGTATTGTCGGAGAGGTATTGGGTAAGTATCACCCACACGGTGACTCGGCGGTATACGAAACTATGGTGCGTATGGCACAGCCTTGGTCTTTGCGCTACCCATTGGTAGACGGACAAGGTAACTTCGGTTCTATGGACGGTGACAACGCTGCTGCGATGCGTTATACTGAGGCACGTTTACGCAAATTAGCTGAAGAACTTTTAGAAGACTTAGATAAGGATACGGTAGACTGGCAGGCAAACTTCGACGATTCGTTGCAAGAGCCAAAAGTAATGCCTGCGAAAGTTCCAAACTTGTTGTTGAACGGTGTAAGTGGAATCGCGGTTGGTATGGCTACTAACATGGCTCCACACAACCTAACGGAAGTGTGCGACGGTATAGCTGCTTATATCGACAACCATGATATTACGATTGAAGAATTGATGCAACACATCAAGGCTCCAGATTTTCCAACAGGAGGTGTTATTCACGGATTGGAGGGAGTGAAGTCTGCCTATGAAACAGGAAGAGGTCGTGTAGTTATTCGCGCGAAAGCACGCATTGAACAAGTTGCAAATCACGAGTGTATCATTGTTGAACAGGTTCCATACCAGATCAACAAAGCAGACATGGTGAAGCGCACATGGGAATTGGTTGTTGAAGGAAAGATTGATGGCATTGCTGAAATTCGCGATGAGTCGGATAGAAATGGAGTACGTGTTGTTTATGAATTGAAGCGCGATGCGATTTCAAATGTTGTGTTGAATAATCTTTACAAGTATACAGGTCTTCAAACCTCATTTTCAGTAAACAACATTGCTCTGGTTAATGGTCGTCCTGAAGTATTAAACTTGAAAGACATCATTCGTCACTACGTAGAGCATCGCCATGAAGTGGTTACGCGTAGAACGAAATTTGAATTGCGCAAAGCTGAAGAGCGCGCGCACATCTTAGAAGGATATTTAATTGCGTTAGATAACATTGATGCAGTTATTGCATTGATTAGAAAATCACAAACGCCAGACGAAGCGAAAGACGGATTGATTCAACAATTCGGATTATCTGAAATTCAAGCGAAGGCCATTCTTGAGATGCGTCTGCAAAGACTTACAGGATTAGAGCGTGATAAGATTCGTGCAGAACATGCTGAATTGATGGCGTTGATCACACGTCTTCGTTCAATTTTGGACAGTGAGGAATTGCGCATGCAAATTATTAAAGATGAGTTAACGCATTTGAAAGATAAGTATGGAGATGAGCGTCGCTCTATTATTGAGTTCTCATCTGCTGACTTAAGTATTGAAGACATGATTCCTGATGAGGCCATGGTTGTTACCATTACGCACGCGGGATACATCAAACGTACAAACTTAAACGAGTATCGCACGCAGAGCCGCGGTGGTGTTGGAGCGAAAGGAACATCTGCACGTCAAGAAGATTTTGTAGAACACATCTTCACCGCAACAAACCACGACTACTTGCTCATCTTCACAATGAAAGGAAGATGTTTCTGGATGCGTGTGTTTGAAATTCCGGAAGGAGGAAAGACGGCGAAAGGACGTGCGATTCAGAACATGATTCAAATTGAGCCAGACGACAAAGTTTTGGCATACATCCCTGTGAAGGATTTGAATAACGCGGAGAATTTGAAATCGAACTTCGTTATTCTTTGCACAAGACAAGGATTAATAAAGAAGACATCATTAGAGGCTTACAGCAGACCACGTTCATCAGGTATCAATGCGATTACCATTGTAGACGGAGATGAATTGTTACAAGCGCGTTTGACGACTGGAGCAAGTGAGATCATTATGGGAACAAAAGAAGGTAAAGCCATTCGTTTCCCAGAGGTGAAAGTTCGTGCAGTTGGAAGAACAGCGCAAGGAGTAAAGGCCGTTTCTCTTGGAAGCGCAACCGACGAAGTAATTGGAATGGTATGCGTTGACGATCCGAACAGCGATATCTTGGTTGTATCTGACAAAGGATTCGGAAAGCGTTCATCTTTGGAAGACTACCGTGTAACGAATCGAGGTGGAAAAGGAGTGAAGACCATCAACATCACAGATAAGACCGGACCGTTGTGTGCCATTCTATCTGTAGACAATGAATTTGATTTCATGATTATTAATAAATCTGGAATTGCGATTCGTTTGAGCGTAGATGCATTGCGTGTGATGGGAAGAAACACCCAAGGCGTGAAGTTGATTAACCTTCGTGGAAATGATGAGATAGCGGCAGTATGTGCTGTTATTCGTGACGAAAATGAAGGCGAAGCTACCGAAGGCGAGGAAAATGCAGCCGAAGGTGAAACTGCAGCTCCAACCGAAGGAGGTGAGGAATAAATTGCAATAAGTTCTTTTGGCACTAACGTTGCCAAAGGGGAAAATGTAAAAAAAAACATATCATGAAAAAAACACTAATCCTATTCGCGACTGTTCTAACATCGTTTGCAACCTTCGCACAAGCTGAACTTACCAATGCTTTCAGAGCAAACGAAGACAAGAATTTCGAAGAGGCTTTGAATTACATCAATCAAGCGTCTTCAAATCCCAAAGCAACCAGTAAAGAAAAATACTGGAGATATCGTGGGGATATCTACATGAACATTGCAATGGATAGTGTCTTAAGTATGAAGTACGCAAGTTCTTTCAATGAAGCTGTTACATCTTATACCAAAGCGTTAGAGCTTAGTAAGGACTATGTAATGGAAATAGGTGTAGTTGTAGACAACGCGCGCAGATTGGAAGAAGGAAAGGCAATTGCGGCATACAAATCCAGCAATACCTGCGGAGCTGCCGTTCATTACGACAATCTAATTGAGACCAGTAAAATGTTTGGTGTTTCAGACACAATCTATATTTATTACTCAGGTATTTGTCATGAGGCTTGTGGAAATGTAGATAAAGCTCTTGCCAATTTTACAACATGTGCAAACATGAACTACCAAGCGGCTGATTGTTACTCGCGCATTGCGAACATGCTTGTGAAAGCGGGAAGAAAGGAAGAGGCGGTTAAAATTTTAGGCGAGGCACGCGCTAAATACCCTAAGAACTCTTCAATCCTAACCGCAGAGGTTAATATTTATATTGAAGACAAAGATTATCAAAAGGCACACGATGTATTGATTGCTTTAGCAGAGGCAGATCCAAAGAATGAAAGTGTATTGTTCGTGTTGGGTGTGACTTACGAAAAGAACAACAATCCGGTTGAGGCTGAAAAGGTATACAACAGAGCGTTGGAATTAAATCCAACATACTTCGATGCACATTATAACTTGGCGGTTATGTCTTACAACCAAGGTGTAGAGAAATTCAAAGTTTGCGATGCAATCCCCCCAAGGGAAGCTGCACGTTTCGATGCGTGTAAAGCTGAAACAAAGGTTGTATTTGCAGTTGCTGCCGAACATTTTAAAGTTTGTTACGACCAAGATCCGACACAAGCATCTTTGAAGAAAGTACTTCAAGAATGTTACAGAAAATCAGGTCAAGCAGAAAAAGCAACTGAGTTGAAATAAGATATTTTTTTAGATTGAAGAAGGGAGCGAAAGCTCCCTTTTTTAGTTTTCAACATTTCGAAAATGAAGGCAATTTGACCTTCAATTTGTGAAAAAGAAAAGCATGTTTAATTGGTCGAAATTAATGGCGCATTCGCTGCGTAGAATTGAACAGAACGAAACCAATCAGGTTGTTTCCTTTTTAACGGGAATAGACTTGTGGGACAAGAATGGAGGGATTCGATCACAAGAGATTTCATTGCTTGTGGCGAACAAACATTCGGGAAGTACAAGCATGGCATTGCAGATTGCCTTAATGAATGCCGATGTTGGAATTCCCGTTCTTTATGTGAGTTCAGATATTTCGCCAGAGCTTTTCATGTACAAAATAATGTTACAACGAGCGAAAGAAGAAATCCCTTCTTTTCACGAAGTGACGAATGACGTTTTATATTGGGATTCGCTTTGCTTGAAACATTTGGAAGATTTACACAACAAGCCGCTTTACTTCCAAGAATTCAAAGAGCCTCACCTGAATGTTGCGATGGAGGGCATTATGAAATTTCAAGATAAACATTCGAAGGGACTCATCATCATTGATAAAATAAAATACAATTACAACGAAGGAAAGCTTTCACCTGAATTGCTGAAGATGTTTTTAACTGGACTGAAAAACGACGTGTTGGGAAATGAAAGAGGTGTGCTCATTGTTGGGACGACGACATGTGATTTAATTGACTATTCGTATGGTAAATTCCCGTCACTCTTGAGCGTATACAATTGGAATTTAATGGAGCATTACATGAGCCGCGTGTTTATGTTACGAAAGGACATTAATGCATGGATGAACAACGATTATTTCCGCCCCGATTTTTTATTCGCCTCAGGTGTCGCAATAACGGCAGATGCTCGTGTTAGAGACGAAGAAGAGTTTGTGTATTATCATTCAACACACAGTCAGTTTTACAACAAGTCTAATCCTGTTATCAAACCTCTCGACGAAGACGACAGCCCGTTTTAATGCACACGAATTTTCTCTCCAATTTGAAGCGTTTTCGTTGGCTTGAAATTGTTGAGTTTGCAGATCTTAGCTACTGTTGTATGATGCTTAATGGCAAGGCCCGAGAGAGTGTCGCCAGATTTAATCTTGTGGAATTTTTTAAGCGGATTATCAAGCACTTCGGGAGAAGTTCTATTCGGTCCTGGAACAATAAGTTTTTGTCCTATTCGAATGATACTGGTTTCTTTAATGTTGTTTTCGCGACAGAGTGTTTTAACGGAAGTGTGCTCTTTCTCGGCAATAGAAGAAAGCGACTCGCCCGATTTAACGGTGTGAGTGTGGGATTGAAGTTCAACAGGTAGTTTTTCATCGCGAACTTCCATCATTTCTTTTTGAGCAGAATCGTCTTCTTTCTGCACGTCGTGGAGCTTTTGAACGTCCTTTGTTTTGAGAATGGATTCAGTCATACAAGGACAAATACGCGCTCTTGTCAACGAATCTGTTTTGAACTCATCAAAAGGTTTGAACTTAAGTATTTCAGATTTAACATGCGGATATCCTTTGAAAGCACCATCGGTGTTCTGTTCCCAGTACTTTAAAGCTTGTTGGTTATTTAGCCCACAAAATTGCATAAGCGTGAATGCACTGAGCATGCCGCTTTGATGCCAGCCGTTCCAACAATGGATATACAAGGGCTCTTTTTTTTCTGATTGAATGAGGGCGTTAACCTCTTCGAAAAAAGTAAAGACGACGTCGCGATTTAAATCGGGTTGACAGCTGTAGTTGAATCCAAGATCGAAGAGAGAATCTAAAGCGGGTTCAGGATAGTCTTCTTCGAAATATTTTGAATACAGATAGATAGCTCCACCGAATCCGGCTTGACGTAAATTATTTATTCCCCAAGGAGGAAGCGGATGCGAATTGTAAGTCTTCGGCTCAGCTTCTCTTCGATAAAAATTATTTGATCCGCCTCTATAAAGTACATCGTGTAAAACCACGCGCATGTTGCGAATACCCAATAAATTTTCAGGACCAATTCCCTTATTGTTCACCAATTTGATTTGAACGCTGTCGAGCCCAAACATATCTCTTTGAGCAGACGAAGCAGCGCCAATGAGTAGGAGTGAGGCAACGAGAATATTCCGACGCAACGATTTCAACATACATCAAAAATACACACAGAAGGATGGAAGCTCATTCTCGAAGAACAAGACTTCCTCACCACTTATTGTGCATATTCGAAGAGTTCCTTTGTGGAGTAGCTGCTGTAGTAATTCAAGAAACGATTTTTCCATCCAACGTTATTAGCGGGCAAGTGATGAAACAAGTCACGGAAACCTTTGCACTGCTCTTTCATATAAGAACGAAATGCAAACTGATCGTTTTCATTTAAACTGGAGAAAGCCAATAAAGTGCGCAATGTTGCAATGTTCAAGTTGTCGAATAAGTGCCAGCGAGAAAGCGGTCCGTTCATCACGTGCACCCTTCCATCTTTCAAAAAGACAATCATGCAATCGCCATTTTTACGCAGATGAATCATTTTTCCAGGCTCAAACCCCAAGCGCGATGCATGACTTGTGCTGAATCCAGCTTGCTGGGTGAATCCGTTGTTGTTAAAGATTTTCCACAACTTAGGTCCAGCTGTGAATAGAGGCAAGAAATCCGATGTGGTCTCGCTGAAGTAAGGGTTTTGTGTTTTCATGAGACAAATATTTTGCCTCAGGTTGTAATGTATTTACGAGATGATTTTTGAAAGAAAATTATTTTTATTTGGACTTAGTGTAAAATTTACACTAAGTTAGCATTCTAGTTTAGAAACATGAATAGTTCAGGAATAAAAAGAATTGGTGTACTGACCAGTGGAGGTGATGCTCCGGGTATGAATGCCGCTATACGCGCAGTAGTTCGCGCTTGTGCTTTTCACAATGTAGAAGTGGAAGGAATCTTTCAAGGCTACGCTGGATTAATGGAAGGCGACTTCAAACGATTGAACGAGCGATCGGTGGCACGTATCTTAGGTCGTGGGGGCACAATCTTAAAGTCTTCAAGATGCAAAGAATTTCTTACTACAGAAGGAAGAGCCACTGCCATTGAACAAATGACGAAGCATCACATAGATGCACTCATTACCATTGGTGGAAATGGAACGTTCACAGGAGCACATATTCTTTCTCAAGAGTCGGGTATTCCTGTGATGGGAATTCCTGGCAGTATAGACAACGATTTATTCGGAACCGATCACTGCATTGGTTTCGATACTGCAACGAATACGGTTGTTGACGCGGTAGATAAAATTCGTGATACAGCAACTTCACACAATAGAATTTTCTTCGTAGAAGTAATGGGTAGAAATAGTGGTTTCATTGCATTGAAAGCGGGTATTGCTTCAGGTGCTATTGCCATTGTTCTTCCAGAGGACGAGATGACCTCTGAAGAGTTGATGCAAATACTTCGCGCAAGTGAAAAAAGCGGAAAGTCTAGTTCTATTGTCATTGTTGCCGAAGGAGTGAAAGGCGGAACAGCCTACGAATTGGCGAATAAAGTAGCAGCAGAGAATCCTGATTACGATACACGAGTATCCGTTCTCGGACACTTGCAACGCGGAGGAGCGCCGAGTTGTTACGATCGTGTCATCGCATCTCGCATGGGAGTAGCTGCCGTTGAAGGATTACTTCAAGGTAGAAAAGATGTCATGATTGGAATTGTGAACGACAGAGAAACATACACTTCATTAGAAGAAGCTATCACACGCAGCAATCTTCCGAATAGAGATGAATTGCGCATTGCACGCATTCTAGCGATATAATAATTAGAAAAAAGAATAAGATGAAAAAGGTAGCAATCAATGGTTTTGGACGTATAGGCCGCATGTGCTTTCGTCACACATTAACCGACAACAATATTGAAGTAGTTGCCGTAAACGACTTAACAGATGTTAAGACGCTTGCGCATTTGTTGAAGTACGACAGTATTCACGGACGTGTGAATGCAGAGGTTTCTGCTGACGGAGATTTCTTAATTGTAAACGGAAAGAAGATTCGTGTGTATGCTGAAAAGGATCCTTCAAATTTACCTTGGGGTGAATTGAATGTAGATGTAGTTATTGAAAGCACCGGATTTTTCACCGACGATATTAGCGCTGGAAAGCACATTACAGCCGGCGCGAAGAAGGTCGTTATCTCGGCTCCTGCGACAGGAAACGTGAAGACGATTGTTCTTGGTGTTAACGATGATACGCTTACACCAGAAGATCTAATTGTTTCGAATGCATCTTGCACCACGAACTGCTTAGCTCCAATAGCCAAAGTGTTGAACGATACTTTCGGAATTGAAAAAGGATACATCACCACTATTCACGCATACACTGCTGATCAACGTTTGCAAGACGCTCCTCACAAAGACTTGCGTAGAGCTCGCTCAGCTGCTTTAAGCATGGTGCCAACAAGCACAGGTGCTGCGAAAGCAGTTGGATTGGTTCTTCCTGAATTGAAAGGAAAATTGGATGGATTAGCGGTACGTGTCCCGACACCAGACGGATCTTTAACCGACTTAGTGGTAATCTTGAAAAGAGACACCACCAAAGAGGAAGTGAATGCAGCCATGAAAGCAGCAGCAGAAGGCCCAATGAAAGGTATTCTGGAATACTGTGTTGATCCAATTGTAAGTATTGACGTAGTTGGAAATCCTGCAAGCAGTATCTTCGACGCCGACTTAACCTCGGCAAACGGAAACTTGGTGAAAATTATGTCTTGGTACGACAACGAGGCTGGTTATAGCAAGCGCGTAATTGACTTGCTTCATAAAATGTGATTGAAGCGGAATAACAGATTGATAAAACAGTAAAAAAAGAGAAATGATACTTATAGCTGATAGCGGGTCCACTAAATGTGATTGGGCTCTCATTGACGAGAAAGGATGTCGATTAGGGAATTTTGAAACGATGGGTTTGAATCCATATTTTCACGATGAGAAAGTTGTTGAAGGAGCCATTCGAGGAAATGCACCTCTGGCCCTTTACGCCGATAAAATTTCTCATGTTTATTTTTACGGGGCTGGAAGCAGCACGCCAACGATGTGTGAAATTATTGAGCGCGGACTACGTGCTGTTTTTACAACTGCAGAATTGTTGATCGAACATGATTTGTTGGGAAGCTCTTATTCAACGTACGATGGCGAGCCTTGCATTTCTTGTATTCTAGGTACAGGAAGTAATTCTTGTTTCTTCGATGGAAAAGACATTCATGAGTCAGTTCCTTCATTGGCCTACATCTTAGGCGATGAGGCTAGCGGTTCTTACTTCGGTAAGATTTTATTGCGAGAGTATTTCTACAAAAAACTTCCCGCTGAAATCGCTGAAGCGTTTGAAAATAGCTTTCCATTGAGCAAAGACGAATTCATTTCGAAAATATACCGCGAGCCAAACGCAAACGTATACCTTGCTAGCTTCACACGATTCATTGGAAACTTCGCACATCATCCGCATGTGATGAATTGGGTGGTGAACGGAATGCGTGAGTTCTTAGATATTCATGTGAAGTCCTTTGAAAACTGGGACAAAGTGCCTGTTCATTTCGTTGGCTCGATCTCTCACTATTTCAAACATTGTTTGGAAGAAGCATGCAGATTGGAAGGCGTAAGATTGGGTAACATAATCAAGAAGCCAATTGATGGTCTTGTGAACTACCACGTTAAATACGTATTCCATCACGCAGAATGAAAGGAGCCATTTTCGATTTAGACGGAGTTCTTGTAGACACCGCCAAATATCATTATCAGGCATGGAAGCGTTTAGCAAATTCTGTTGGTGTTGAATTTTCATTGGACGACAACGAGCATTTGAAAGGAGTAAGCAGAGCCGAGTCTTTGGAGTTAATCTTGAAGAAAGGAAACATTGAGAAGTCGTCAGAGGAGAAGCAATCGCTAATGGACATTAAGAATGAGTGGTATTTGGAATTGGCCGCTGAGATGAATGCCGACGAAGCATTGCCAGGCGCCATTCCTTTCCTTGAATCATGTAAGTCGAAAGGAATTAAAATTGCACTGGGCTCTTCTTCGAAGAACGCTCCAATGATTTTAGAACGCTTAGGAATTACACATTTGTTCGATGCTATTGTAGATGGAAATGTTGTTTCTAAATCGAAACCAGATCCAACCGTTTTCCTAACAGCAGCTGAGCAGTTAGGATTAACACCAAGTGAATGTATCGTTTTCGAAGATGCCATTTCAGGCGTTCAAGCTGCTAAAACTGGAGGGTTCTATTGCGTAGGTATCGGAACGAAAGAAGTCCTTCCACTTGCCGATGAGATCGCTACTACGCTTGGTGAGTATAGTGTGAGGTAACTTAATCCCACCACATATGCTGGTAATTCGACAGGTCGGGCTGACTCCAATCGCCGCGACCGTTGTAGAACTCAATGTCTCCATCGTCGTAGAGCGTAAATAGTTTTGAAGAGCCGTAGTTGTTAAGTGTAACAATATATGCCTTCTCATTCTCTCTTCGTTCGAATAAAAAACTGCCGAAATTGCGGTAACCTCTCAATCCATAATCAACTTCAGGTTGAAGACTGTTCGCATAGAAATATCCACTGTTAAATGGAAAAAACTTAACAAGCATTTCATTGAACGATGCGATACCGTGATAGTCTTCGGTTGTGAGTTGGAAAGTACAATATCCCGCTTGCTTCGATTTTTTTGAAATGCTGAATCCTCTTGAAATTAAGATGGAGTCTATCTGTTGTTCATGCGGATCATAAGCACTAACAGGTGCGTTGAACGTGTACGAAATTTTTTCATCAATCTTCGCATCAATATTCGGCAGGAAGGTGTATCCGTTTTGATTGCAATATTCTACTACCTTCCAAATAATCTGAGCGTCTTTATCTATTTTTTCTTTTTCAATGAAACTCGGGGAAGGATCTTGAATGCTGTTGTTGTAGAACTGCCTCAAATAGGTTGAAATAACAGCAGCTCGCCACACCTTTAGCTCGTCTTTAGGTGCAGAAACGATTTTTACAGGTCCTATTGTTTCGCATTTCCCGAGTTTGAATCCGGAAGAATAAAAGCAATTGCGAAGCGTGTTTCCCAACGAATCTTTTTGAATCCAATTTCCATTCAGTAAATCGTAGACATAACGTTTCTCGGTTTTTAATTTTCCGTTTCGATAAAAGTCTCTTTCTGTTTGCTCTTTTTCATGAAGAACAAGTTCCCATTTGAAGTTTCCGTTTTCGTAGTACTTCTCAATGTGTTGATCTGTAATTCCATCTTTGTAGGTATAGAAGGTTTGTGATTCTAACTTTCCCGGAGAGTAATAGTTCTCGGTGGTTTGTTTCGTGTTCCCGCTTCCAATATTTGGAGTGAGATTGATCGTTTTAATGCTTCCGTCTTCGAAATATTCAGCAGCAAGCGTATCATTCTTTGCGCGATAGTATGTTTTCTTCTTCAATTGTCCAGTGTTGAAATACGCTAAGTATTCCGAGATTTCAGACGGGCCGTGATAGTAAATGGTAATGTCATTCGGAGTTCCATTGTCGAAATAGGATTTCTCGAAACCTCTTCCGTCTAGCAATAATTCTTTTTCGTAAACCACTTGTCCCTTTTCGTTGTAACGAGTGGTTTTAGGCACAGGCCAA
>CANKYR010000045.1 GCA_947488195.1 Flavobacteriales bacterium
GTCAAAGATACCTCCCGAGCGCTCTCGTGCGCTCTTTCAGTTCGTTGATCGCGTCAATTGTTATCGCCATCTGGAATGAAATTTTATAGCGCAAAAGTAAGTCAATTAATCTAAAAACGTGTCAAAACTTTCACTCATCTCGCGGAGCACTTTAAATACTTCCTCGGTCTGAAACCCTTTTCGAATCAAGGATTTCGCTGCATACTGATTTTTTAACCTTCCTTTTTTTTCATATTTTTTTTGAAGGGCGGGAAGCAGTGCACGTATTTGAAGCGCATCTCCTTCACTCGGTAAATTTCGAATAGCGTCTTGAATGTTTCGCGGAGAAACGCGTTTCGCTTTCAGATGCAATTCAATTTTCCGCTTGCTCCATTTTCGAAATTCGAAATGATCGTGAGCGAATGCTGAAGCGAAGCGCGATTCGCTTAATAAATTCAGTGTAATTAATTCCGACATGAGTTCTTGTCGGTCTTGTGACCACACTCCGTATTGAATTAATTTCTTTTCTACATCGAACGGCGCGCGTTCCGCCTTGTCGCAATACCGTTGAATTTTCAATCGGCATTTCGCTAGATCTAAAGGCGCTTCGTTTTGCATTTTTCTAAATTAGAAATAATACTTTGTTCGGAGTGAAATGTTCAAAGGAATTATGAAAATTCTTTGTTAAATTTGTGATAGAATCGAAGATAGAAAAATGAAAGAGGAATTAATAGGCCAGTTGCGCGACTTACTTCAAGCTGAAGATATTATGTTGGTGCGTGATCAAGTAAAAAACATTCGCAGTAACTGGAAAGCTGAAAGCGTGAAAGAGCGTCAGTTGCAGTGGGAGCAATTCAAATCTGAAAATGCAGAAGGTGCGGAAGCAGATTTTGTATACGCGCCTCATGAATTGGAGGGTACACTTCAAGAATTACTGAAAGAATACGAAGACAAAATTCAAATAGCTGGCAAAGCACTTGCACAAGAGCGTTCACGTAATTTCGAAATAAAATCTGACTTGTGTGATCGCATGGAGCGACTTACCAAGAACGAAGAAAATATTGGAAAAGCTTTTTCTCTTCAAAAAGAAATAAAAGAATATTGGGACAATACAGGTGATGTTCCTGGAGATAAATATCCTGCGTTAATTGATCGTTGGCACAAATCGAATCAAGACTTTTTTTATCACATCAATATCTACAAAGAACTTCAGGCAAACGATTTAAAAGTAAATCACAAGTTGAAGGAAGAGTTAATGGAATTAGCGAAAGGACTTTCTGCTATTGAGTCTATTAATGAATTGGAAGTTGAGGTGCGAAGACTTCAGCGTGAGTGGATGCTCATTGGTCCTTCTCCGAGAGAAACATTCCAGCAAATGGGCGACGATTTCTTTGGAGTGTTGCGTGTTGAACAAGAGCGCGTTCAGACTCATTACGATGCATTAAGCGCAAGCAGCAACGAAAATTTATCGAAGAAAACACTTCTTATTCAGCGCATGAAAGAGATTCTTGAATTGGATCTTTCTCAGAGCAACAGTTGGAACAAGTGGACCGAAGAAGTTTTAAAACTTCAAGAAGAATGGAAAACCATTGGTTGGGTAAAGAAAAAAGAGAACGAAGAAATTTGGCAAGAGTTCCGTGGTTTATGTGATTTGTTTTTCACTAAGCGCGGAACATATTTTGAATCTCGTAAAGAGGTTTACGAAAAGAATAAAAAAGCTAAGGAGACAATCATAAACGAAGCTAAAACGCTTCAAGACAGCAGCGACTGGAAATTGGCCACTGAAGGAATTAAAAAGCTTCAAGACAAGTGGAAACAGGTTGGTGGTGCAGATCCGAAAGAGGAACAAAAATTATGGCAGCGCTTCCGTTCTGCTTGCGACATGTTCTTCCAGAGAAAGAAAGAGCACTTCGGAGAATTGACAGGAATTCAAGAAGAGAACTTACGATTGAAGGAAGCTTTGCTGACAGAAATTGAGAACACTCCGCTTTCGGGTAACAAAAACGAAGATCTTTCTATGTTGCGTCTGTTCAATGAGCGCTGGCAAGCATTGGGGCATGTTCCGAGAGAGCATTACGCAACAATGCAAGGGCGCCACAAAGCAGCTTTCGATGACAAGTATGGCAAGTTGAACACGGATCGCAAAGAAGCAGACATGACCCGTTACAAATCGCGTATTGAGACGATTAAGTCTACTGGCGATAAAGGTTTGAATAGAGAGAAAATGATTTTGCGTGACAAGATTGATAAGTTGAAAGGCGATATCAAATCTTACGAAAACAACATGGGCATTTTCACAGGTAAAGGAGCAGAAAGCATGCGTAAGGAAATTGAAAAGAAAATTCTTTCTGCGAAACGTGAGATTTCAGAAATACTCGAAAAAATCTCTTTGATTCCGAATTAATTATTTAACAATTTAGACATAAAAAAACCTCGGAATTTCCGAGGTTTTTCTTTTTCTACAATTTCTATTTAGTGCTGAGCGCGGTGTTTGAAATCTTCGTAAGGCAAACGTTCAATTTTCAAAGAACAATTCGCCTGAACAACTTTCATTACTCCGTCTTCATACAACATATCATAAACATTCTTTGCTTCTTCTTGCTTCGCAAGAGTTTGCTTCGCTAATTGATCTAGACGCTCCTCGTCTACAGGCATGCCGTATGACTTGAAACGATCCACTAATGAAGCTTTCACGTAATCCATAGCATCATCTAAAGAAACTTTTATTTCGTTTTCCTTGATGATTTTATTTTCAATCAACTGCCACTTCAATCCGTTTGCATAGCCTGGGTATTCCATTTCCAACTGAGCCATTTCAATTGGCTTCTCGTTGGTCATTAGAATGAAACGCTTCAAGAACTCGTCTGGTAATTCAATAGAAACCATATCAACGATATCCTTCGCGAAGTCACGCTTGAACATCCACTCTGAATCTTTTTCGAACATAGCAACTAAGTCAGCCGTTACGCGCGCTTTCATTTCATCTTCAGATGTTACAGTGCCCGGAGCGAATAGCTTGTCGAACAATTCCTGATTCAACTCTGCGGGTTGCATGCGCATAATCTCAGAGATGATCACTTGGAATTTCGAATCGAGGTGGTGAAGGTCGTGGTGCGTAACACCCAACATGCGAGAAAGATCTTCGTGATCGGCATTCAATAAGAATGGATCAACCACAGCTGTCTCACCAATATTCTTCCCTACGAACAGCGCTTTCGTTGCTTCGTCTTTGATGTATTCTAAGAAAATTGAAGACTTGTTTGAAACACCGCCTTCTTTCACAGAACCGTCTTCATTCAACTCGGCAATTTCAGCCATAATCATGTCTTCTGACTCTGTAACTTCTGGCTTAGACAATTGACCGTGACGACGAGCATATTCCTTCATTTGACGAGAGATTAGCTCTTCGCTCACATCTACCTCAAGCTTCGTAAACGTTTTTGATTTGTCTAAATTCAAATCGAATGTTGGAGCATATCCAATTTCGTAAGTGAACGTAAATGTTGATGGGTTGTCCCAATCTCCAACATCATCGCCTTCCTTTGGAATTGGACTACCTAATAACTCAAGTTTGTTTTCAGAAACATAATTTCCGATAGCATCTTGCAGCATTTTATTTATTTCGTCGACCAATAATGATTTTCCGAAACGTTGTTTCACTAAAGACGCAGGAACTGCACCTTTGCGAAACCCAGGTAAATCAACACGCTTACGGTAGGTCTTTAAGGCCGTTTCGTAAGTCTCGTTGTAATCAATAGGGTCAAGAGTCACCTTCAACTCTCCTGTAAGAGAGCCGGTGTTAAGTTGTTCAATATTCATAACGATAGATTGTTCTTCCGTTGAGGAAGTATTATTCAGCTAAAACCATTACTTGGTTGTTCAATACCTCAACGGTACCGCCAAGCACATCAAAAGTCAATTCTTTGCCTTGAGCATCTTTCACTCGCACGCTTCCTTTTTTCAACGACGAAATAAGGGGGGCGTGATTGTTCAAGATTCCCAATCCACCTGAACTTCCAGGAAGGAAAACATATTCTGCTTCTCCTTGGAAGAGGACGGTTTCTGGGGTAATTATTTCAACGCGCATAATTGCTCTTAGTTCTGTGATTCAGCCAACATTTTCTTACCAGCTTCAATAGCTTCTTCGATGGTACCTTTCAAGTTGAAGGCAGCTTCTGGAAACTCGTCACACTCTCCGTCTAGGATCATGTTGAAACCTTTGATTGTTTCTTCAATTGGAACCAATACCCCTGGGATACCGGTAAATTGCTCTGCCACGTGGAATGGCTGAGACAAGAAACGCTGCACTTTACGAGCGCGGTATACAGCCAATTTATCGTCTTCAGATAATTCGTCCATACCCAAGATCGCAATGATATCTTGTAATTCTTTGTAGCGTTGTAGAATTCCTTTCACACGTTGAGCGCAAGTGTAGTGCTCGTCACCAACAATAGTTGGAGTTAAGATACGAGAAGTAGAATCCAATGGATCTACCGCAGGATAGATACCTAACTCGGCAATCTTACGGCTTAATACCGTTGTTGCATCTAAGTGAGCGAATGTAGTTGCTGGCGCAGGGTCAGTCAAGTCATCTGCAGGCACGTATACCGCTTGAACAGAAGTAATAGAACCTCTTTTCGTTGAAGTAATACGCTCTTGCATAGCTCCCATTTCAGAAGCCAATGTTGGCTGGTAACCTACTGCTGATGGCATACGACCTAAAAGAGCCGATACCTCAGAACCCGCTTGTGTGAAACGGAAGATGTTGTCAATGAAGAAAAGGATATCACGTCCACCTGACTCAGCATCTCCATCACGGAAGTATTCAGCAACTGAAAGACCGCTCAATGCAACACGCGCACGCGCTCCAGGAGGCTCATTCATTTGTCCGAACACCAATGTAGCTTGGCTTTCAGCAAGAGCTTTCATATCTACTTTAGATACGTCCCATCCGCCTTGTTCCATTTCGTGCACGAATGCATCGCCATATTTAATAACGCCAGACTCAATCATCTCACGTAACAAGTCATTTCCTTCACGAGTACGCTCACCAACACCTGCAAATACAGAAAGACCTGTGTATGCTTTCGCGATGTTGTTGATCAACTCCATGATCAATACGGTCTTACCTACTCCGGCACCACCGAACAATCCAATTTTACCACCCTTTGAGTATGGTTCAATCAAGTCAATTACTTTAATACCTGTTAAAAGGATCTCAGTAGCGGTAGACAAATCTTCATAACGAGGAGCGGCACGGTGAATGGAATTACCATTTTCGTTGCTCACTTCTCCGATACCATCAATCGCTTTTCCAACTACGTTGAACAAACGACCTTTGATTTGCTCTCCAGTTGGCATGGTGATGGTGCGACCAAGAGCCACAACCTCAGCACCTCGTTGAAGTCCTTCAGTTGCATCCATTGCGATAGCACGAACTGTATCTTCACCCACGTGCTTTTGGCACTCAAGGATTAGATCGTCGGCGCCAGAACGCTTGATAGCAAGGGCGTCTAGGATGTTAGGAAGCTTTTGGCCAGCAGGGAAAGAGATATCTACCACAGGGCCAATAATTTGAACTACTTTACCATTTTGAGTTGACATAGAAAGATGTATTCAGTTTGAATTTCGGGCGCAAAAGTAATACAGGAACTCGAATTTTTCACTGAAAAATGTCTTAATCTGCCATTTTTTATTTATCACCTCGAAAATAGAGGTTGGGCAATATTTCCGAGCAAACTCCTTTAAGCAGTTCGAACCGCCTTCAAAAGACCTTACTTTTGCAGAATCATTGACCAAAGCATGAATAACCAAGGAAATAACTCTGAAGAATCCCTGAATTCGTCTAATCTATTAGTCGTTGTCTTCAAGTGGAGAAAACATCTGTTTCTCGTAACGGCAGCTGCAGCAATAATTGCAGCAGGCGCCTCTTTTCTGATTACAGAAAAATACAAAAGCACTGTCGTGCTTTTCGCTTCGCAGCAGCACAGCTTCGGGGAGCAACTTCTAGAAGATGTTAAGAAATCTGACGTATTGGCTTACGGTGAAGAAGAAGACGCTGAGCGTTTGATGCAGATTATTAACTCGGATCAAGTTCGAGGAAGAATTATAGAGAAGTATAACCTTTGGGAAGTTTACGATATTGCCAAAACAGACCGCGGAGCGAACACTTTAATCGGAAAAGAATACAACGAAAACGTATCTGCCGACTTGACGAGATTTGGATCCATTGAAATTACCGTATTGGACGCATCACCGGAGCGCGCTCGAGACATTGCCAACGACATTGCACAACTTACCGACTCTGTAAGTAACCAAATGCGCAGCGACCGAGCCATGTCGGCATTCTTGTATGCTAAATCCTCATTAGAGACCCTTCAAACTGAAATAAAAATTCTTGAAGACTCGATGCAGTATCTTCAAGAGAAAGGAGTTTACAGCTACAAAGACCAGATTGCCTATTTAACTGAACAATACGGAACAGCTATTGTGGAAGGACATCCCGATCGAGCCCAAGAAATCAAAGTTCAAATGGACTTTCTTTCAAAATACGGAACGCGTTACAAGAAAATTGAAAGCGAAATTGACGGCGGATATGAGAAAATGCAGATTCTTAGAAAGCGTTATGATTTGATGAAGATTGACGTTGAGTCAGACATCTCTTCTCACCTCGTGGTAGACAAGGCCGCGGCTGCCGATAAAAAGTCATACCCCATTCGATGGCTCATTGTTGTGGTGAGTGCCATGGCTACATTCGTCTTCGGCGTTGTGGTGATTTTAGTTCGCGACAACATTGAAAAGTTGA
Source organism: Flavobacteriales bacterium (assembly GCA_947488195.1). Taxonomy (GTDB): domain Bacteria; phylum Bacteroidota; class Bacteroidia; order Flavobacteriales_D; family Sanyastnellaceae; genus CAIZGX01. The sequence continues at coordinate 6,785 of CANKYR010000045.1, forward strand.
AAAAGGGATAAACCGTGAATTCCTTCACAGCATTTATAAAAAAGAACCCCATTCTTTTTTGGGGTGGTTTTTTCGCCGTTACACAGGGCCTCGCTGTTGTTTTTGAATTTTACCTGCTCTTTATCCTTCCTGCTGCGCTATTCGCTTTGTGGCTGGCTATTCATAAAATTGAATGGGTGTGGTTCTTCAGTGTAATGGCCACTCCTTTGAGTATTAATCTTGAGGAAATGGAAGTGGCTCACATTGGCATGTACCTACCTACTGAACCCATCATAGCGGCTCTTTTACTTTTGATGATTTTCAAGATCATTTCCGGAAAAAGCGTAGACCGAAGAATATTCAAACATCCTTTCACCTACATTATTGGCTTGTATTTGTTGTGGATGGTTTTCACCGCCGTAACAAGCGAGTATCCGCTTGTCTCATTTAAATTCATTGCTACACGACTTTGGTTTATCTCGGGATTTTATCTACTTGGCGCTCATCTTTTCCAAGACCTTTCCAACATAAAAAAATTCTTCGCGAGTTATTTAGCGCCACTCTGCATTGTAATAATTTACACCGTAACACGACACGCTCAATTCAATTTCGATAAAGAAAGTGCTCATTGGGTTATGGAGCCTTTATTCAAAGATCACACGAGCTACGGCGCTGTTTTGGCTATGTTTTTTCCAGTTTCCATTGGCTTACTTTTTTTGAAAAAGAAAAGTCCCTTGGTGACCTTCTTAATATACGCTGCCCTGCTCATTGTGTCCATTGGACTTGTGCTGTCTTTCACACGTGCGGCTTGGGTTTCTGTGGTGGTTGCATTTGGAGTACTGCTAATCATGATGCTTCGCATTCCATTGAAATATGTATTCTACGGGGCACTTATTTCAGGAAGTGTACTTTATTTTTCGTGGGACACGATTCAACAGCAACTGGGACAGAACAAACAAGAGAGTAGCGACAAATTAGATGAACACGTTTCCTCTATATCGAACGTATCCTCTGACGCCTCGAATCTAGAACGATTGAACCGATGGCATTGCGCCATGGAAATGTTTAACAGAAGGCCCATTGTTGGATGGGGACCTGGAACTTATCAATTCGTTTACGCGCCGTTTCAACAAGCGAAAGATCGAACGATCATAAGCACGAACAACGGTGATGGCGGTAACGCACACAGCGAATACTTGGGTCCTCTTGCGGAAGAAGGGGTATTGGGCTTGCTGCTATTTATTTCAATTTTTGTGTATACCCTTGTGCTCGGATTTAAATTGTTTTATGCTGCGGCAGAAAAAGAACACCGAGCAATTATAGCCAGTGCGTTCTTAGGATTAATTACCTATTTCGTGCACGGCACCTTGAACAATTATTTAGACACGGACAAGGCATCGGTGCCGTTTTGGGGATTCATAGGAATTTTAGTTGCAATGGATTTGTTTCATCTGAAGAAACAAGAACAGGCTATTTCCAACAAATAGCCAAAATTGCAACATCGTCGCTGAACAGACACTCTCCGCGAAAATTGTTTGCGGCATTCTCAACTGATATACAAACATCCTTGGCGTGTGAGCCTTTCATGTTTTTTTCAATGCCTTCAATTTCGAAGTAATCACCTTCAGCATTGTTCACTTCAACCAACCCATCGGTATATCCCAAAAGAACATCGCCCGATTGAAGTTTTTCTTCCTTAGCGAGAACCTGCGGAAGTTCGGGCAGCATGCCTAAGCCAATTGACGTTGCTCCAAAATGCTTGAATTCATTTCCCGTTTTGAAAACAGGCGCATTGTGTCCGCAATTCACGTATTCCAGAACTTGATCTTTTGAATTGTAAACCCCAAGAAAAAACGTTATGAACTTCTCCCCTTGGACCGCATCCCAAACACGCTTGTTCAATTTGTTTGCAAGGCTCACTAAATCTGGACGTTTCTCTTCGAAAGCATTTCGCACGTAGGCTTGGAAATTCGACATTAAGAAGGCTGCAGGCATTCCTTTGCCGGAAACATCGCCCAAACAAAAGACCCATTCGTGTTCACTAATTTGAAAGACATCGTAATAGTCACCGCCCACTTGCTGGTGTGCGCGATAAATTCCTTGAACATTCCAAACCGCTGTGTCTGGAAAATGATTTGGCAAAAGCAATTGCTGCATTTCAGCGGCAAGCTCCAATTCTTTTTTCAATCTCTCTTGCTGAACCAAATTGGTAAGCAATCGTTTATTCTCGAGAGCAACACTAAGCACCGATGTTAAAGTTTGAAGGAAGCGCATGTGCTTCACCGCAGGACTCATTCCTCGGGCATCTTCCGCGTTGTCGCCAGCAAGAGCAATAGCCAGCGGTTGATTGTTGTGCATCACAGGAACAACGACGTCGAATGACTCGTGCGAAGCATCTTCCGAAAGCGCAACACCTTTATTTGAATGAAAAAAGTCGTCGCCAGGGATAACGAATTCCGAAACATTCATGTCACCGTATTGAAGCAAGCATTGCCAATCTTCTCGCTTAACAAAGAGTGCTAATTTTTCAATTCCCAAATGCGTTTGTACAATATTTTGAAATTGGAAAATCAAATCCTCTTCCGAACTATTCGCATTAATAGCTTCGGTAAGTTCCAGCAACGCATTCAATTTGAAGTCGCGTTGCTTAATTTTTGAAGAGAGTCGCTCAGTATTTGACATCTTTGCAAAGTAACAACAAAGTATTCAATGCGCATTGCTTTCACGGGTCCAGAATCGAGTGGTAAAACAACCCTTTCCAAATGGCTGTCAACAGAGCTTTTAGATTCCGTGTATATCCCAGAATTTGCTCGCGAATATCTTGAAGAGCGAAAAATTGTTCGAGCAAGTGAGAATGACTTTCGAACTATTGTCAAACGTCAATACTCACTTTTCAATCAAACGGCATCAAATGTTCATCATATTTTCGATACCGATATTTTTGTTCTACGAGTTTGGAATGATGAGATTTTTAAATTAAAATTACCTGAACTTGAAATTCTTCCTTCATACGGAATGAACATTCACTTCTTGTGCGCTCCTGATGTGGAATGGGAAGAAGATGCGCTTAGAAGTGCACCGGCTCAATCAGAGAGAGAGAGATTATTGGAAAAATATAAAATCGAACTTCGGAATTCACAAGTAAACTTTATAATTCTATCAGGAAGTCTAGATGAAAAAAAATCTCTTATACTATCCTCGATTCAAGACAATTCCTTTTGAAATCACCAACGCCATAAACACTCCCGTAGCATTAGCCATCACATCAAACCAATCAAAAGAGCGATCGGTCGTAAAATAGAATTGATAATACTCGAGAAGAACTCCGGAACATATCCAAATGACTGCCGACTTCATTCTGCCCCATCCAGAAAACACTGCAAGGGATGAACCAACGAAAAACATGAACGCGTGAACAATTTTATCGGGACCTAAATTTTCCCAAAAAGAAATCTTTGGAAAAGTGTTGCTAGGCATGGCGTGTAGGCCAAAAACAACAACTGCCCACAAAATGTGAGCAGTTGCAAAATATTTTTTTTGAAGATTAACCCACCAACGCTTCATAAGCTGCAGCGTCCATTAAAGAACTAAGGTCTGCTCCTTCTGACAATTTCACTTTGATCATCCAACCGCTTCCGTATGGATCGTTGTTCACGTGTGCAGGATCAGCTTCCAATCCAGCATTTACCTCAATAACAGTTCCTGAAACTGGCATGAACAAATCACTAACGGTTTTAACAGCTTCAACTGTTCCGAAGATTGCATGTTCTTCTAGGCTCTCACCTTGAGTTTCAATTTCAACAAATACAATATCACCTAATTCGCTTTGCGCGAAATCTGTAACGCCTACAGTAGCGATATCGCCTTCAATGCGAACCCACTCGTGGTCTTTTGTGTACTTTAATTCAGCTGGAAAATTCATTTTTTTCAATTTATGTGGAACAAAAATAAGGGAAGTTCGAAGTGGAACAATTAAAAATAAGCCTAACTTTCACCCAGAGTTTATGAAAATGGAAATTACTGCATACATTGTTTTCTTGCTTCTCGCCATTGGTATGGCCTCGGGCATGCTTAGCGGATTTGTCGGTGTTGGCGGAGGACTTATTATTGTCCCGGCTCTTGTCTACTTTCTGGGCTACACACAACTGCAAGCGCAAGGGACAAGTTTAGCTGTTCTCTTGCTGCCGGTAGGTTTTCTAGCCGTGATGCATTATTACAAGCAAGGAAACGTGAACACCACAGCAGCACTTTTAATTGGCGCTGGATTTATTTCAGGAGCACTCTTCGGAAGTAAGTTCGCGCACAACATTCCCATTGCAAAAGTGAAATTCGGATTTGCTATCGTTATGTTACTCGGAGCATTGAAACTCCTTTATGAATCGAGTAAAGTTCTGTTCGGTTCGAATTAATTCACGCCGTAAATCCGCTCCATCACTTTTCCAAAAGCGTAAATGTCTTGGAAAGAATTGTACATGGGAACAGGTGCCATCCGAATGATGTCGGGTTCGCGCCAATCGACTACCACTCCTTCCTTCGCTAAAACACCAACAAACTCTTTGGTTCTTCCTTCTAGACGAATTGAAAGTTGACAACCTCTTTCATTCGCATCGTGAGATGTCAATTGCTCAACCGGAACTGCCTTCGATTTCAATTCTTGAAAAATAAATTCTAAGTATGCCGTTAACGCTTTCGACTTCTCGCGCAGCGCTGACATGGAAGTTTTGTCGAAAAGATCTAAAGCGGCTCTATGAGCGGCCATAGATAAAACAGGAGCGTTGCTCATTTGCCATGCTTCTGCAGAATGTGTTGGATCGAAATTTTTCTGCATCAGAAATCGCGTCTCCGCTTTGTTGCCCCACCAGCCGGCTAAACGCAAAATCTCTGCGCCATGAAAGCGCTCGTGAACATAAGCACCCGAAACTCCTCCAGGACCACTATTCAAATATTTGTAACTGCACCAACATGCGAAATCGATGTCCCAATTGTGCAACTGCAAATCAATATTCCCTGCAGCGTGCGCAAGGTCTAATCCAACCATAGCACCAACGGCGTGCCCAGCTTTCGCAAGCGCTTCACAATTAAAATATTGCCCACTGAAATAATTCACTGCACCAAAACAAACTACGGCAAGCTCTTCTCCGAGTTCGTTAATCTTCGCTAAAATATCTTCTTCACGCAACAACACTTCACCTTCACGCGGCTGCATTTCAACCAACACTTCATCTGGATTTAAGCCGTGCAACTTCGCTTGTGATTCAAAGGCATAACGATCGGAAGGAAAAGGTTTGTGTTCGAATAAAATCTTTGTGCGTTTTCCTTCCGGACGATAGAAACTAATGAGCAATAAATGTAAATTCACCGTAAGTTGATTCATTGCGACAACTTCAGAGTTTTTAGCGCCTACAACATTTGCAAGTGATTCCGTAAGTACTTCATGGTAATTGAACCAAGGGCGCTTCGCATCGAAATGACCTTCCACACCAAACTTCTCCCAGTCACTTAATTCTTGCAACAAATACTCTTTCACTCCTTTGGGCTGAAGCCCTAGCGAGTTTCCAGTGAAGTACAACATAGGCGCTCCGCTGTGCTGTGGAATAAAATATTCTTCACGAAAAGATTTCAACGAATCGTTTTCATCTTTCATCTTCGCAAACTGCTCTTTATTCTCCCAAGCGCTCATAATTGTGAATTATTTGAATGCAAATTTAGTGGAACCTACGTGACTATCTTTGTCCGACTTCATGATAAAAGCAAGTTCTCATATTATTCTCTCGTGCTTGTGCATTGTTTTTCTTGCTTCCTGCCAAGACCATTCGAGTCATTCAAAAAAAAATGAGGAACTAAAAGTCGTTCCAACAAAAACAGAAATTAGTTATTTCAACACACTGTTAGATTCAACCTTCAACATTGAATCGAAAGACTCTTCTGTCAGAAATATTCAAAATTTATATTTTGAAATCGACGAAGAAAACAAAGATGGGATTTTCACCTTTCGAGGTGGAAATCAGAGAAACTCGCCGGTCCGCGGAGAAATTTCCTTTCAACCTAAAAAAATTATCAAAGACTGGGAATTCCGCACGGCTATTGATTCAATGAAAGGCGCGTTTGGTTATTGGGGCGGCGGGGCAGGCTGGACAGGACAGCCCCTTGTTGTGAACTGGAAGAAAAATGAAATTCCATTTTTAAGTAATTTGAATCCAGCGTTTCTTTCGAAAAATGAATTGAAAGAAATCATTCAGATTTCATTGTCTGGAAAAATATATTTCCTCGATTTCGAGTCCGGTGCAGAAACACGTCCGCCTCTTTTCATTCGAAATCCCATTAAAGGAACGCCAAGTATAGATCCGAAGAACAAAGATTTATTGTTTGTTGGACAAGGCATTCCGCACCGCGGAAATATGGCTTGGCGCGTGTTTCATTTGAAGAAGCAATCGCTGATTCACGAGCAGATTCTGCCCTCCGCATTTTCTTATCGCAAATGGGGTGCGTGTGATGCATCACCACTGCTCGACACCTCAAGTTCAACAATGATTTGGCCCACTGAATCCGGTGTAATTTATCGCACCAACTACAGCGACACTTCATTCAATTCTGTAGAACAATTCCGTTACAAACTTCCAGCTTCCCATCATCAAGGAATTGAATCGAGCCCCTGCGCTTATAAGCAATTAGGATATTTCACAGACAACGGCGGAAATGTTTTTTGCGCCGATTTACGCAACATGCAACCACGTTGGCATTTTTTCAACACAGATGATTCAGATGCCTCACCAGTCCTTTCCATTGAAAAAGAAAATCCATTTATTTTTATTGGAAATGAAGTGGACAAGCAAGGCTCGAAGGGATTTGGATATTTGAGAAAACTTAATGCGTTAACAGGAAAAGAGGTCTGGTACTTTGAAAGAGAATGTTATTCTTCGGTGGGAGTGAAAGTGAACAACGGAGGAATGCTTTGCACACCATTGCTTGGAAAGAAACAAGCCGCGAACATTATTTACACCATTTTTTCAAGAACAACTGTGAACGGCGCAGGTGAATTGGTTGCGCTGAATAAAGAAACGGGAGCTGTTCTTTTCAAAGTTCCATTCCAACAATACAGCTGGGTCTCGCCCATTGCGCTTTATGATAAAAATGGTTACCCCACTTTATTCGTTCCAACGGTTGGCGGGGTAATTTATCTCATAGACGGAATGAATGGAAGCGTGCTCTATTCTGAAAATTTCGGTTGTACTTTCGAGTCTTCTCCAATAGCTTGGGCTAATCGGATCATTCAACCCGCTAGGGGAAACAAAATATTTAGCTTTATTCTCGAATGAAAAAATTAATAGCCCTTCTTTTTTGCTTTGCAATCTTCGCAATTTCTTTCGGACAAAAATCGAAGCTGTTCAAGGTGGAAAATTCGAAAGCTCCCTATCATTATTGGTGCTACGAACCCGAAAATTACAATGCGCAAAAAGACAGTGCTTGGCCAGTTATTGTGTTTCTTCACGGAAGAAGTTTAAGCGGAACGAATTTAGAAATTGTTCGGTCTTATGGACTCATTCATGAATTGGATAAAGGAAGAAATTTTCCGGCTATAATAATTGCACCGCAAGTAAAACCGGGAGAATCGTGGGAGCCTTCAAAAGTTGTTGCCTGCATCCGTGAAATTCAAAAAAATCATCGCGTAGATACCACGCGAATTTCTATTACTGGGATGAGCCTTGGCGGTTACGGCACTTTGCATACAGCAGGTAAGTATCCTGAATTATTCTGCTCCGCAGCGGCTTTTTGCGGAGGAGGCAAGGCGAAAGATGCGTGCAATCTTTCAACAATTCCGGTTTGGGTGGCGCATGGAAAAAAAGACCGTGCGGTTCCTTTTGGCGAATCTTATGAAATTGTAGAGCGTATTAAATCGTGTGACGGACAAAACGTGAAGTTCACTGTCTTTGAAACCCACGATCACGGTGCATTGGAGCGAATGTTTCGGACAGAAGAGCTTTACGATTTCCTTTTGACCAATAAAAAAGGGAAGCCAACGTACTTCCCTCCTTTCAATAAAAAGTCGTTGAATTAAACCAACGTATTCGTTTCTGTATTCGGGAAGATAACCCATGGCTTGAAGCTTTTAGCTTCTTCAAAGTCCATTTGCGCATATGAACAAACAATCACAATATCACCTATTGTGCACTTCAATGCAGCTGGTCCGTTCAGACATATTACGCCACTTCCTCTTTCACCTAAAATAATATAGGTTTCAAGGCGCTCACCATTAGCACAATTCAATACTTGAACACGCTCACCCTCTATCATATTTGCAGCTTCCAACAGAATTGGATCTATTGTTATGCTGCCTATATAATTCACATCTGCCTCAGTTACAGTTACTCGGTGAATTTTTGACTTTAAAACCTGAATAATCATAGGCGGCAAATTTAATCTTCATTTCTCATCTTAGCGCCATAATTATGAGAAAGATTTCGAATATTCT
>CANKYR010000046.1 GCA_947488195.1 Flavobacteriales bacterium
CTACTTCAGTAATCGTTGACAAAACGAAATTGATGAACTTCTTAGCGAAGCCAAATCAAAAGGTTTTTGAAAAAGATCTTGCTGTTGCAACAGCGAAGAGCGCTGGTGAATTTGGTGATGCTTTGGGCAAACTTATTCCTCGCGAGAAGATGAGCAAGGGTCAGCGTCAGTTTGTTGCTGGACTTCGTGAAATGAATCCGGAAAAACAATACGCTCCAGATGCAAACAGCACCATGCGTATCACCTACGGACAAGTGAAGGATTACACTCCAGCAGATGCTGTTCATTATGATTTCTACACTACTGCAGCAGGTATTATGGAGAAGCGTGATAACAGCAATCCAGAGTTCGTTGTGCCTGAGGCGTTGGCTCAGAAAATTCAGAACAAAGAGTTTGGTCGTTATGCAAATGAGAAAGGTGAATTGCCTTCTTGTTTCATTGCAGACCTTGACATCACCGGTGGAAACAGCGGAAGCCCTGTATTGGATGCAAACGGAAACGTGATTGGTATTGCCTTCGACGGCAACTGGGAAGCTATGAGCGGAGACATTGCATACGAACCAGCCTTGCAACGTACAATTGCAGTTGACATTCGTTATGTGTTGTTCATTGTTGAAGAGCTTATGGGCGGAAAGAATATTGTAGATGAGATGTTGTTTGTGAGAGGAGCAAGAAACTAATTGAAATTAGATATCTGAAAAAAAGGAGCGAGAAATTCGCTCCTTTTTTTTTGCTTTCAACAATAAATTCATCAATACATAAGTTTCTTATGTATATTTGTCCTATGTATTCATCAGAACTAATTAAAGGCACTCTTCGAACCATTGTTTTAAATCTTTTAAAAGAGAACGGACGCATGTATGGTTACGAAATAACACAACGGGTAAAGGAACTTACCGACGACAAAATACAAATCACCGAAGGAGCCTTGTATCCGCTGCTTCATGCTTTGGAAGCCAGTGAGGACTTGGAAACCGAAGTGGAATTTATTGGAAAGCGTCAGCGTAAATATTACCGCCTGACAAAACAAGGCAAGCAAACAAGCAAAAAGAAAATAGACGAACTCCGAGAGTTTATGGAAACACTTCATATTCTCTTGGATGCGAATAAAGGAACGAGCCATGGTCTCATTAACTGACGAACAAGTTGATTTCATTCAAAAAGAAATTGAATCACATGGAATTAGTTTGCCTGATCTGCAAGCTAATTTGATAGATCACATGTGTACAATTATTGAAAATGAGATGTCGGAAAACGACGACTTCCACTCGTTCTTTTATTCAATTCTTCCACGTTTTTTTCATGACAACTTACATGAAATTGAAATGGAAACCATTCAATTAATTCATCAACAAAAATTCAAACACATGAAAAAGGCATTGAACTACGTATTAGCATTTTCCAGTATACTATTGGTAACCGGATCAATCTTCAAAATATTCCATTTGGCAGGAGCAGCTATGCTCATTGTAAGCAGCTTGGCTCTTGTGCTCTTTGCTGCGGTTCCCTTAGCCCTCATTGGAATGCACAATCATCCCATTTCAAAAACGCAAAAATCACTCAACGCTCTCATAAGTTTAGTTGTGCTATTGTTCGCCTGTGGTGGAGTTTTCAAGGTGCAACATTGGCCCTTTGCTAACATACTTATGCTTTCATCTGTTGGCTTGCTTTGCCTTGTGTACGTTCCAGTTTACTTCGTTCAGCAGAGAAAAACATCTTCCGACACATGGACAGTTGGAATAAATAGCTTTTTATTTCTTCTAACCGGAATTACTATTTTTTTACTCTTCGATTTAAGAGCTCCTTTATTCAAATAAAAAAAGGGGCTACGGCCCCTTTTTCTTTCTCGGATTTAATGCATTTACAAATGCATAAACTCTTTCTTTTTCAATAAATATTCCTCTGTCTCTCTGAACTCCGGATCATCTACGCAACAGTCAACTGGACATACTGCAGCGCATTGAGGCTCATCGTGAAAACCAACGCACTCGGTGCATTTGTCTGATACGATATAGTACACATCCATGCTCTTTGCTTCTTGCAATCCATCTGCATCTAATTCACCTCCGCCATTCAATGGATTCATGATTCCACGGAGACCTGTTCCTTCACTGTACTTCCACTCTGCTCCACCTTCGTAAATCGCGTGGTTCGGACACTCTGGTTCGCATGCACCGCAGTTGATGCATTCGTCTGTAATCATTATTGCCATATTCTGCTATTTATCTGAATTCAACCTTAATTTCGCATGCAAATTTAATACACCTACGATGAATTCAACTCTAGAACAACGAATTCAAACATTTGTTCAACTGGGACAGGCTCTGCAGCTGTTTGCGACCAAGCAAGAATGGCCTGGATACGCATGCGGATTAACTGAAGAGGAGTTCAACGGAGTGAATGACGTCATTGAATCGGCGTTTACATTTAACGGTTGGTTCACGGCTGCTAATGTTCGTCAAGCCCTTTCGGCTTGGGCGAATGAGCTCACGGCTGATAAATTAACTGCCTGGACAAAGGACCACTCCTATGCCACTTCACCAAAAACCATTGCTGTTATCTGCGCTGGAAATATTCCTGGCGTTGCTTTTCACGATATTCTTTCTGTTCTTGTTTCAGGACATAAGCTTCTGATAAAACTGAGTTCAGATGATCCTATACTTATTCCAGCACTTTTAAAAATTGTAGGGAAGTTTGAAAATGATTTCGAATTGAACTATTCATTTTCAAAAGGAAAATTAGAAAATTTCGATGCCGTTATTGCTACAGGGAGCAATTCCACTGCTGTTCACTTCCACAATTATTTTGGAAAATATCCGCATATCATTCGTCAAAATAGAAACAGCGTTGCCATTCTCGATGGAAATGAAACGGATGAGCAATTGGAAAAGTTAGGAAACGATCTTTTCGACTATTTCGGCTTAGGTTGTAGAAATGTGACGAAACTCTATTTGCCAATAGATTTCGATTTGAATCGAATCTTCAACGGCATTTTCAGTTTTCAAAGCATTGCCACTCACAACAAATACGCGAACAACTACGATTACAACAAGGCTGTTTGGTTGTTGAACAACGAAGATCTTTTGGAAAACGGATTTGTTATTTTCAAGGAAGATAAAAACATTGCATCGCCTGTGGCTTCGGTGTTTTACGAGCGATACGAAAACAAAGAAGCTTTGCTTCAACACCTGAAAAATCACGAAAACCAAATTCAATGTATTGTTGGAAATGAGTTTATTCCATTTGGAAATAGCCAGTGTCCTACCCTCTCTGATTACGCAGACAATGTGAATACCCTAGAGTTTTTAATGTCTTTGAACGCGTAAGAAATCCAAAGAATTGAATTTGTTGTCCTCAAACAAGACTTATATTTGAACCATGAATAAGATTATTTCATTGTCGGCAATTGCGGCAATTTCGTTGTCCGTTTTTTCTTCTTGCGAAACAGATGTTGACCTTACCGCTCCATACGCGAGTACTACGATTGTTTTCGGATTGTTAGATCCACAGGCCGACACTCAATTTGTGAAAGTAAATAAGACCTTTCTTGGTGATGGCAATTTGAACGAGTACGCCATGATTCGCGACAGCTCTGAATACAAGTGGGAAGAATTTACTTCTCTGCGCATTGACGAGTATGTTACAGGGAATCCTAATCCAATTGCAACACACAGCCTTTCGCCAATTACCATTAACAACAAAGACGTGAACGGCATGTTTTACGGACCAGCGCAAACGGTTTATTATTTTGCAACTCCTACTGGACTTAATCCAAATGCCACCTACAAACTCGTTGCCGATTTCGTTTCTCGTCCAGACATATTCGCTTGGACCAATGTTATTCCTTCAGCCAATGTCTTTTTCCAAAGCCCACAAACCAACTTAGGATTGTCTTTCGCCTCGACAAACACCGTAACAGGAGCTATAGATTATCGCGACAATGTTTCCATTCGTTGGACACCGATTGACAATGCTGAGATTTATGATTTAGCTCTTCGCTTTTACTACACTGAGAATGTATACTCCGACAATGCGCTTACGGTATTGGTGTCATCTACGGATAAGTTCATTGATTGGAAAATTGGAACCTTCAACGCTGACGACATTGATTTGAATTCAGGTTATTACAATCTAACATTTAATGCAGAGCCGTTCTTTTCATATTTAGGAACCAACATTCCAACAGATTCGCATATTCGTCGTGAAGCAGGAACCTACGACGGCAACAAGACTCGCGCTTTCGAATTGCGCATGGGATTAGCAAACGATGAATTGAAGACTTACATCAATGTAAACAATCCTGTAACCGGCATTATTCAAGAGCGTCCAAGTTATACGAACGTTGTAGGTGGATTAGGTCTATTCGCTTCACGTGCGAGTGCATATGTGTTGAATATTCCACTTGAATCTGGAAATGGAACAAGTAACATTAACGCGTTGAAGAACGGCTTTTACACTTCCGATTTGAACTTCTGCGATCCGAATCCGAGCAACACAGAATTCACTTGCAACTAAGAAATTTCAAGTAATAAAAAAAGGGAGCGTTCGCTCCCTTTTTCATTTCAATAAACTTCTATTACTTCTTCAAGAAATAAGTCTCACTTGTTGCTGTTTTTAGGAAGTATAATCCGTTAGCCAAACCACTCACTTCGATCTGAGAGTTGTCTGAAATACTTCCTTCCATTACACGCTTACCTTCCATGTTAAAAACCGAGTAAGGAACGTTGTATGCACCTTCCCATTTAACAGTTAAGTAATCTGTTGTTGGATTGGGAAACACTGCGAATTGAGGAGCCGCAGCTTCTAATATGCTTATTGTTTGTGCAGATACCAACACGCCACTATTTGCTCCAGCCGTGTAATTTACCTGAACCAATGGAACCAAATGCTCTTGAACCAAGAACTTATATTCAATTGCCTCTGGACGATCGAACTGAAATCCGAAACCTAAAAGATCCACATAAATAGAATCTGCAGCATTGATTGTTGTTTTAACACGAATTGCATCGTACGTCGTTCCGAAGTAATTCACCGTACCCCAACCATCCACTTCATTCACACGCGTCTGATTTGTTTTTCTGTACCCCAAGGTTGGAATTTGAATTACCTGCTCCGAAACACTTGTATGCACATCGCCGAAAGCCACCGGGTAATCGTAAACCACATCAACAGGACTTGCTTGCTGCGGAATTGGAATACCACTCACCGTTGCTCCTACTCCAACAATCGCATAACGACTGTTGCTGTTTTGGTAATACGAATAAATATCTTCCAGCGTAACAGGAAGTCCTTGCGTACTGCCTCCTATTGATGCTAAACCTATTGCGAAGTCTGAATTGTGTTCCGAATCGAAAGGGCTATTGAAAAAGATCTGATATGCGAAAGGAGTGGTTGAAATATCTACACATTCTTGTTGCTGAATATTTCCTGTTAGCGTTAGGTTGCTCTCGTCGAAATTCCAAACATGATTGGGCCCTGTATCACCTACATCGAATGTTCCAATAATGGTTGCGTTCTCTTGTGCAAGAATATCTCCGCCCAAGGGCAAATCATTTTTGGTTATGGTAATTTGTGCGCTTAAACAGAAAGGCGCAACGATCAAAACGCTGAGTAACAGTTTTTTCATTTCATTAAGGTTGTGTAACGAAGGTATAAAATTTAGTTAATATGTTGTGAGCAAAAAATTAGACTTGCTTGTCATACACCCAAGTTAGAGGAGTACATTCGTTAAGAAGCTTAAACAAAACTTTTGGAGATTTAGAACATGGATAAATACGATTTCGTAATCTTAGATATCATTCAGACTTTTCGCAAGAACAACAAAAGTCAATACATTAAACTCAATCAATTAGAGGCTAATTTCTGGACGCGCATTCAACGCGATGCTGCTCATCAAACGCATAGCACGCAACTTGGGGAGCGTGTGACGAAATTATACCTTGAAGGGTTTATTGTAAACAAAGGCGGTCTTGGTTACAACGTAACGAAGAAAGGAAAAGAACAAATTGTTGTTCTTTCCAATCTTGAAGAGATTTCTTAAAGCATCTCGTTCGCTAAGTTCGCTAGCTCACTTCTTTCGCCTTTTTCAAGTGTAATGTGACAATACAAATCTTGTCCTTTCAATCTATCCATTACGTATGACAAACCGTTCGATTGCTCATCTAAATAAGGAGTGTCAATCTGACGAACATCCCCAGTCAAAATCACTTTTGTGTTTTCTCCAGCGCGGGTAATAATTGTCTTGACTTCATGTGGAGTCAGGTTCTGTGCCTCATCAATAATAAATACACAGTTGGAAAGACTTCTTCCGCGAATAAACGCTAACGGCGTAATTATTATTCTTCCATCGGCTTGCATTTCGTCTATTACTTTTCTCTTTTTTTCATTTTCCGAATATTGTTTTTTAATAAAATTCAGATTATCGAAAAGCGGTTGCATGTAGGGCGATACCTTTTCCTCGGCATCTCCAGGAAGGAAACCAATGTCCCTGTTTGAAAGAGGAATAATGGGACGTGCTAAAATGAGTTGATCGAAACCGTTGCGCATTTCAAGTGATCCTGCTAGCGCAAGCAATGTCTTTCCTGTTCCTGCAACTCCTGAAATCGTAATAAGCTTTATTTCTGGATTCATGATAGCATGAAGAGCGAAAGCTTGTTCCGCATTCTTGGGTTTAATGCCCATGGCATAAACTTTATCTATGCGCTCAATTTTCTTTTCTATTCCACCGTGAAAAGCAAGTGCACTTGAAGTCCCTGACTTCAATACATAAAAATGATTGTTGTGTTTCTCTTTACCTAAGATCTTTGCGTCTTTCAATTCACCCGCTGTGTATAGCTTTCGAATGGCTTCAGCTGAAACATTTTCCAAAACACTATAACCCCGATAAGCCGTAACACTTTCTTTAACTTTTCCGGTTTTGTAATCTTCAGCAACTATATCTAATGCCTTTCCTTTAATCCGAAGGTTAATGTCTTTTGTAACCAACACAACCTTGCTGCTCTTTTCTTGCTTCTGAAGAACTATAGCAGCATTCAGAATTTTATGATCGTTTTTCTTCGATTGGAAAATCGCCTCTGCGTCGTCGCTCGCAGAAAGGTCTATGTCCAAAATAATCTTAAATTTCCCTCCGTGTCCGTTTCCTAAAGGAACCCAGGCATTCAGTGTATGTGTTGAAGACAATCTATCAATGATTCGAATAGTTTCACGTGCTTCAAAATTTTTATTTTCATTTCCAACTTTGAACTTATCTAACTCCTCTAAAACAGTTATGGGAATAGCAACATAGTTGTCTTCGAAACTGTTAATACTGTTGTGGTCGTGCAGAAGAACAGAAGTGTCTAGCACATAAATTTTTCTTTGTTTGCGAGGAGCCATGTTCGTTTGGTTTTAACGAATATATCCCTTCAATCGTTCAACCTAAATAAACAACCCGCGAGTTATTAACCGATTTAAATGAACCGATTTTTGAAAAACTTAACACTGTGGTAAAAGAAAGACAACAACAGCAACAGCAAGAGAGAAAGACCTATTCCTCCTTCATCTAGTTGCTTTGAAAGTGTTTTTCCAACAATATCTGGACTGTTGAAAAGGAATGGAATGGATGCACAAAGAAGCACAATAGCAGCAGTAATTTTCCCTTTTTTATTCCATGTTGAAACCGTGATGAGTATCATAAGGAAGAACGGCATTGCCCACAAGAAATGTTCAGTGTCGGTGTGTGTTAAAACTGGAATTAACGCCAAAAGAATCAAGGCTTCATTGGATTGAAATCCCATTCCAATCTTCTTCCAAATAAACGTTAAATAGCCAACTCCAGCTATTCCCAAACCTATAACAACTGCGGCAATAGGAATGACGGACATGTGCATAGAAGAAAGAACTTTCTGGATGAAGAAGTAAATTGTATTCGGACTGTGGTCTAATTGGACATTATGCGCTTGAACAGCTTTCAACCATTGCGAATGAAGAAGGAGAAATCTATTCGGAACACAAACAAACAAAACAAGGCCTGCACCGATTAATCCAAGTATGGTATATAGCACTACTTTCCATTCTTTTTTCAAAATGAAATATGGAAGGAGAATTAGGAAGTGAATTTTAAAACACAGAACAACTGCATAAATAAGTCCAGCCTTTGCGCGTTGATTGTTCTCAATGGAATGCACAGTCCAAAGCGTGAGCAAAAGCAGCAGCGCATTGACGTTTCCCAAGAACAACTCACGTTCAAGTTGATCTCCGAAAAACAAAACTGTAACAATCAAAAAGAACCACACTTCCCTTCCCCATTCATAAGACTTGAAAAATGTCTGCTTGAATTCATTCAACAACAAGAGAACTATTCCTGTATTGATCAGGTAAAACAACACCGCCGCCACATCGTACTTCAACAAAGCGAAAGGCAAAAAAGGCACCAATGCTTCAGGAGAATACTTGTAGAATCCGCTCGACAATCCGAAGGACTTGCCATAGACTTGTTCTCCGTTCATGAGCGCATCGGCAGCGCCGTAATACACGTTGAAATCGCTTAATTGAAAGCGTTGGTTGATAAAGAGAAGCACAAGGTATAAAACAGGAAAGAGCGCGAACCATCGCGCTCCTTTCCAAAAATATTTAAATTCTTCTTTCAGCATTTTTTACTTCACCATCACACTCACACGTTCTTGCTTTCCGTTTCTGTTCGTTACATGTAAAACATAGAATCCAGGAGACAGGGTTGAAATGTTCAGAACACTCGAAACGTTGTTTTCCATTAACACAAGCTTACCCGTAGCATCGAACGCTTTAACAGTCTTTGGCTCGTTCACGTTCGAAAAGAAAATTTCTTGATCTGCTGGTTGCGGATAAACGCTGAATGAGTTTTGATAAAGCTCATCAACACCTACTACCATTTGAGCATCTGAGTTGTTTAAGCAACCGTTGCTAATTCCAGCGTAGATAAATGTTCCGTCTGAAACAATTCCGTTCACATCGAAAGAAGGAGTAGTAACACCTTCTAGTTCGGTGTACGTGAATCCGCCGTCAACTGAAACAAACCAAGACACCAACCAACTTGGATCGTAGTTGTCGATACTTACAATTGAACCGTTTTGTGAAATGAATGGCTCACTCGGCATAATCTCAGAAATTGGAAAAGTTCCCAAGGTGTATTTCGCTGTGAATCCGTCGATGGTCTCTTGAACCAACTTCACCGTGTAGTTTCCTGGAGATGTGTATGAATAAACATCAGTAGCATTTGCGGGAATGGTATTACCATCGCCCATTTCGTAATAGGCATTAGCCACGTTCATGTTCACTTCAGATTGATTCTCAAGCGTAATTGTTCCACAGAAAACGGTGTAATCTAAATCGGCCTTTACTTGAGAAAGCATACATTGTTGTGCACCTCTGTCATCTGCTTCTTCCAATAAATTAACGGTACAGAATTGTTGGAATGAGTTTCCTCCTAGGAATACCCAAGAATCTAACATTGCATCTGACGCATCTGCAATAGCTAAAGAAATGTGGTAGCTCTCACCTACTACTAAATTTCCAATTGACGCAAACATTGGCACGGTATACCCGTCGCAAAATAAGTTTGGGATAGCAAATGTCGAATTGTCGTTGTATAAAGTTGAGTTAACATCTGCATTGATGGTATTGATACTCACAATCGTATTCGTTCCTGGCACTAATGCAATGTTTACCGCGCTATTGGTATATGGTCCAACGATTCCCGGTCCGCTTACGAAGAAACCAAAGACATCGTTGAAATTCGTTCCTACAAACTCAGGATACTCTGAGGATCCAAAGACAAATTGAAAAGTCATAGAGTCTCCAGTTGCAACGAAATTGAAATCGAGTTGAGCTAAATCGTACGTTGGGAAACCCGTTAGCGTGAACAAGTCTGCGTTACTTGGGGTTGACCAATTTCCTCCCGCTAAATTGTTGCCCGTACTAACGGAAGTAGCTAAACCTGTTGAAAGAACTAAACCACTGTTGATGCCCAGAGATACTGAATCACCGTCGGTTAACCATCCCAATTGAGCAGAGTCTCCGATGAATGCGATGTTGTTCACAAAGATTCCGTTGGCTAAAAACAAATCTTCAACAGCAGAAGTTTGATCGGAGATGGAATCGACATTAAATTGCGCTTGGCTCGAGAGGGCTGAAGCAACGAATAAAATTGAATATAAAATTTTCTTCATAACCTAGGTTTTCCATTAGACTCAGCTTTGAATCAATTGGTTGTCTAAGTTAGGGCAATTCGAAAAACTAAAAAACTATTTCGCGAGTTCTCCGAAACGCTTCTTGAATTTCTCGAGCTTCGGCGTAATCATAACGCGACAATACGGTTGCTCTCCGTTTAAGGCGTAGTAATCTTGATGGTAATTCTCAGCTTTGTAGAAATTGGTGAACTCTGTTACTTCGGTTACAGCATTGGCTCCCCACTCGCCTGTTTCGTTAATGGCTTGAATAGCTTTCAACGCCAACTCTTTTTGTTTTTCGTTGTGATAAAAAACTGCAGAACGATATTGTGTTCCTGCATCAGGTCCTTGTCTGTTCAGAGTTGTTGGATCATGAACCACGAAAAATATTTCCAACAATTGCGAAAATGATACAATGCGCGGATCGAAATATACCTGAATAGCTTCAGCATGCCCGGTTGTCTCGTTGCACACTTCCTTGTAAGACGGGTTCTTAATGAATCCTCCGGCATATCCCGATTCAACTTTGGTTACACCATTTACATTCGCGTATACGGCTTCCACACACCAAAAACATCCACCAGCAAGAGTGGCGACTTCCAACGAATCATTCATTTCAATATCCATAATTTCTCCTTTGGGATTTTCTTTGTTCGATTGCGCGCAAGAGGCTAGCGCTAAGACGAAAAAGGGTAATACTAGTTTTAACTTCATCGGAATTATACTTTCCATAAACAAACTACAATTCAAAATAAATGTTGTTCACGCATAGTTCGAATTCGCGTTCCGACTTGAATCTTTTGCAAGATCTTTTTTCCTCGAACGACTTCTCCAAACTCAGTGTAGCGGCCATTTAAATTCGGGGTGTAAGCCAACGTTATGAACCATTGTGCGCTTTCGGTGTGCCTTCCAGCACTTGCCATACCAATATGAAGCGGCGCGAAATTATGCCCAGCAAACTCTGAAGAAATCACATAAGGCATCCCGCTCATTCCGTCTCCACGCGTGCAGCCCGCTTGGACTACAAAATTGGGAACCACTCTGTGAAATGCTATGCTGTCGTAGTAATGCTGATTGCATAACTTCAAAAGATTCGCAACGCTTTCAGGAGCATTTTTTCCGTTGAGTTTAATCACAACCATTCCCTCATCTGTCTTCAACTTCACGCTGCACGATAGGTTTTTTTTCCAATCTTTTTCAGATGGAAAAGGTGAATGATTCGTTGAAAGGAGTTCCGCTGTTAACCCATCCGTGCGAACTGAATTCAAAGTGTTCACCATTTCATTGTAGGTTTCAATGGTCTCTGCGCGTTGAAATGAAGGAAGCGTTTGCTCCAATGTTTGAATCAGAAACGTATTGCCTTTTAACTTCTCTGCTCGCTCTCTCGTCCATGTTGCAAGTAATGCCATAACTCCGGGATCTTGAGAAGTCCACAACATGGCGAACCAACCTGGAAAAAGGGTTTCGTTGAACTTGGGATTCGAGTTTCCGTATTCCAAGGCACATTCAACAATGGCGTATTGAAGAGCTGGTGGTGCGGTAAAAAATTCTTTTGAGAGTAGCGTGTCGATGAACAAATAAGAATTCGACATTTTCTTCACCCATGAAATTCGCTCGAACAAATCTTCCGTTTCAGAATAATGAAACATGATGAAGTTCTGGGCATCGGGATGTCCCTTTTCATTCCACACACCCGCCAATTCTATTTGCTCATAACTGTTCTTGGGAAAGGAGTTGAGAACCTCTCTAATCTGATCGTGATTAAACTGATTGAAATGAATTCCAACGCGCATATAATTGAAGGCACTTGACTTCTTAAGATCTGCAAAAAATACATTCTGAATAAATGTAGAATCTTTCGAAAGCATCACCTGAATGGCAGGCTCTGAGATCTGAGCGTCTTGGTTGCAAGCTAAATCATTGAGCAATGGCCACAACTCATAGCGATTGGCCATTTTTGCAAATTGAATACGAACGTATTTCGATTTTTCATTTTCAATCCAGTTTCGAACTTTCGTTTTATAAATTGCATTGCTCGGCGCGTTTCCATAAATAAAATCATAATTGGTTCTTGCAAGAACTTGTGCCAAAGCCACACGCGCTTCCTCTTCCCACTTTAATACATCGTCTTGATCAAAAAAAGACTTTAGAAAATCATCTTGATTAATTCGTTTGCGTGCGGCTAAAGCCAAACATGCATATTGGTTATGGGGAAGGTCCGGATTCTGTCTGTAAGCTTCCTCGAGACGAACTCCTAAAGAAGATGATTCCGGAAGCAGCTTCGCCAAAGCCATCCAACATTCTTTCACCACATATTTATTGGGTAGATTTAAAATTGCTGTTTCTAAAGCCTCAACACACCGAGCATCGGAGCCTTCAATTTGCCCGAGGGCATAAGCTGCGGCAGCCATTGTCTTATAATGCTTCGCTAGTGTAATCGAGTTTTTTAAATTAAAAAGTAGAAACATTAAATCCTGAACATGCTCTAGCTTTCCCCAAGTGGCTGCATGTTCCGTTGCTCGTAATTGAATGTCGTAGTCGGAAGATTTCAATCCTTCTGCAAGTGATGCTCCTTTCGATTCAGCAATGCTTAAATCGAATTGATAAATTTGGTTCTGAGAAAATACTGAAGGAATAACAGACGTGAACACACATAAAAAAAGAAGAATTCTCATTATTTTCCTACCATTGGAACAGAAACGTTCAATTGAAAATATACCATATCGTTTTCCATTAAATCGAAACGGTAAGACCAACCTTTCTCTGCTTTCTTTGCAATGGTAAACAATCCAAGACCGGCACCACCTTTATCGCTCAGTCCTTCCTCTTTTAGGCGCTGACGAATCTTCGTCCGAAGATCTTCTTTATCAAATTCAGTCAGTAATTCTAAGCGACGCATGAGCGATTTCGCAGCCGACACATTCAGAATATTCCCTGTGCAAAGGCGGAAATAATCATTTCCTTTCGCTACAACAGAATAGGCGTTCATTAATCCATTCTCTCCCCTCTCACCGTGAATGGAAATATTCTGCAACATTTCAACCAACACGGTTACCACACGCTTGGTTGTCTGTCGAAGATCTTTTTTATTGATATCGGTGCATGAAATGGCTTCAAGAATATGCTCGTTTCTATTCGGAGTGAAATCACCAAAATGAGCAAAAACCAACAACTCAGCGCTTGAATCCAAAAGAACATCACCCACTACTTTGTGGTAGTCGGCATGAATGTGCTGCAGTTGTTTTACTTCTTGGTTTGACATAGGCATCTAATACACTTATCAAATATAACTGAAAAAGGTTTCCGATATTAACCTAATGTATGTCATGGTTATGAACACCTTATTGATGAAACTCAATTACGCCGAGAACATTGTGATCAGGGTAATCTCAGGAGGCATCCCTACTCGCCCTGGAAATCCTAAAAACCCGAAGCCTCTGTTTACGTATAAGTATTGATTTCCCTCTTGGTACAGGCCTCCCCAACGTTTGTATCCAAACCAAGGTGATGGGCTTGCTTTGATGTGAAGCATAGGTGCTTCAATTCCGAATTGAGCTCCGTGTGTGTGTCCTGAAAATGTCACGTCAATGTTTTGCTGTCCGAGTACTTGTGCTTCCCAATGACTAGGATCGTGAGAAAGCAAAATGTTAAAACTGTTTTGCGGCATGTTAGTCATAGCCACATCGAGCTTTCCGTGTTTTGAAAAACGTCCCTTTCCCCAGTTCTCAATTCCTATCAAAGAAATTTTCTCGCCTTTTTTTTCTAGCTCAACGGTTTCATTTTTCAATAAGCGAAAGCCCATGCGTTCATGCACCGACTCCAGTTGTAGCATGTTGTCTGCGAGAATCTGTGCATTAGCCGGATCATTCGGATCGTAAACGTATTCGGCATAATCGTGATTTCCTAGAATGGAAAATTTACCCATTGGAGCATGGAGCTGCTGGAAATAGCCCACCCATGGCTCCGCCTCTTCCGCCAAATTGTTTACCAAATCTCCTGTGAAGAAGATGACATCTGGATTCAAATCATTGATTCGCTTCAAAGCGGCATCTACCTCTTCGAAACTGTTATCTAAAAAACTTCCTAAATGCGCGTCGCTAATTTGAACAATTCGCAAACCGTTGAACGACTTCGGCAAGTTGGAGAATGAAATCGACTCTTCGCAAACTCGAAAATCGTACTTACCTCTAAATACGCCGTAAAACATGGCGCCCATGGTTACGGCTGCTGCTCCTAAACCAACTTGATTAAAAAACTGAAAGCGAGTCATTTTATCTGACTCTTGTTCTTCGAAGTTGGTGTCTTCGTTTTTTGTAAGTAGCTTCTTCAATTTCCGAACAATCCACTTCCCCAATCGAACCAAATCATTCATGAAATGGAACAATAAGAAGACAATTTTCGGTGCAAGGGCAATGAAAATAAATCCGGTTACGAAATAGAAGAACTTGAAATTACTTCCCTTCACTTCCTTCTCTGAACCAATGAATACAATCGTGATTAGAATAAGAGCCATTATTGAAGGCAACCAAAACAAACGGCGCCAAAGCTTTCTCCAGAAATCTGGGTATTTCACCGTCAATTGCTTTATTCCTTGATAAGAATAAAAATCAATGATCAAGGTAAAAAGGGTAAATACTGAGATGAAAGAGAAAAATTTCGTCATTGCGGGGTAAAGTTAGCACGAGCGGTATTAACTTGCGCTCACTTTAGTCGAATACTTTGAAACGAATTTTAGCTCTAGCCCTTTTTCTTCTTTTACTTGCCCCAACGCTTGTAAAATCGGGCTATTCGTTGAATTACATGATTA
>CANKYR010000047.1 GCA_947488195.1 Flavobacteriales bacterium
CGCTCGCTTTGTTCCAAATCACTGCTCATCATTAAAGCCTGAATTCCCTTCTTCCGAAGTGCACTGTGAATATTGATAACCCCAGTTTTAGTGCTGCTGAAAACGATCGTTGTTTTATCCTTTCTTTCAAAAAGATAATCCACCAAGATTGGAATTTTCTGATTCGGGAAAACAACATAGGCGCCCTGCTTAACATTTGCCGGCGGCTTAGATAGTGCTATGTTAATGGTAATCGGATCATTTAAAAATCCACGCGACAAACTGAAAATGGTGTCAGGCATCGTTGCTGAAAACAAAAGTCCTTGCTTAACATCCGGAGTCTGTGCAATAATGCGTTGAATATCGGGCTGAAATCCCATGTCTAGCATGCGATCAGCTTCATCCAATATCAAGAATTTCAATTTAGAAAAATCGACATAACCCAAATTAATGTGCATATTCAATCTTCCCGGAGTTGCTACAATAATATCTGTTCCTGTTGTCAGGGCGTGCTTCTCCTGTGTAAATACTTTACCATCACTTCCACCATAAATAGGCATGGAAGAAATATCTGTAAAGTAGCCATATGCTGAAATGGCCTGATCAATCTGTGTGGCAAGCTCTCTCGTTGGAACAACAATAAGCGCTGAAACAGAAGTACGATTGGTGTCTTGAATAATCTTATGAATAACGGGCAAAAGAAAGGCTGCTGTCTTACCTGTACCTGTTTGCGCAATTCCTAAAACGTCCTTTCCATGTAAAATATGTGGTATCGATTCCCGCTGAATGGGAGTCGGTTTTTGAATTCCCATTGAATCGATTCCCTGTATCAAATCTTCATTTAAACCTAAACTTGAAAAATTTTCTTCACTACTCATGACACAAAGGTCTAACATTCTTCGAGTGTTTTAACAATATGCCTATTTTTGTTCCGTGAAGAATATATTATCAACGTCGTTATTTCTGCTTTTGAATTTTTTGTCTGTATGCGGACAGAACGATGAGCGCAATAAAAAATCGGACTATCCTTTTATTAAACCCGAACTTATTTTAGATGGAAGGCGCACATTAATCAGCGAACAAGGAGCAAGACTTGGAGGGTTTCGAGTTGGTATTGAAATGAATCGCGTAAACCGCTTTGGATTTGGGTTTTATTCATTTTCAAAGAGTGTTCGAACAACAACCTTGAATGAGATTTCTTCCAATATCATTTCTGCCGATTTGGAGTTGAATTATGCATCTATTTATTATGAGCGTGTTTTACTCTTCACTAAAAAATACGAATGGAGTTCTACTCTCCATTTTGGAGTTGGAAATGTTTCTGGTTCATATACCTACGCAGATGGTTCTATCGGTAACTATGAGGAACCTCTTCAACTCACTGAAATAAGCACAACACTTTTCAGACATTTAACCTATTTCATGTCCATTGGCGCTGGCGTTGGTTACCGTCAAACGAGAAATGCACCCGAAGAGCTTCTGCCTATTTACAACGCTCCAGTATTCTTAGTGAAACTCAGATTTCAACCCATTAAGGCCGTGCGAGGAATTTGGAACAAAGACATTCGTAATAGATATTAATCTATGAATTCATTTGAAGCACAAATAAAAATTGCTGAACTTTCAGAGCTGCTGAACGCACACAATTACAATTATTATGTGTTGAATGCTCCTGTTATTTCCGATCAAGATTTCGATTTTCTTTTGAAGGAATTGGAACAATTGGAACTTCAATTTCCTGAATTGAAATCTCCGAATAGTCCCACGCAACGCGTGGGTGGAGATATTACCGACAAATTCGAAAAGGTAACACACAAGAGTCCCATGCTCTCGCTTTCGAATTCATACAACCAAGAAGAAATTCAAGATTGGGCGAGGCGTGCCATAGAGTTAGCAGGTAAGCCTATTGAATTCGTAATGGAATTGAAGTACGATGGAGTGGCCATTGCCTTGTGGTATAAGAATGGTCAACTTGAAAAAGCAGTCACTCGCGGAGATGGTTCAGTAGGCGAAGATGTAACAACGAATGTGAGAACCATTTCAAGTATTCCGCTTCAACTGAAAGGCGACTTCCCTTCCGAATTTGAAATTCGAGGAGAAATATTTATGCCGAAAGGCGTCTTTCAAAAATTAAATGAAGAACGCGCCGAAGCCGGAGAAGAGCTCTACGCGAATCCAAGGAACACAGCTTCAGGTACTTTGAAGCAACAAGATTCAAAGGCCGTTGCGAAACGCAAACTCGATTGTTTTTTATACTTCGTATTGAATAGCACTTCAACCATTGAAACACACAGCGAGCGCGTGAGTCATGCGCAGTCATGGGGATTCAAAACTCCAGACCCTTCCAAACGAATGATAGAAACCACTTCAACTGTGGAAGGGATTATGTCGTTTATTTCCTTTTGGGACGAACACCGCATGACACTTCCGTTCGAAATCGATGGAATTGTAATTAAAGTCAACGAAATTCAATTGTGGGACGAGTTGGGAATGACAGCTAAGAGCCCTCGTTGGGCCATTGCATATAAATTCAAAGCGGAGAGCATTAGCACGAAGCTTTTAAGCATTACCTATCAAGTTGGTAGAACAGGAGCCATTACTCCGGTTGCAAACCTCTCTCCTATTCAACTTGCAGGAACTACAGTCAAGCGCGCATCGCTTCACAACGCAGATCAAATTGAGCGATTGGATATTCGCGTGGGAGATTTTGTTTGGGTGGAAAAAGGAGGAGAAATTATTCCAAAGGTTACGGCTGTTGATACATCTCAACCCCGGGGAACGGAGAGTATGCATGAGTACATTGCGAATTGTCCGGAGTGCAATACAGTTCTAGTTCGATTGGAAGGAGAAGTCTTGCATTATTGTCCAAACGACACGCAATGTCTTCCGCAGCTCATTGGAAAATTAGAGCATTTCATTTCAAGAAAGGCCATGAATATCGATGGTTTGGGAACGGAAACTGTTTCAGGATTGCTAGCATCAGGATTGATTAAAGATGCTGGAGATTTGTATTCCTTGACCTATGATCAGTTGATTGGATTGGAATTTCAAGTGGGTGATGAAGGCGAAGAAACAAAGAAGCGTTCGCTTCAATCGAAGAGCGTAGAAAATTTGCTGAAGGGAATGGAAGCAAGCAAACAAGTTCCTTTCGAGCGTGTATTGTTCGCAATGGGTATTCGTCATGTTGGAGAAACTGTAGCGAAGAAAATTGCTCGAGCTGTAAAGTCTTTCGAAAATTTGAAGACACTCACTTTTGAGGAATTATGCGAAATAGATGAAGTTGGGGAAATTATAGCGCTCTCAATTCAATCATGGTTAACCAAGGAAGAGCATCTGCTTGTTTTGAATAAACTAATTGAAGCTGGACTTCAATTCAACATAAACGAACAAGACGAAGTCTTGCTTTCAAATTCATTGGTTGGAAAAAGTATTGTGGTGAGTGGAAGTTTTGAAACATTCTCACGAGATGGGATAAAAGAATTCATTGAACAACACGGAGGAAAAGTAGTTGGAAGTATCTCGTCTAAAACCTCCTTCGTGGTTGCTGGTGCTGACATGGGACCAGCAAAATTGAAAAAAGCGGAGGACTTAAAAATCTCAATTATTTCTGAACAAGATCTTCGTGCATTAACCGCTTAGATAATCAGCAACCCAAGGGCCATAAAGAAAACGAGCTGAGCGGTTCCATAAAGAACAGCTGTTCCATTTTGATTTCTAAAGTATGAGAAGCTGAATAAACCAAAACAAAATGAAACACCAAACCAAGCAATGAAATTTTGCAAGGGTGGGTAATTCATGTGAGTGAAGGACCAAAAGTCGATAATAGGCGCTATAACTTCCAACAAAAAGTCAAAGGTTGTCATTATCACAGCAACTGAAATAGCTGAAAAAAAACGATTGTTAATTCCAATGTAATGAGTTGTGAGCTGCTGAGAAACCATGATTAATGCTGCCCAATTCACGCCTATGATTAAGGGCACACCAAACAGCTTCCACCCTAAGTTATTTCCATAAGTATAGGTTCCAAATAAATTTCCCGTTTTAACACCGTATACCTCCACCAAAAAAGCCATGACAACAATAACAGCAAATGCAACAAATCGCGACTGTCTGAATTTTTCATATCGAAGAATAACTACACCTGCGCTTACTAAAATGATGAGTGGTGTTGCAGGAAGAAACCAATCAGGTAGAAAGTAAACTCCTATTATTCCAAAAAAATGAACCAATACAATCCACAGAATTGCGAATGCTTTTAATTTTTTATTCTTGTGGAAATCGACTGACATATTTTTTTTGTTAGGAAATAAACTCAGACATGTTTTTTGCTGCTAAGATTGCCAAGGGCACACCACCACCTGGATGTACACTCCCGCCTACAAAATATAAATCCTTAATTTTTGATGAATTGTTTGCATGACGAAAGAATGCAGCGCTAGCTGAATTGGAAGCATTTCCGTAGAGTGCACCTAAATGAGACGATGTATCCGCTTCAATTCCACTTGGTGTCCAAACGCGTTCACAACAGATTTTATCTTCAATTTTTTCTCCTAACAAACTCTCTAATTTCTGAATAATATTTTCTCTCGCTCTTTCAATAATCTCTTCCCAATTTTGACCTTTGTTATTTGGTGCATTAACCATAACAAACCAATTCTCTCCATTTTCTGGCGCATCAGTTTTAATGTGATGTGAGGTAATGTGAAGGTATATCGTTAGATCTTGCGCTAGACGTCTATATTCGAAGAGGTCGCGAAATTCGTTAAAGTAATCGCTCGAAAAAAAGATATTGTGAATACTTAACGATTTGTTCACGTATTCTTTCATACCCCAATAAAAGATAATGGCCGACGAAGATTTCTCTTGGTTTAAGATTACTCTAGGTTCTCTTTCTTTCGGCAAGAGCTTCTTGTACGTCGGATAAACATCCATATTACTTACGATAACATTTGCCAATTCAATTTGATCAGTATTGAAACGAATGCCAGCAGCTCTTTTTTCTTCAATAATAATTTCTTCAACCTTTGAATTGAAGACGAATTCAACATTTTGGCGTTTCGCTAATTCATAGAGTTGAAAAGTAATGTCATACATTCCTTTATCTGGAATGAAGGCGCCTATCCCCTGCTCTACGTGAGGAAGCAATTGCATTAGTGCCGGAGTCTTGTATGGGCTACTTCCATTATAAGTCGCGTAACGTTGGAAGTATTGAATGGTTTTTGGGTTCTTGAAATATTTTTTAAGTTGAATGGTATAGCTACCCATTAACGGCAGACGAGGAATCCGAAGTATACCCTTCCAAAACGCTTTTGTCTTATAAAGTTTCGAAAGTTTAAGCGGACGCTCTAAAAACAATGGCGCAGTTGTGTTGTATATGAACTCTGATTTGGAAAAGAACGCTCTGACTTTTTCTTCGTCTTCATCAAAAGCTTGAACAATAGCTTTTATGTTTTCTTCTTTATTTCCTTTCGCCTCGAAAACAAATCCATCTGGATAAAAATATTTACAAAGAATTGGAAGTTCCGAATATGAAAAATGTTCAGACATTTTTTCTCCACAAAGTTCAAAAAGTTCTTCAACGTATTGAGGCAAAGTAAATAAACTAGGACCTCGATCGAAACGGTACTCCCCCATTTTAAATTCAGAAAGTTTTCCTCCTGGAAAACTTGAAGCTTCGAAAACCTTCACGGCGTATCCTTTTCGGGCCAAACGAATAGATGCAGCAATGCCGCCTATACCTGCTCCTATGACAATTGCGTTTTTCATTCTTTAATAGTAAAGAAAAAGAAAAGAACCGAAATGTTCAAATCAATTTTCATTTTTAAAATAGATGCGTATATTTGCACCCCAATTATGGCGAGGTAGCTCAGCTGGTTAGAGCGTGCGATTCATAATCGCAAGGTCTTGGGTTCAAGCCCCAATCTCGCTACTTTTTAAACCCCTTGATTTTTCAAGGGGTTTTTCATTTTTATTGTTGTACTTTTGCGCCCAATTTAAGAATCGCGCAATGCAAAAAATTAGAAACATCGCTATTATCGCCCACGTTGACCATGGTAAAACTACTTTGGTAGATAAAATGCTTCATGCAGCCAAATTGTTCCGAGATAATGAAGTGCATAACGACTTAATTCTTGATAACAATGACCTAGAGCGTGAGCGTGGTATCACAATTCTAGCGAAGAATGTTTCTATTCAATACAAAGATTACAAGATCAACATTATTGACACTCCCGGTCACAGTGACTTCGGTGGAGAGGTTGAGCGTGTGTTGAATATGGCTGAAGGAGTATTACTATTAGTAGATGCCTTTGAAGGAGCAATGCCACAGACGCGTTTCGTATTGCAGAAGGCAATTCAAATGGGTTTGAAGCCAATTGTTGTCATCAACAAAGTAGATAAAGAGAATTGTCGTCCAGACGAAGTTCACGAGCAAGTGTTCGATTTAATGTACAGTTTGGGTGCTACAGAAGACCAGTTAGATTTCGCAACAGCCTATGGTGCTGCGAAGAACGGTTGGATGAGTTTGGATTGGAAAGTTCAGACAGATACGATTGAGCCTCTATTGGATTTGGTAATTGAGCACATTCCTGCTCCTCTTAAAAGAGAAGGCACACCACAAATGTTGGTTACGTCATTAGACTATTCAACATACACGGGACGTATGGCTATCGGAAAACTTCATCGCGGCGAGTTAAAAGCTGGAATGAATGTTACCCTTGCAAAGCGTGACGGAGTTATGGTTAAAGGAAAAATCAAGGAATTATACATCTTTGAAGGATTAGGCAAACGTAAAGTTGAGTCTGTTGTATCTGGAGACATCTGTGCCATTAACGGAATGGAGAATTTCGAAATTGGAGATACATTCACCGATTATGAAAATCCAGAGGCATTGCCTACGATTTCCGTAGATGAGCCAACGATGAGTATGTTGTTTACCATCAATGACTCGCCTTTCTTCGGTAAAGAAGGTAAATTCGTTACAAGTCGTCACATCAAAGAGCGTTTAGAAAAAGAATTAGAAAAGAACTTAGCGCTTCGCGTTCAAGAAACAGATAAGGCAGACCGTTTCAATGTATTTGGAAGAGGTGTACTTCACTTGTCTGTATTGATTGAAACGATGCGTCGCGAAGGGTATGAATTGCAAATTGGACAACCTCGAGTTATTCTTAAAACCATTGACGGGGTTAAGAGCGAGCCAATAGAAGAGTTGACCATTGATCTTCCAACAGAGATGGCGGGTACCGCTATTGAATCTGTATCGAAGCGCAGAGGTGAAATGAAGAACATGGAGCCTAAGGGGGAGCGCACGGTGATTGAATTTGAAATTCCTTCAAGAGGTATCATTGGATTAAGAAGTTATTTGTTAACTGCCACTCAAGGTGAAGCAATCATGACTCACCGCTTTAAAGAGTATCAGCCAATGAAGGATGAAATTCCTGGACGTTTGAATGGATCTTTGATTTGTATGGAAACCGGAAACGCAATAGCCTACAGTATTAGTAATCTTCAAGACCGTGGTAAATTCTTTGTTGAAGCCATGCAGGAAGTTTACGAAGGTCAAGTAATTGGTGAGCACTCACGTGATAACGACTTGGTTATTAACGTTACAAAGACGAAACAATTAACGAACATGCGTGCTTCAGGTACGGATGCAAAAACCGTTATGGCTCCACCTATTCAATTCACATTGGAAGAAGCTCTAGAGTATATCGGTCCAGATGAATACGTTGAGGTGACTCCGAAGTCTATTCGTATCCGTAAGGTTTATTTGAATGAGGGCGACCGCAAGCGTTTTGCGAGGCAGTTTATTCAACAATAAATTTCTTAGGGTTATTAACAATCTGATTGTTTATTAACTATCTTTGCTGTTATGGTAGTTGCTGTAACAGAAGGCGTAAAAATTTCAGTTTTTTCTTTGTTTGAAGAAAGAATGTCCGCTGTCCCTCAAGGCAGTTTCGTCTTTTCCTACCGTATCTCAATTGAGAATCAAAACGACTACCCCATTCAACTTTTACGCAGACATTGGTTCATCACTGATTCCAACGGATTGAGGCGCGAAATTGAGGGGCCTGGCGTTATTGGAGAGCAGCCTGTTATTGCTCCCGGGGAGAACTTCTCTTACACTTCAGCGTGTGATTTACAATCGCCATTCGGAATAATGAAAGGTTTCTATTCGATGCAAATGAAAGGAGCCTCTTCCCTATTCAAAGTTCAGGTTCCGGAGTTTTCTTTGGAAGCTGATTTCATGAAGAACTAAAATTCACATTGATTTCCTAGACACAAAAAAAGCGGCCTCAGCCGCCTTTTTTGTTCTAGAACTAATTCGTTCAGTTTACTTACCTGAAGTATGAACTATTTCGACATCTACTCTTCTGTTCTTTTTGCGACCTTCAATGGTTTCATGAGAACCGATTGGCTTAGAGCTTCCGTAATACTCAATCTTAATTCTATCGGCTTGTATACCTTGTGAAATTAAATAAGCCTTAACGTTTGCTGCACGCTTTCGTGATAGAGACAAATTATAACCTTCTGAGCCTGTTTTGTCCGCGTGTCCAGAGAGAACCAATGATAATTGATCATTTCCTTTTAATTTATCTGCAAGACCTTTAAGACCTTGTTTTTGAGACGCGGGCAATTCTGACATATTAACTCGGAAATCAGAAATTGTGCTATCAAAAGTACGTGTTTCTTGAAGTGCCGCTGGAATTGGATCTGGAACAACAACAGGATCTGGAATAACAACAGGATCTGGAGTTGGCTCAATTACAGGTTCTAGCGTAGGCTCAACGACAACTATTTCAGCAATTGTATCCACTGGAGTAACTGCTATGACTGCGCGAGGCTTTGAACTCTTCAGAGTATAGGATACTCCAACACTAGCATTCATCAGACGCCCATTGAACATTGTTTTGTTCACACCTTGACTCATGTCATAAGACATCGATTGCAAAGAATGTGAAACGAAAGTATATGCTGCAAATACTGATACTTTTTCAGAAACTTGATACGTTGGAACAACCTTGGCAGCTATATTCAACATATCATCACCCTTGGTAATGAAATTGTCACTACTCGCATCTCCTTTGACCGTGCTAGCCCCAACACCTAGACCAAATTGAACATCAAACTTTTTAGCAGGACGCTCAGATGAAAGAGACTGTCTCAATTGATTTTGCACAGTAGTCATTAAGAAATAATTCGCACGAAAATAATTTGAGGAGAAATCTATTGAAGAGGAATTTGATCCTAACGCATCGAAAGCAAATTCAACTCGACCATAATAAACTGGATTATTAAACGGATGATTTAATCCAACAGCGATATGCTTTCCAGGTGTTGGAGAAAGATTAGAATTGTTTCCAACTGGAGATCCGGCAAAATGACTTCCTACTGCAGCGTCTAACGACAAAACGCGAGGAAGACGATTTACAATCTCAGTTGTGTAATTGGTCCTTCTATCACCTAATTGATATCTCAAGCCAAAGCTCAGGTTCATGAATCGACCATTAAAAGCCTTATTGGTTTGTCCAATTTGCATATCCCAAGTGCTCGATTGCAATGAGTGGCTGGTTAAAGTCACGTTAGATATGACTGAAAGATATTTAGAAATACGATAAGAAGGATTAACACTTAAAACTAGCGCATACATCTCATCGCCATTCAAGAAAATGTCACTCATCGTGTTTGTACTCTCTGGATTATACAGCGTTGCAAAACCAAGTCCTGCACCAAAAGCAAGATCCCATTTACTGGCTTCATCGTTTGCACCTCGCAATGTGCGCATGTCTGCAATTATCTGATAAGTAGTTCTGAAGTATTTGGTACTAAACGTCGGATCGTTTTTGGCTTGTTTGAAGGCATCAAAACCGATGTCAAATCTTCCAGAAAGTCTCGAATTTGGAAACTTGTGATTCGCTCCAATATTCAAATGCCCAATGGCGCCGCCTTTGAATTTCGCAGATTCAACTTGAGTTTTTCCAGCGAAGTGGTTTCCAAAAGATGCATCGAATGAAGTAAAAAAGTGCAAATTTTTGTGAGCATCTTTCGATTTTCTATCGTAAGTGCGTTCTGTATTTGGTGTGTATCTAATGCCAACATTCAACGTTCTGAATGCTCCTTTAAAGGCAGTGTTATCAATAGGATTAGTAAAATCGAATGTAGTAGATTGAGCGGAGTGATTTATGCGTGTGTATGAAGCAAACAATTTAACATTGTCGCTTATCTCTAAACTTGGCGCAAAACGGAAACTGATGTTTAACATGTCGTCTGCTTTGGGTAAGAACGATGTCTCGCTTAACGGATTAGAACTACTTTTCATTGCTGAATAACCCAAACCAATTCCTAAATCAATATCAAAAGCTTGCCAAAAATTTCTTTTATTGACTCCTGATTTCGAGTCACCCCAACCCGAAAGATTCTTCAAACTCGAATTAAGGTAATATGTCGATCGGAAATAATTCGTTTCAAAAGGATTAGAAAGCGAATTGTTCACCATTCTGTCATAAGACAGTTCAAGTCTTCCACCGAATTTGTTATTGGTGAAGTAATTTGTCCAGCCTAAAGTAACATTCGAAGCTGTTAACGCATTAACATTGAACCCCTCTTCGATTTGACGAAGACCGAAATGGTTTCCAAAACCAAAGTCAAAAGAAGATTCTAGATTCTTCATGCTCCCTTGCGAGAATGTAAAGATTGAAACAGTGAAAAATAGCCATGTAAAAAGATATTTCATCTTAAGTTGTTTTTTTTGTACGATGCAAAAATAGCTAAAAGATCCCGGAAATCATTATCAGTTCATATTATTTGTATCATCTTTCAAACAATAAATCATTAAATTTGGCCCATAAATTTGATTTAGAATGAATATCGACTCGAAAATATTCGTAGCAGGCCATAATGGCTTAGTGGGAAGGGCAATCGTAAAGGGTCTTAAATCTTGTGGATATAATAACTTAATCCTCAAATCTCGATCAGAATTAAATTTACTCAACAATCTTGAAGTCGAAACTTTCTTTCTCAAAGAAAGACCTGAATTCGTTTTTTTAGCCGCTGCAAAAGTTGGAGGAATCGTCGCAAATAACACCTACCGTGCTGATTTTCTTATCGAAAACCTTAATATTCAAAATAACGTTATTTCAAGTGCACACAAGTCTGGAGTCACAAAATTATTGTTTCTTGGAAGCACCTGTATTTATCCAACAAACGCACCGCAACCCTTATGCGAACATTCACTTTTAACCAGTGAATTGGAATACACGAATGAGCCTTACGCTATTGCGAAAATTGCAGGAATTAAATTGTGCGAAAGTTATAACATCCAATACGGAACGAATTTCATTTCGGTAATGCCTACAAACTTGTACGGTCCTGGTGATAATTTTAATTTCGAGAAATCACATGTGTTACCGGCCCTCCTAAGAAAAATTTACCTTGCCAAATGCCTTCAAGAAAATGACACAGAAACCATTCTCTCAGATTTAAATGAAAGAGACTATTTGAAAGCTTTACAATATTTGAAATCAATTGGCGTGTCTGATGGAGTCGTTAACATCTGGGGTTCTGGTAAGCCTATGCGTGAGTTTATGTGGTCAGAGGATATGGCAAATGCATGCATTTACATCATGGAAAATGTTGATTTTTCAGATCTCGTTAACTCGGAGGAAGAAGTTAGGAATACACACATCAACATTGGAACTGGAGAGGAAATTTCGATAGAAGATTTAGCAAAATTAATTGCTGAAGTAATTGGATATACAGGAGATTTTTATTTTGATTCGTCAAAACCTGATGGAACAATGCGAAAGCTCACGGATGTTTCCAAACTGCATTCACTCGGTTTTAATCATGCTGTTTCCCTTCAAGAAGGCATTAAACTTGTTTATCAGTGGTATCTTGAAAATTCAGCAAACGCTAAACATTAATTGAAGATACTACTTTACATATTATACTGGCCCCTCAACGCCTTTTGGTTAACGCTTCAAGGAGTAGCTTTTTGGAAGGTGAAGTCCTATGGATTTCTATTCGTTTCGAATAAAGGCACTTTCAAATTGGGTGCAGACTTCCAAGTAAATTCACACCGATTCGCGAATATCATTGGAAGCGGCTCTTCCTCTTCTATTATGATTGGAAAAAATGCAAATCTCACAATTGGTGAAGATGTCGGATTTTCCAATTCAACCATTTGTTGTCGCGAAGAAATTTCAATTGGCGACCACACCATTGTAGGAGGAAATTGCAAAATTTGGGACACCGATTTCCATCCAACCTCCATCGAACAGCGAACAATAGATATCGATTCAAATGCCAAGAACTCCCCTATTCATATTGGGAAATATGTTTTTATTGGTGCCGATTCAATCTTAATGAAAGGCATTACTGTTGGTGATTTCGCTGTCATTGGCGCAGGAAGTGTTGTTCGAACAAACATTCCTGAAAATGAAGTATGGGCTGGAAATCCTGCCGTTTTCGTCAAGAAAATCTCGAAATAAAAAAAGGCTGGAAAAATTCCAGCCTCTCTATTTGAAGTCATCTTCTTATTCTTTAATGATCTTGTAAGTTCCAATGTTCTTTCTATTCTGACGAAGTGTTACCTGATAGGTTCCTTTCGCCCATTTTTCAGAAGGGATTAAAATGTTCTGCTGTTGCGTTCCATATTCATGAGCCGGAATTGTGTAGATCTTTCTTCCAACGGCGTCTAAAACTAAAACCTCAATGGACTCAGGTTTCGATAGCTGGAATTGAATACGCGTAGATGCTGTTGTTGGATTTGGGAAAGCAATAACATTGAATACATTCACCATATTCTCTTCAACACCTATGATTGCATCTTCATAAACAATGAAATCGTCCAAAGCACCTTCAACCAAAGAACCGCCATTTAGATTCACTGTTGGACGAAGACTGTCGCTTGCTATAAACTGAAGTTTCATCTGTGCAGTTGGAGTCATGTAATCACTAACATGGAATGCATTTCTTCTCCAGCGCATATCGCTCGTTTTTGTATTTTCAACATACGTCCAAGTAGATCCGTTGTTGTTACTCATTCTTACCTGCCAATAATCAGCTCCGGGATTTGCTCCACCTGGAGGGCTGTTCGTATACCAGCGGTAGTAGCTAATCACAGGATTCGTGAAACTTGAAAGATCAATTGTTGTGGTTTGCAAAGTGGTTCTTCCTGCATCGACGTCATTTTCACCAATTCCACCACCGATGGTTCCGTTTCCGGTGAAGAAACAATACTCACCCGCTGGAGTTACTTGATCGCCTGTTTGAACAATAGTTCCTGGAGCGACATCAACTGTTGTGCTTGGAATTGGAATTTCCAATAACCAGATTCCTGTAGTCGCATTGTCACCCGCAACACCCGTTTGCCATGTGCCCCAATCTTCGTTGTTATCGCAATCGTGACGTCCAACTTCGTTTACGCCAATTAATGTTATGTGCGGAAGTGTTGGGAATAAAGCTTGATGCGAACCTACAGGATTAACAGTTCCAACTGAACCGTTAACATCATTCGCCGTGAAATAGTATTTAAGAATTGTTCCTGGATTGAAACCATCAAAGGTGGTTTCAAAAGATCCCGATGCGTCGGTCATTGCCACAGTTTGCCACGGTGCATTATTCACTTGATAATGACAGTTTACATCAGATAAATATTGCGTATATGGAAAGAATAAATCTAAATCAGCTGTAAGTGTAATCGGCACAATAGGATTTGCAAAAGCTTGTGGTGTGT
Source organism: Flavobacteriales bacterium (assembly GCA_947488195.1). Classification (GTDB taxonomy): domain Bacteria; phylum Bacteroidota; class Bacteroidia; order Flavobacteriales_D; family Sanyastnellaceae; genus CAIZGX01. The sequence continues at coordinate 13,715 of CANKYR010000047.1, forward strand.
GATTTATGACAGCTGGAGAGATTAGTGTAATGCCGTGCAAATAGAATCCCTGAACAATGGCATTCCCATTTGGAGTTCCGTTGGTTATATCTCCATCATTATCATCGGCCAATAAAACATCTAATAAAATGTCAGTATATGCTTCTCCTTCGTTTCCATCAGCAGTTTCAGCTTGCAAACCAGCATAGGCTTCAACGAATAAAGGCATTGTTGCATTCCAATCTCCGCCCATTAATAAATGCGTGTCGTACCATGCTCCCATAATTATTTCTCCATCAGCATGCACTTCACCAACTAAATCTTGCGGATAAACCTTGCGCTCAGTATCATATCTTCTTATACCATCTTCGTTGTCTGTATAGAAACCAACACCTACAACTGGGCTGTTGCCTAAAGAAATCCCCCAATAATCAGCGTAACCCTCTCCAACAGCTCCATTGAAAAAAAATGAACTTTGGCTTTGATAATAGTTATCGTTAATTCCATGACCGTATTCGTGAAATACGACGTCTGATAAAAGACTTGTCGCGTTACAACCATTACCAATAGCATAAAAGTTAATTGAACTGCCATCATAAAAGGCATTACAATCCCCGGAAGTTAAGTCGATATTGGTTGGAAGTTGGAAATCCATTCCTGTAAAAGTTGGCATCCAACTTTTGCAATGGTCATGAATACGATTCACACTTTTATATGCAGAAAGTTCACGAACATTAGCAGCTGTATTCATATCAATAATGTTTAATCCAGCCTGAAGCGTTACATTCTTTTGTGGAATTGTTCCGTTTGTATTCACAGTACTCCATGGCCCCTCAAGTCTTACAATTGCATTGGTACCAGCGTTAATAGGTAAGGTTCCAGATCCGTTTATATCCGATGTATAATCAGTTCCACCCACCGTAACATAAATGTTATTCAATCCCTCATTTGTGACTACACCATATGGATTGGTCATATAAACATCTCCGTTAACTTGCACGTCAACAACAAGCTCTTCTGCTCCAGTTTTTTTGG
>CANKYR010000048.1 GCA_947488195.1 Flavobacteriales bacterium
ATCCCACTATTTGTCCGGGACCGTGATAGGTGATGTCTCCGCCTCTGTTGATGGGATAATACGTTGCGCCAATCTCTTTCAATTTCTCTTCTGAAACGAGTAAGTGAAAGATGTCTCCGCTTTTTCCTAGTGTGTATACATGTGGATGCTCAACGAAGAGAAGAACATCTTCTGTTCCCTCTCCGTCTGCTTTTCCTTCTGATCTGTTTTGAAGTTTTCGTTGAACATTTCGTTCAAACAACTCTTCCTGAAAATCCCATGTTTCCTTGTAAGGCGCAAGACCTAAATCTCTGAAGGAAACAACGGGTTTACTCATATTTTCGAAAGCTCGTTTTTCAAGAAGATAATTGCTGGAATAGCTGTAGCATCTTCGTTACGCAATTCAGCAAGGTCTATTGTTAACCAATCTCCTAAGTGAATCAAGTAGTACGCTCTTTCAAGTCTGCTTGAACCTTTCGCGTGAATTTCAATAATCGTATCACACTTTTCACCCATTAATTTCTTACAGATGTCCATGCGAATTTGTGAACGCTTGTGATCGTCTTCTGTGCGAAGCATTAACACCGCCACGCGGTTGTCTCCGCCTGTCCAACCCACCAATTCGTTGTGGTTCATCTCTGGGAAAACGTGGTGCCAGCATAGCATTTTCGAGTTCTCGTTGATTTGTTGTCTCCAACGAATGGCAACGCCTTCGTAGCTTGCTTCGCTGTATAAAACTGGAATGCGAGAAACAATTTTCTCTGCAATTGATTTAGTCTCGGTGCGAATATTCACGATTTCAGCATGAATCAAATCGATTGAATTACTGATTTCAGCTTCGAAATTTCCGTTGTAAATTTTGTATGCCTTCAAAGTGAATAACACTTGAACAGAACTGTAACCGAACATACTTCTTGGAGGTTGTCCACCCGGAATAATGATGCAATTGTATCCGTCTGCCGCTGCTGCCGCCGCAATTCTGCCACCACTAGTGATGCAAGAAATGGTTGCGCCTTTTGCTTTTGCTTCGTTGTATGCTGCAACAGTTTCTTCTGTTTCTCCGCTATAGCTTGAAATAATAACCAATGTCTTCGGACCTACGAATGCAGGAAGAACGTAGTCGTTCGTGCAAATAATAGGCAGGCAGCAATCGTCTGCTACCAATTGAGAAACAATCTTTCCGCCGATACCCGAACCTCCTAAACCAGAGATCACTATGTTCTCAAATTGTTTGTCGGTGTTTGTGAATGTAGCACTTTGACCAATTGCCAAGGCTTCTTTCAAATGTGTTGGAAAAGCTTCTACTAATGATTTCATATTAAAAAATTTAAGATGCGAATGTACAATTCAATTGGGTTATTTCCTTCTTAGAACACCCTTCTCTTCGCAAAGTTTAGCCAATGGAGCAAAATAAAACATTGCGGTTCCCTTTTTATCGGCTATGCTTAACAAATCGTGCTCGCCGTCTGACCAATTGATGAGGTGCATCATGTTGTGCACCATTTGTCGATGGTCTGTGTTCGGCATGTTCGAACTCGGATACAATCCGCGCTTACCCAATTGCGGTTCGCCGAATTGAACAACAGCTTCGTAAGTTTCGTTTATCTCAAGGGCCAACGCCATTTGAAATAAAATTTCACTACTTCCACATCGAATCCATCTTCTAAAAAAATCGGATCTTCGTTGCTGTTGGAAAACAGGTCTACACCGAATTTCACAAATTGCTCATACACCCAATCGACGGTGCTTCCGTGATGAGTGGGGCAATCGCTTGTTAGTCGAATGATGTTACCGCCTTCTTGCGCTCCGAAAAATTTCGCAGCGGAATAGAATCGATCGAGCACATCCCAATCGGAACCTCTAAAAACTAAAATGTTGTTTTGAATGCAGTAATTCTCGAGTTCATCGTCTTCAACATTCGTCGATGTTACTACTGCAATTTTATCGATACATTTCGCTTGAGAAACACGATTGATGAGGATTTGAATAAGTGGAATGCCGTTTATTTCCTTCAGGACTTTTCCTGGCAATCGGGTCGAACCCATGCGGGCTTGAAGCAACGCTAAATTCATTTATTCGAATTTAAAAAATCGTTACGCATTTGGATATATTAGGTGGTTTTTCCAACGGTGTAATCTGTTTGTTCCGCAGGAAAATGTTTCGGGTTGAAACAAGAGATTAACACTTGATCCATGTTTTTTTCGTTTGCAAAAAAACGTCCGCGGTTCACTCCTTCAACCACTCAACCTGCCTTCCAGTATGCCTTCAGACTGCCTATATTTCCGGCATGAACATCGCCAGTTAATTTCCGAATATCGTATTTGTCGAACGCTAGTTGAGAACCCAACGCAATGGCTTCAGTGGCCAATCCTTTTCCCCATTCATTTCGATCCCCAATAACACACGGCAGGTCAGCAATTCTGTATTTCGAATGAATAGGTCCCACTTTCAAATTACCAATGTGCTTATCGTTTTCAACCAAACAGATGGCATGCATGAAATAAGCACCTGTCGACCTTCCTTCTTCGATACAGCGTTGGATAGATTCTATTGTAAGACTTTTGCCGTTCACGTGCAGAAAGGCTGTTACCTCTTCGTCTGAGAGCCACTCGAGATAGGTTTCGTTGACATCTGAAAAATCTAACGGCCTCAAGTAAACTCTGCTCATAATTTGTGCTTCACGTTGAGTTGTTCTTGTGAATTCAACATGCGCTCATTGTCCTTGGTCATGTTGCCCTCATGCATGCGATAGCGATACAGAGGAAGTGGAATGTGATAAATACCGAAACCTGCTTTCTCCCAGCGAATTCTTAAATCCTCCTCTTCGCGCGCTTTAAAATTTTCGTCGTAGAGTCCAATATCAAAGAGGTAGTCTTTCCGAAACATTATTCCACAAGCAATGGGTTTCTCGTTGGAAGAGATATGCTCAATGTGTTGACCTCTTTCATTCACAACATAATAATCTATTGCTACCGCATCAAAGGCGTTGTTCTCGTTGAGGAATAAATTCAGTACGCGAAGATATTCAGAATGTAAATAATCGTCTGCATCTAAAAATGCAACAAACTGTCCGTGCGCTTTACGAATTCCGAAATTCCGAGCCCCAGACAAACCCAAATTCTCTTTCAGGTTATACACGCGCACAACATCTGAATAATTTTCTAAAATCGCCTCAGTCGCATCGGTGGAAGCGTCGTTGACAACGATTACTTCAAAATCGGTTTTTGATAACGACTGATCTAAACCACTTCGAATGGCTCGTTCAATAAATTGTGCGTAGTTGTAGGTTGTAATAATGAGCGATACCATGGCTTACGCTATTCTTTATCTTTCTTCTTCTTACCCTTGGCCTTACCTTCCTCACCATAACCGTAGCCATAACCGTAGCCATAGCCGTAGCCATAGCCATATCCATAGCCATAGCCATAGCCGTAGCGATAAGCATACTTACCGTAGTAGTATCTCCAGCGCTTTTGCTTGATGTTATTCAAAAGGATACTCGTGTTTGAAATGCTGTTTTGCGCGAGAATATCTTCCAAATAACCCACACCTTGTTTGGTTGCCTTCAGCGTGTTCATTACCAATATACCGCGGTCTACCTTCGACAGCAGCACCAAGCTGTCTGTAATAAGCATAATCGGCGGAGTATCTATAATTACGTAGTCATAGCGTTTTAACGCTTCAACTAACATCTCATCTACTCTGGAGTTTAGTAAAAGCTCAGAGGCATTTGGGGGAACCGGTCCCGCAAGAATAATATCCAAATTCTCTATGTCGGACTGGAAAACCAAATCATCAAAGCTAGCTTTTCCAATCAGATATGTACTCACACCTTCCGTGTTCGGGGTGCGGAACATTTTATGTACCCTTGGCTTGTGCAAGTCAAAGTCTAAGAGCAACACCTTCTTCGATGCTTTCGCCAAAGTGGCCGCAAGGTTTGTTGAAATAAATGTTTTTCCTTCTCCGGGATGGAGCGATGAAATCAAGATAAGACTGTGTCCACCATCTGGAAGAAGGTATTGCAAATTCGTTCGAAGGTTTCGGAAAGCTTCACTTACATTTCCACGTGGGTTAGCATCGATGGCGATAGGACCTCTTTCAATTTCTTCGTAATTCGGAATACCACTAATGACAGGAAGTTTCGTCAATTGCTTCAATTCGCGCAAGTGCTCGATATGTTCAAAGAAGATCATACGAATAAGTCCAATAATCAACGAAACTAATATCCCGATACCAATCCAGAGGTAAATTATGCTCTGACGATCTGGGCCTACAACTCCCATGTTGCGCGCTGCTTCAATAACACTTGTTTGAGGAATGATCGCCGCGCGAGCGATGACAGTATTGGCTTTCTTTTCTAACAAGAACGTATAGAGCTCTTCATTCACTTTCAACTTGCGCTCAATAGACATTAAGTCTCGCTCACTTTTGGGAATGTTTGCTAACTCAGCCTCTAAACCTAAAATCTGCAATTTCAAATCTGCAATTCGCTGATCAATGGCCACCTTGGTGTCCTTGGTGTATTTAAAAATACTATTTCGAATGGTTTGCAGCGTTGAATCTACGCGTTGAACACGTTTGTCTGGTGCTTTAACATCTACCAATAACGAGCTCCTTTTTTGTTTCAGTTGGAAGAGATCCTTCACCAATTCTGTTAAGGTTAGGTCTTCTTCTCGCAAATAATTCATTGGAGGAATAACAGCGCGATCTGGTTCTTTCAACAAGAAATTCTCAAGACCCTGAATCGACTCTCTTCTCAATTGCAAATCACGCAGCGTAACATCGGAAGTCGTCAACGCCGCAAATGCCGCATCTTGCTCTTTACTTAAATCGAGAATATCTCGAGCATCTTTAAACAGCTCCATTGCCAATTCCAACGAATCAATAATTTTTACGATTTTATTGATTTGAATGTCAATGTAGGATTGAGTATTTTCATTAATTGCAATTTCGTTGTACAATGTGTACTCGATGTACACTTTTGCAAGCGTATCCAAAAACGTCTTTGACCGTGAAGGCAGTTCATCTTGACAAGTCAAGGTAAGAATACTCGTATACTCAACATTCTCAATAGCAAGAGCTCCCATGTATTTGTCGACCAACTGCTTCATAGGCCTTACCCTAATCTGGAAGCTTTGATCAGTCACTGTTGAAAATCTTGATTCATCGACATGCTCAGCGAGATCTAACTGAATAGTAAACAATTGCTCCGCGTACTCCTTCCCAAATTCATATGTAGCGGATGTTAGTTTACCTGCATATTCATAACTGAGTTCATAATGGCCAATGTCTGAAGCCTTAATGTTTAAGGGTACATTGTACATACCGGAAGCCATTTTTTTCCAGTCGCATGTAATTTTAATAGCATCGAACTCGTCTACTTGTAAGGTCTTTACCCTTCCAACTAGAAAATAAGAAATGGTGTAATCTAATTTCTCCAGACTCTTTTCAACGATGTCATAAGAGGCGATAATTCTCTTTTGGTTAGTAACGTCTTGCATAAGCGAGATATACCCCAATTCACTGTACATACTTTTTTGATAATCGTATGTCTCAGAGGAACGCAATAAAATTTCAGTCTTAGCGGCATATATGCTCGGAAGCCTGTGAGTATAGAAGTAAGCGGCTACGAATGCAATGAGGGAACAACCCACAATCCAAAACCAACTTTTGGTGAGGAACCGCATTATCGGCCTAAGGTCGTCAGCGTCTAGAAAATTCGAATTAGTTTCTGCCATGGGTTTTCTCGAGAGTGACAAATATAAAGGAAGAGAGGCAATAATGAAGATTTTAGCCCGAATAGGGGTGGAAATATTTAAAGTCCATTATATTTGTGTCATGAATCGTTTTAGAAAGTTACTCGTTTTGTCCTTTTTCCTTTTTTGCATTGCAGCGATTGGAATTTGTCAGGCGCCCCCAACTCCGCCTAGCGGGGATGCCGCGCCGTGTGGTGGTCCATTCGGAACAGTTTGTCCTATCGACGGCGGCGTAAGCTTACTCATTGCAGCAGGAGCAGCCCTAGGAGGAAAAAAAGCATTCGATCTTAAAAAGAAAAAAGCTTCTTAAATACTCAGTGAAAAATCCACTTATCCGATTTTTTGTCATTGGTACCATCCTTTATTTCGGATGGTATTTTTTTTATGAGTTGTATTTACTGCCTTCCACCCCGATAGACGAAATTTTAGTTGATTTCCTCGTTAAAGGAGCTGAATCGTTCCTTCAATTACTCAATTTCACGGTTCGGATTTTCGACGATGGGCTTTACCGCAATCACACTGCTATTGAAGGAACTGCTGGTGTTACAGTGGGCGCTCCGTGCGATGGAATGATACTTATGGCGCTATTCATCATTTTCGTGGTGGCCTATCCAGGAACAAATAAAAACAGACTTTGGTTTATTCCACTTGGACTGTTCGTGATTCAGTTCATGAATATCCTGCGCATTATGGCCCTGGCCTTCATTGTTTATTGGAACGAAGACTATTTAGCTTTTAATCACGATTACACATTCACCGCCTTAGTTTACGCCGTTGTCTTTGCATTTTGGTGGTGGTGGTCGAAGTTGTACGTCCCTGCAAATGGCCCTACCGAAGAAAAATAAGTTCATTCTTGTTGCGATAGCCATCGCAATGATTGCCTTGGGCTTATACCAGGAGCAGGCCAAAGTGAATGTGAATTTCATTCTTGAAAAAGGCGCACAAATTCCCGGATTCTTCAATCAGAATACTGAAACAAAAATTGCTTTGCTCACTGCGGAAAAAAGCAAATCGAACTTCGATTATTACTACAGTCACGAAACCATTGGGGTGCTCTATTCCTTCAATCAAGGGGAACTTTCTAAATTGAAGTGGGTCATTACTTTCGCTTCCATCGCTTCATTCACCTTGCTCAATATTCTCGCGCTGTACTTTCTTCAATTCAATAAAAAAGAAATGCAATTGTTTTTATTGGTGGAAGGGGTCTGTTTGATTCTCGCTTTATTAGCGTTCATTCTCGGGAAGATTACCCATCAGAACGAAGCTATATATCCAGCAGTTCGCGGTATCATGGGTATTCTGCAATCTCCCGTGCTCGTGCTCATTTTCATTCCCGCAAAAAAATTATTCAATCGCTCTTTCTAACTATGGAAAATCAACTTGCTCCTCATGCTAGACTTTGGGTCTTCACTTCAAACAAATTACTTTCTTCAGAACAATGTTCATTCATTGAATCTGAATTGAAACAATTTCTTGAAGGTTGGAATAACCATGGAAAGGCAATGGCCGGACAAGCTTGGATTGAAATGAACCGCATTCTGGTTGTTGCAGCTGATGAAAATATTATGCTCGCTTCCGGATGCAGCATAGATAAATTGAACAGGGAAGTGCTTCGCATTGGCGATGCACTTGGCGTGAATTTGTTCGATCGATTGACTGTAATGTTCCAAGAAAATAGCGAGATTCAAACAGAGGGCATCGCGCAATTCTGGGCGCTTCGCAAAGCGAATAGAATTACCGATGAAACACTTGTTCTTGATACAACCGTTGCTACAGTAGGTGATTGGACCACATCTAAATGGAAGCCCTTCGCGAATACGTGGCACAAAGACATGTACGGCAGGTAATTATTTCTGCGTTGTTTCTTTCTGAACTTTCTGATCAATGAAGTAAACCAGCGAAGCCATAGACGCTGCGCCCAATTCCAATTCGCGTTTGTTTACGTTTTCGAAACGATCATTGTCTGTGTGATGAAAATCGAAGTAACGTTGTCCGTCTACCATTAACGCGAAAAGCATGGTGCTTCCGTTTTTCAACGGGCCAATATCTACTCCGCTCCATCCTCTTTTGAAGGAATATAAGTTGTAGGGTTCAAAGAACGGCATAAGTGATTTTGCCCATTCAACCTGAGTGTCTTGCGCATCGCAGCTGAACCCCTTCGGTGTGAATCCACCACCGTCGCTTTCAATGGCAGCCACATGTTCCCATCCTTTTTCTTTGGCAACTTTCGCATAGGTTTCCCCACCGTCGTTTCCGAACTCTTCGTTGATGAATAGCACGGCGCGAATGGTGCAAGCTGGTTTATACCCTGTTGCCTTCATAATGCGCAGCACCTCCATGCTTTGCACAATGCCGGTGCCATCGTCGTGTGCGCCTTCACCCACATCCCATGAATCGAGGTGTCCGCCTACGACAATAATTTTTTCAGGATAGACACTTCCTTTGATTTCTCCGATTACGTTCGATTGCATAACGCTGTCGAATCGCTCGCATTCCATGCGCATTTCAAAAAGCACTTTTTTATTTGACTGAAGGGCTTCGTGAAGGAAATGTGCATCGAGACTACTCAATGCAGCCGCTGGAATCTTTGTTACATCGTCTTTGTAGCGCATAGCACCGGTGTGTGGAAACTTATCGTCGGCAGAAGTTAGCGAACGAATGATGCATCCGACTGCTCCGTATTTCGCAGCTTCTGAAGCTCCGTTCGTTCTAATGGGGGAAGTGTTTCCATAAGCAGAACCGGTATTGATTATAGCAGGATCGAAGGCTTTGTTGATGAACACTATTTTTCCTTTTACTTGATCGCCTTTCGCCTTCATATCTTCGAAATCCTTTACTTCAACTACCTCTGCTTTTAGGGTGCCGTTGGTTCCAACAGAACCACCCAAAGCGCGCAAGGGAATTTCGGTTTTCTTTTTTCCAACATGAATGGCTGCGAATTCTTTTTTACCGCGCTTCCACTTTGGAACCTTCACGGGCATAAGGAAAACGTTGTCGGCAGGAATCGATTTCAACACTGAATCTCCCCAAAGAATGGCTTTGTCGGCGGCCTCTGATCCCGCAATGCGGTGCCCTATTTTCTTACACAAGTAATACAAGTCGTTGTAGGCTTGTGCTGTTGAAAGCGCCTCGGAATAGAAGCCTTTCACAACTGAAGAATCTTGTTTAGTGAATTGCGCGTTACTCTGACTTACCAGAATTACGAACGCGAAAAGTAATAGAATAATTTTCCTCATTGCATGTATGCTCCGTTGTTAATATCGAGTGCTTGTCCGGTTATAGAATTTTGTTTTCCTGAAAAAAGGAAAGCTACAAAATTTCCTACCTCTTCGGGTTGAGCCATTCTTCCGGTGGGTACGTAGTTCATTTGTTCTTGGTAGGCAGAGTCATAGGTCGATTGATTTCGATCTGCATGACGTTGAATGCTGTCTTTCGACATTTGCGTTTCTACCCATCCGGGTGTAATGGCGTTGACTAAAATTTGTTCGCGTGCCCATTCAACGGCCCATGCGCGAGTAAGTCCGAGTACTGCTGTTTTTGAAGCTATGTAAGCGCTGTGATTCGGCACACCGAAACGCGCCAGGATTGAGCTGGTGAGTAGAATGTGTTTGTAGGTGGCCGTTGATTTTCTGAGGTATGGCAAGCATTCCATAATGGTGACGTATGTTCCGGTAAGATTGATTGAAACAATTTCGTCCCAACGATCATCTACGCCGTAGGCGTTTTCTCCGCCGACTCCTGCGTTAGCGAAAACGCATTCTAAACTGCCATCGCCTAAAATATTTTTGAGTCCTTCGCGAAATGCGGAAGCATTTCGGACGTCGGCGACAAGCACGGAGTGATTCTCTGAATGCGGCAATTTTACTAATACTTCATTCAGTTTTTCTTCGTTCCTTCCCACTAAAATTAGGCGATTGCTTCCTTCTTCTGCAAGAGAATGTGCCGCTGCGGCACCAATTCCGCTACCTGCTCCTGTTATGAGTATTGTTTTCATGATTAAGTTTGAACAAAAATAGCAGAACACGATTCATAACAAGACATGAAATTCAATCTAAGCGAAATAAGTGGACTCATTCAAAGTCGAAGAACTATAACTCCAGAACACTACACTAACCGTAGAGTGCACAAGGAGCAAATTGAAAAAATGCTTCAAAATGCAGTGTGGGCACCGAATCACAAGCTTACGCAGCCATGGCGTTTTCATGTTTATTTGGAAGAAGGAATGGATATTCTTCGAGAAAATCTTCCTTTACTCATGCTCGAAGATCAGCCCGTAAAAAGAGAACGTATTACCTCTCGCTTAAATCGAACATCTGCTGTCATTGTAGTCTGCATGGAAGCTTCTGAAAACGCTGCCTTGCACGAAGAAGAATATGCTGTGGCCTGCGCCATTCAAAACATCATGCTTACTGCTACGGCCTATGGTATTGGAAGTTTTTGGGCTACTCCCGGATTCATTAGAACGGAAAAATTCAATCAAACATTAAATCTTCCTTCGCAACAACGATGCTTGGGAATCGTTTATTTGGGTTATGTTGAAGGCGAATGGCCAACGAACCATCGCAAACCACTTGAATATGTTACCGAATGGAATTCAGAAAAAAAATAGTTTTTATTTTTTATTTGGCGTTTTTGTCTGGAAATGTATTCGGACAAAAGACGAATGCAAATGAATTTCTTTTTGGATTTCAACTTCGCCCCATTATTCCGAATGCCTATTTGAATACAGCTATTGAAACAGCCACTTCCCCGAATTTTTCCTACAGCGCAAAATCAAATGTTGGAATAAGCTTCGGCGCAATAATTCGCAAGCCATTGGGAAAATTTTGGAATTTAGAAACCGGATTGAATTTCGTGAAGCGAAGTTATTCGTTGAATTTCGATTTGAACGACAGTGTGCAAGTAAGTTCAAAACAAAACATGACGTTCATTGCCTATGAAATTCCCATTCAAGCGTTAATCTATGTTCGATTAGGAAAGTCTTGGTATATGAATGCAAGCGCTGGGATTTCCATCGATTTTTTTCCAAGTGAAACAGAAACATTCAGTTTTGAAAAAGTGGACTCGACGTATTACGACTTCAGCCAAAAAACCTACCGCATCAAATGGAGCGCATTAGCCGCACAATCGAATTTGGGATTTGAATATCGAACCGAAAAGCAAGGATACTGTTATATCGGAGCTTCATTTCATAGGCCTTTCGGAAGAATTGCAGGATCGCAAGCAAAGGTAGAGACTACAGCTGGTTCTGAACGTTTGTGGTTAAGTCTTTCTGGGAGCTATTTTTCCATTGACTTGAAATATTTCCTTTACGACAAGTACAAAACAAAAAAGGCCGTCACTGAATGACGACCTTTTTCGAACTTAACTAATCTAAACTTATTTCTTCAAATCGCCTATCAACTTAATGTTTAAGTTGAAAATATTGTCTATTGCCTTGTCTCCTAGGTTATCGAAAAATGCGGTAGAACCGTATCTCACATCGAATTGTGAACGATCAACACCCACGATACCTTCAACAAAAACTTGATTTCCACCACCGGTGATTTTCGCCGGGAATGAAAGTGCCTTTGTAATCCCTTTAATAGTCATGTTACCGTTCACATTGTGAGTAGTCCCGTTGTTTCCTTTCGCAACTTGAACACTTGTAACTTCAAACATGGCGTCTGGAAATACCACAGTATTGAAGAAATCTTCAGCTTTTAGATGATTTAAAAAGTTTGCATTTGTTCCCGCATCTGAGATATCTGTAATAACCATGGCGTTCATATCAATTTTCACTTTTCCAGTAATACCTGCGTTTCCTTTTACATAGATAACACCGCTTGAAACACGAACCGTTCCTGTGTGACCGCTACCCGTTACTTTCTTTGCGCTCCAAACAATTGAACTCTTGTTGAAGTCTAAGATGTATTTTCCATCTGCTAATTGAGCTTGAACAGCCGCCACTGAAGCGATTGCCATGAATAATGCTAGAATTGCTTTTTTCATTTGATTGATTTTTATTTTTTGTTTATTTCTGATTTCTAATTTGATCGAGTGCGAAATTCAACGCATCGGCATCTTGAGAAGACAACTGACTCGACATAATTGTTTTGAAGGTTGGGACTTTTTTATCTAAATCTTCCAAAAGTGCGGTGCCCTTTTCCGTGATAACAACATCTACTTGTCTTCGGTCTTTATCACAAACTCTCCTCAAAACCAGTTTCCGAGTTTCAAGTTTGTCTACAATACGCGAGGCGTTGCTGCTTTTGTCGATCATTCGCTCGCACAACCCGGCCACTGAAATAGCTTTTCCTTTTTGCCCGCGCAAAATTCGAAGTACATTATACTGTGGCAAAGAAATGTCATGATCCTTCAAGGCTAATCTATTCCTCTCTCCAAACCAAGCGGCCGTGAACAGAATATTTATGCCCAACTTTTGATAGACATCACTGAACTCAGCTTGCTGTATTTCTTCACCGATTGATTTCACTTTGCAAATATATGTATCTACATTTAATGTACCTACATCTTTTTAAATTATTTTTTACATCTGAAACTTTTACTCTTTCTTTGACGTATTAAACTGTATGAAAAATTTACTCTCCCTCTTTGTTTTCGTTTCCTTGTGTAACGGCCTTCATGCCCAGACATTTGGCAACTCAAAAATTGTTTTACAAGGAAAAGTGACAGAATTGTTCCTTTCAGACAGCACAGAAAAGCCATTAGACCGGGTTTCCATTCAGATATGGTCGAATAACAAATTGGTTGCTGAGACTAAATCGGCTCACCGAGGTAAATACAGAATGGAGGCTCCTTTTCAGGAAAATTACGAGATAAAATATGTTCAAGATGGCTTTGTGTCCAAGACTGTTGCATTAGAAACTAAATTGATTAAGCGGGAAGAATCTGCCATTCGACTCCTGTTAACTATAGATATTTCAATGTTTAAGGAAAATTCGGCATGCGATTTCAGTTTTCTCAACGATTTGCCGGTTGCGAAGGCAAAAGTTCTTCGCAGAAAAGATAATATTTCATGGGACCTCGATTATAACAAAACCATGCAAGATCGCATTCGAAAAGAAATAAGTAAAGCTCGTGTTACAAAATCAGTGTTGTAAACATTGAAAGCGCTGTAAATTCGCCGAAAGAATTTAAGGTGAAAGAAAGCGCTACTCCTCCAAAAAAGAAAATTTCAAAAGCTACAATCTCAAGTGCAATGGGATTGTTTCGCTATTTACGTCCATACGCATTCTCCTTTTTTATTGGAATGCTTCTGCTGGTTGTTTCTGGGTTATTGGTTATTGTCATTACCGCATTACTTGGATTTTTATTAATTCCAAATGCCCAGGCTGCTTTGCCCGGCGGCGCATTAACCCAATCGCTCCTATCTGTTATTCATTGGGAAGGAGAAGGCGTGACATCGAAAACACTTGTCGCTTTGGTTGGCTTGTTAATCATACAAGGCGTATTCTCATTCTTTCGTGTGTACCTATTTTCATACGTTTCTGAAAACGCAATGCTTGCCCTGCGCAAAGACACCTATTCGCGCATTATTCGTATGCCCATTCAATTTTACAATGAGCGACGAGTTGGAGATTTAAGCAGTCGTATCACTTCAGATATTACTGCCATTCAAGAAACATTAACAACCACGCTTGCAGAATTCCTTCGTCAATCTGTTATCATATTCGTCGGTGTAGGTTGGCTCGTTTCGTATTCACCATACTTAACCTTAGTCATGCTCGGCACGCTTCCGGTAATCATAGTGGTGATGGTGTTCTTCGGTCGTTACATTAAAAAATTAAGCAAGGAAACACAAGATAAAGTAGCAGAATCTGGTGTTGTGTTGAACGAAACCTTTACCGGTGTCGTTAGTGTGAAAAGTTACAGCAACGAGCCATTTGAAATTTCAAGATATTACAAACGCATCTTAGACGTTCGTGCCAACGCCATGAAGAGCGCAATCTGGCGTGGTATGTTCGGAACGTTCATTATTATTTTCTTATTCGGAACATTGGGACTTGTTATTGGAGTTGGAGCGCACTTGCAACAAACCGGACAATTACCTGTTGAGGTGTTGCCGCAGTTTATTATGCTCACTGGATTAATTGCGGGATCGATTGGTGGCCTTGCAGCGCAAATGGGATCTCTTCAGCGCAGCGTAGGAATAATAGATTCGGTAATGGAAATACTTGCCATGGATCCAGAAAATATTCCAGAAGAAGAAACGGCAGTAGAAAAATCATTTAACGGAACTTTTGAATTTAAGAACGTCTCGTTCAACTACGCCAGCAGAGCTGAAATAGCCGTGTTGAAAGATGTTTCCTTCGAAGTGAAGGAAGGAGAGCAGATTGCACTTGTCGGTTCTTCAGGTTCAGGAAAATCAACCATCGCCAATCTACTGCTTCGCTTTTACGACGCTACGGAAGGCGATATTCTGTACGAAGGAGTTTCGTTTTCAAATTGGAAATTACACGACCTGCGCAAGAGCATGGCGTATGTTCCTCAAGAGGTCTTACTATTTGGTGGAAGCATACGTGAGAACATTGCATATGGCAAACCCTCGGCCAATGACGACGAAATAAAGTCTGCAGCTGTTCGCGCTAACGCGTGGGAATTCATTGAACAATTCACAGATGGGTGGGATACCATTGTGGGAGATCGTGGAATTCAACTTTCGGGTGGACAGCGTCAGCGCATTGCAATTGCCCGTGCCATTCTGAAAGATCCGAAACTTCTCATCTTAGATGAAGCTACTTCGGCACTGGACTCAGAGAACGAAAGAGCGGTTCAACTGGCTCTCGACGAACTCATGAAAAACAGAACATCGTTGGTTATTGCCCATCGACTTTCAACTATTCGAAACGCAACAAAAATTATTGTTTTAGATGG
>CANKYR010000049.1 GCA_947488195.1 Flavobacteriales bacterium
AATGGTGAAAGGCGGAGTTAGGGAGGCGTTCAACACTTTGCAAGCTGTTGCTTCAATCTCTATTTCACCGGTAAGCATGTTCGTGTTTTTCGAATAGCGCTCAACCACTTTTCCTTCCACCTGAACCACAAATTCTCTTCCCCACTTGCGCGCTGCTTCGCACAAAGCAGCGTTGGTATCCATGTTGAAAGCCAACTGCGTGAGTCCGTAACGATCGCGCAAATCAACGAAAGTCATTCCACCTAAATCACGTGAACGCTGCACCCAACCTGCCAATACAACAGGTTTTCCTACATCTGAAATTCTTAATTCACCACAGGTTGCCGAACGATACATACTGATTATTTTGTTGCAAAGATACTAATTTGAAAAGGTCTCTATCACCCATTTATTGAAGGCCTTCGGGTTCTGCATGTTCATGACATGACCCGTGTTTTCATACACCACAAAACGATCATCTGGAATCTGATAATATTCCTTTAAACAAATAGCGGTTTTGAAAGGAATAATCTTATCGTTCCTTCCCCATAAAATATAGACCGGAGCGCTCCACTGAAATCGATGCGCATTCAACTCCGATTCGTGTTCATTCAAGTAGTTAAGCAAGGCAATTTTATTCTCGCGCTGAACCGCGAAATGTTGCTCTGCGACTTGATTCAAAATAAAACTGGGAATACGAACGGGCTTCTCCAAAGAGATAAGCTTCTTCACCTCTTTTCCGTTAGTGGGGTTTAAAAGCGCCAAGGCATCCTTCGCACCAAGAGTGATTGCAATGCTATCTGTAAATGCTTTGTTGAAACATCCGGTAAGCCCATCGTAACTGACATAAGCGCTAACCTTTTCTGCATGCTTCTCTGCGAAGCGCGCACCAACGAGTCCTCCGTAGGAACTTCCAATGACTATTAAATTCTCAATAGACCATTTTTCCTTGTTGAATTGAAGCATTTCATTCACCAAGTCCACTTGCATTTCAAGGCTATAATCTGAACTGAAATACGTTCTTCCGTGACAGTTCAAATCGGGTGCTATGATGTTGAAATGCTTTGAAAGTTCTTCAACGTTCGGACTCCATTGCGCAATGGCGCCACCTTGGTAACCGTGAATGAGAAGAAGTGTTTTCTTTTTTGGATCAAACCGCTCTGGGCTGGTCATGTAAATTGTCTTGAATTCAATATACGTTTCTCCGCTCATTGTTCCTGAGCGTTCGAAAGTCTTCTCGAATTTCTTCATCCCAGCTTCTTCAAAATTTTCCGTTTGCTTCTTTACAAACACTGAATAATAATCACAGGAAGCTAAACAGGTAGAAAGCGTAAGACAAAAAAGAAGGTTTTTCATGTGTTCAAAGTTACTCAATACTGAAATTTTTTTGATAAGCCCACCGAATGAATTACTTTCGTTTCACAAATCTCGCTATGAACAAATTATCATTTCCATTTACGAAAATCAATGCCTACATCATCCTTGGCGGATTGACTGTTGTGCTTTTCGGATATATCCTCATGAGCGGCGGTGGTTCTGCTGACCCAAACACGTTCAACGCTGAAGAACTTTTTAGTGCTCGTCGTATTACTGTTGCACCTATCGTTGTTCTTCTCGGATACCTTGCCATTGGCGTTGGAATTATGTATCGCGCGAAGAAAAACCAATCTTCTGAGGTCGAGAAACATTGAGCATTCTTCAAACCATCATACTTGCAATTGTTGAAGGGATAACCGAATTCCTTCCTATTTCAAGTACTGGACACATGATGATTGTTCAGAAAATCATGGGTGTTCCTTCTTCTGAATTTACCAAAGCGTTTATCGTTTGCATTCAACTCGGAGCTATCCTGAGTGTAGTTGTTTTATACTGGAAGCGTTTCTTTCAATCGTTTGAATTCTATTACAAATTGTTAGTTGCTTTCATTCCGGCGGCTGTTTTCGGATTTCTATTTTCAGATAAAATCGATACCCTTCTAGAGAACGTGCTAAACGTTGGAATTGCCTTGTTGGTAGGTGGAATTATTTTTCTATTTATTGAAAAAATTATTCGCGAACGCTCACTGCGTGAACCGACTTACAAAAGCGCATTTATTATCGGGCTCTTTCAATGCATAGCCATGATTCCAGGCGTATCGCGCTCTGCAGCCACAGTGATTGGCGGATTAACCCAAGGACTAAGCAAAAAAGCAGCTGCAGAATTTTCATTTTTCCTAGCTGTTCCTACCATGTTAGGTGCAACAGTTTTCAAGTTGAAAGATGCTTACGAGGAAGTGCCTAACTTCTTCAATGCAGAAAACATAAAACTTCTTGCGATTGGAAATGCTGTGGCTTTTATTGTGGGACTGATTGCCATAAAAACCTTTGTGGCATTGTTGACCAAATATGGATTGAAACCCTTTGGTTATTACCGAATCGCTTTAGGCGCAATTATCATAGCGCTCTATTTCGGAGGTGTTTCTCTTTCGCTTTAAACCAACAACGACTTCAAGTCGCTCGCTATTTCCTCCTGATTCCACGAAGAAACTAAATGTATGTTTCGCACTCCAGCTGCCTTCAATGCACTCGCTGTTGCCGCTCCATATGCAACGCAATTCATTCCAACTAAATCATTCATTTCTTGTGCAGCATAAACGTTCGAAGGCGAAGAGAAAAGATACAACCGCGCTTCAGGCAGTCTAATAGCTATGCGTTCTTTTTTATAGGTTGAAATAATTTCAATCTGTTCCAAATCGAAAAGATTCGCAGTTGAATTGAGACTATCCTCGGCAGATGGAAAAAGTACGCTCTCATTTCCCACCAAGTGGAAGAACATTCGCGCGATTTCTTCGGTATTGGTTCCCTCTCCCACAAAGTCACTCTCGAAAGGCACGGCTGAAGCCGTGGCTGGACCAATAGCCGCGTATTTAGCATTCAAATTTGTTGTTTGCTCGAAGAAAGAACGGGCGCCATTCGATGAAGAAAAAAATACCCAATCGAATTCCTTTTTTATGTTGAATGGAAGAAATTCAACCGAGATCAACGATTGACAATGTGATGAATAATTGGAACTGTTAAGAGACAACACGAGTTCGTCTGCATCCGATTGACTTCGACTTATAAAAACATCGATCATGTAGATTGAATTAGTCCCAAGAGATGATTGATAATTTGCTGGGGTTCTTCGTTGCGCATGCTGAAATAAGACACCTCGTCGTTCACTGTTTTCGCGAAAGCTAAATGACAAACAAACGTGTTTCCTTCCTTCACTGCAAAAGCACCCAAGGGTAATTGACAACCGCCATTCATCTGACGAAGAATCTCTCTTTCAATGAATACACATTCAACAGTAGCCTCGTGATTGAGGTGATTCAAAATTGAAATAATTTCTTCATCGCCTTCTCTGCATTGCAGCGCTAATGCACCCTGTGCTGGTGCGGGGACAAATTGTTGCGATGGTAATATTTCAACATGAAACTCAGAAAGATCTATTTCTAAACGCTCTACTCCAGCGCGAGCTAGAAGTATTGCATCGTATTGTTTTTCTCTTAATTTTTGAATTCGCGTGGGAACATTTCCACGCAAATCTTTTACTTCTGTTTGCGGACAATGAAAAGCCAATTGAACTTTTCTTCGCACGGAAGAAGTTCCTACAACAGCGTTCTCCTTCAAACCGAATGTTCGTTCGGTTGACACAGACTCCTTGTTTATCAGAAGAATATCTTCCACATTCGCACGAACAGGAACGCTAGCGATGACTAGTCCTTCAGGAGGATTGGTTTCTAAATCTTTGTGTGAGTGAACAGCTATATCTACACTCTTCGAAAGCAATGCTTCTTCAATTTCTTTGGTGAAGAAACCCTTTCCTTCCATCTTATCGAAGCTCAAATGTTGAATCTGATCTCCGCGTGTTTTAATGATTTTTAATTCTACTTTAAAGCCAAGATTCTCTAAGGCATCTTTGGTGTAGTTCGCCTGCCAAAGCGCAAGATCGCTTCCACGCGTTCCAATGACTAATGTTCTATTCAAGGGATTTAGTGTTTTTGTACTTCTTCCAAAAGTACAGATTTCGCTAGCTTCATGGGAACTGATATGTATTTCTTTTCCATGTAACTAATAATCTTGTCTACCAATTCTCTGTCGTGTTCAGAAAGCTCTGCAAGTTCCTTTGAAAAAACGTTTTCTACTGCCGTCTGGCGAATCTCTTTAATAGCATGAGGAATCTCGCTCATTGCGCGGTCGATGGAACGCTCTTGAAAATGCTTTTTAAATTCTCCCTTGCCCTTTTCAATAATAGCAACGCAATCGTTTATTGCTTCCTCTCTATAGGAGATGTTCTTTTGAACTTCACGCTGAACGGCAAGCATATCGATGAACTTCACGTCGTCCAACTTCGAAATTTCATTGTCAACATTCGCGGGAAGTGCTAAGTCAATGACCGTTCTACGCTTTTGAGAGACACACATGTCTGCAAACATTTCATTAGTAACTACAACTTCCGCAGAGCCTGTGCAGACAACCAACACATCGAAATCGGATGAGTCGTTTTTTAGTTCTGAAAGGGGCAACGCTACTGTATTGAAAGACTTCGCAATAGCCTGGGCGTTTTCTAACGTTCTATTGTAAACACGCACGTTGGTATATCCGTTTTCCACAAGAAACTTCGCGAAATTCGTAATGATCTGACCAGCACCCACAAGAACTATTTTCGTGTTTAAATCGGGATGTTTTTCTTGAAACAATTTCCATGCAATGGAAACAATGGACACCGGTTTTTTCGAAAGGTTGGTGTGCGTATAAACGTCTTTCGCAATACGAATGGCATGCTGATTTAGCATGCGCAATGAATCTCCAGTAAGCTTCATTTTCTCGCACTCTTCGTAGGCATTGCGCAACTGCGTAATGATTTCGCGCTCACCAATGATTAGAGAATCTAGGCTTGCCGCTACACGGAAAATATGATCGACAGTTTCTTCACCATTAAAACGTTGCGCCTTCTGTGAAACGCCTTTGATAAAACTGTTGTCGTGATTAGGAAACAAATGCGAGAGCAAATTCTGGGTGAAACCAGAGCACACAAAGTGAGAAACATTAAACACCACCTCCACTCTATTGCATGTCCCCAAATACATGAGTTCACTCATTTCAAACTCCTCCTTCGCTGCGTCCAATCGAGCCTTCAATTCCTCAGAAGGAATTACAAACGAACCTATCGTTTCCAATGGAAAATGATGGTGGTTGATCGATATTGCGCGGAGGGTATTCAAGCGGGCACGAAGGTCGCTAAGAATGATGTTCGAATGTCATTTAAATGTCATTCTATTCCAATCAGAAAAGCCAACCCCAAAGTTGGCTTTTCCATTCTAATAAAACCTAATAAGTTACTGCTCGACCATGAATCGAACACTTCTCGTTACATCTTCAGTAGAAACTTCCACTATGTATAATCCATTCGATAATTCATTCGCGAAGTTCAACGTCGTCTGCAACGTGCCGTCCACAGCATAACGCTTGCTCTCAATCTTTCTTCCCAATGCATCATAAACCTTCACCTGAACATTTGAAGAAGTAACGCCAGATAATGTCATTGTTAACCCTTCTCCATTCGAAGGATTCGGATAAACACTCAACTCCATCTCTTGCATCGCATCTTTCTCCGAATCTTGCATCGCATCTTGCGTAGCATCTACAACCATTCGCGCACTTCCAATAATACACATATAAGTCACTGGTCCCCATTGGTAGTTCGTACCCGTGTATGTGTAAATTGGTGAAGTCTGAACAGCATACGTCTTTCCGTATTGAAGGGCTGTAACGCTCCCTAGTGAGATATAGTTCGAAGCGGCTTCACGGTTCTGTTCGATTGTTAAGCCATCCGTTTGAAGAGTAAGCGGATCAACTTCCGTAAATCTCCATCTCCAATTCGTTACTCCGCACACCCACGGTAATGAAGCGACATGCCCTCCTCTGTATCGAGGACCAGCTGAACACTGATTGCTCGTGCGCAACGAAGTCAATGGATTGGCTGAAATTGTTATCGTTGTTGGAGTTGCTGCTGGCATCTCGAATACCTCGTTGGTGCCGGCACCGTTTGGTATAGTGTATATGGTAGTAACCAAAACGTTATACATACATCCGGCTGGTAGCATCGGTGTTACACTCGTAATGTTTAAGTAATTGCCCGTTTGAGTTCTGGTGTATACTTCTCCCGCTGCAATGCCTGTTAAGCCCGTCCAAGTATATCTATATTGAACGCCTGTTGTCCCGCAGTAAGTTGCCTTGAACAAATTACACATACCAATCGTAGCTGGATAAGTAGCGCTTGTTCCACTGTCTGATCCTCCAGCACGTAGGTGACGAATACATCCAGAAAACTGTCCGCCTGCCTGAGCATTGCTGTTGTAGTTGCGTATTCCCACGCGGTAGGTTGCTCCAACCGTAAGACCTGTTCTAGTCAGTACTTCAGTGCCGATTCCAACAACAGTATTTTCAACATCGATTAAGTTCCCGTTTGCATCTTGAAGTTCAATTACAATATCGTTAGCGTTACTTCCAATGAAAACAGTAACACCTGTAGAAAGTGCGGTAAAATTATACCAACGATCTTCTCCTGTGATACAAGTGCTCTGAGCCAATGTGCTTGAGAAAGATCCTGCTAACGTGCTGTAGAAACTGCTGCAGTAACTGTACATGGCTGATGGAGCAGACAATGAATTGAATGGTTCTTCTCCAGCAATGGTAGAAGGACATCCCTCATCTACGAATCCACTACAGTTATCATCAACATTATTACACAACTCAGGTGCTCCTGGATAGGTTGAATCAACTGCATCGTCACAGTCCGTGCTATTCAATACATATCCCATTGGTTGCGTACAATCCAATTGAGAAACTGAAGAATTTCCGAATCCATCCGCGTCTGCATCTGCATAATACGTTGAAGCAACAGGTACTGTAATCGTTACTGCTAAATAGCTTGGAGACTCACACCCCGCAATGGTTTGAGTTGCATAATAAGTTGTGCCATTCACCAATATTGTGGTTGTTGCAAGTGGAGTACCTCCGGCATTCGAAGTGTACCATTGAACGGCAGTGCCCGTTACCTGAATACTGGCAATTGTTGCATTCAAATTGCTACAAAAAGTTTGCGAAGCATTTCCTGTTGGTGCATTCACAAGCGCTGGTTGAGTAACTGTGATGCTTGTTGTTGCAATCCAACCAATCGCATCCGTTATACTGTATGAATATGTTCCTGCACTTACCGTGAAGTTGCCGGTACCTGTATAGGGAGCAATTCCACCAGAACCTGAAATGTTAATTGATCCTGTGCCTCCATTGCACTGAACAGGAGTAACATTGGAGTTTATTACTAAGGGTGGTGTTACTGTGAATGTTGCTTTGTAATTAAGTCCGCTATTACTCGCGAATACCGTCCCTCCAAGACATGTAACTGAAGCGTCGCTGTATACTTCAAAATAATAAGATCCTGAAGTAAGTCCAGTAAGCAAATTAATATTACTCCCCATTGATGACCACACCTGATCTTGTCCACCACAACCATTGTTAAAACCCGATGTGTAAGGCAGGGGCAACACTGAGAAACTAGATCCTGTGGCTGACGTTGGATAGATCCTGTAGTAAAGTGAGGTTGCGGTTAAATCGCATCCGTTGCATTTCCAAACATTGTGCTCTGCTCCTTTGAGTCTTAGTTGATTTGAGCTCTCTGCAAATACACCAAGGTTATTCCCGTTAAAATCAGGATTTCCTGTTGCCGCTTTTAAATCGTAAAAAACATTACTCCCCCCATTCAGTGAGAGCACAACAAACGTATTGTTGAAACCTGCTGTTTGGGCCGTGCTTTTTTCGGAAATGACAGACGCCAAGAATACTAAGAGCAAAACCAAAAATGGAGTGAACTTGGTTTGTACTCTATTATAAAATAAATTTTTCATATTTGTATGAATCAATGGTTATAAAATTCTTTAGTTATGATTTTTTATTATAGACAAACTGTCACACAAGAACCACTAGGAATCATTTTTACATTGATTACATCTCCGGCCAATAATCCAGAAGCAGAATAGGTTGAAGCTGTTTCATTCGGAATAACCACACCATTGTTGTACCATTGAAAAGTTGGGTTAGTCCCACCATTCACAGGCGTTGAGGTAAAGAGTAAAACACCCCCTGGACAAGCGGTTGTACCCGTAATTGAAACTGAGGCTGTTAACAAAGGATCTTCCGTCACAACCACAGGAGTTCTTGTAAGGCTTAGACAACCGTTGCTCCCAACTACTTCTAGATAATAAGTCGTGGTGCCCAATGTCAATCCTTGAGATGTGCTTAATGATGTTCCGCCCGTTGAGGCAGTGTACCATAAATATGAAGAGCCGGTACCCGAGAAACCTGCAGTAGCGTTGGTGCTGACCTGCCATTTATTGGCTTGAGTTCCTACAGTTGTCCAGTTTGTTGATCCACTTTCGAATCCCCCATTAGCTACACTAGGGCTTAATAAAGTGGTTTGCCCTAAAACACCAACATTCGTCGCGATAAATATTGCAAGGGTCAGTATAACACTGCGGAAGATAAATTTCTTCAATAAATTTTCAGATGAGTTCTTTGAGAGAGATTCGCTTAACTCCACTTTAGACGCAATATTTACGCGCGTTAATAAAGAAAAAAATGACTTCATGGCAGTCGGAAGTTAGGTTAGGAATTTTAGTTAACGGTATTACGAAAATTATAAAAACTTTAGCTTTTATAACAATCGATTTCGCAATTTAAACCAAAAAAAATAACACTTCCTAATAAATTGAAAAAATATTTTTCTTCAATCATTCTAACATTAGACCGAGGCGACTCAAACGTTTTCTATGTACTCAAACGGAGAACATCCGCAGAATTTTTTGAAACTAGAATAAAAGTTCGACTTCGTTTGAAATCCACAACGCGTTGCCAACCCCATGATAGAGTATCGTTTCAGCGTACCCGCTTCCAATTGAATAAGGAATAAATCTAGTCTGCGTTTGTTCAACCAGTCTTTGTATGGCGTAAGCATATCGCGACTGAAAAAGATAGAAAGTTTATACTTCGGGACTTCCAGCAAATCCGCTAGCTCCTGAATTTTAATGTCACGCTGAATAATTTCCGGATCAATATCTAGATACTCATTCAATTTAACTTTTATCGCATTAGATTCCTCATATGTAAGTGGTTGTTTCCATTTTTGGAACTCTTCACTGAGGTTAGTTGCCGGGTTCCGAACGACAATCATTGCCGCGAAAGTTACCGCTCCTGAATGCCCATTTATAATGGACTTTGTCATTTCTAAAATTGGGAGAATTTCCAATACAAAATGTATTTGTCCCTGTTGTACTTTCTTTTTTGTTGAAAGGTTTCATTTCGGTAACATTTTTTATTTTGTTCAAAGTTTTCACCTCGCGGAGCGTCATCCGGAACGGTCATCCACAAAGTGGTCATCACGACTGCGTCGTGTCATCGGCTACGCCGTCATGATCGCTTCGCGATGTCATCACATATAATGTGTAGAAGATTACTTCGTAATCGCAGCAACCCCCGGCAACTCAATGCCTTCAAGAGATTCCAACATGGCGCCGCCGCCGGTGCTGACGTAAGAGACGTCGTTGGCTAAGCCAAACTGATTAATAGCGGCTACTGAATCGCCGCCGCCGACAAGTGTGAACGATCCGTTCTTGGTGGCTTCAACCAAGGCGTTCGCAACGGCAATAGTGCCTGCCGCAAAGGCCTCCATTTCAAACACACCCATAGGGCCATTCCACAATACTGTTTTAGACTGCGCAATAATCGCAGCGAAATGCTCACGCGATTTCACGCCAATATCCAGTCCCATCCATCCCGATGGAATACTCGCTATGCTGCACTCCTTGCGATTCGCATCGGCCGCAAAGGCGTCTGCAATAATCGCATCGGTTGGCAAATACAAATTCACATTCTTGTTGCGCGCCATTTCCATCAACTCCAACGCCAAGGCTAACTTGTCATCTTCCACCAATGAATTTCCGACCTTACCCCTCTGCGCTTTGATAAAGGTAAACGCCATGCCTCCACCTATGATGATGTTGTCCACCGCGTTCATTAAATTTTCCAAAATAGCAATCTTGCTGCTGACTTTACTTCCGCCAATAATAGCGGTAACCGGAGAAGCATTGCTGTTCAAAACACGATCAATGCTCTTCACTTCGTCTTCCATTAAATAACCGAAGTATTTATCGGTTGGAAAAAACTTTGCAATAACCGCCGTTGATGCGTGCGCGCGATGTGCGGTACCGAATGCATCGTTCACATAAACGTCTCCCAACTCGGCCAACTGCCCAGCGAAGAATTCATCTCCGCCTTCTTCTTCCTTATAAAATCGTAAGTTTTCCAACAACAGAATTTCTCCTGCTTTCATTTTCTCTACCGCATGCTTCGCTTCTTCACCCACACAATTTCCAGAAAATGCAACGGGCTTTCCCAAAACTTTTGAAACTTCTTTTTGAATGTGCTTCAACGAAAATTTATCTTCTGGACCTCCCTTCGGACGGCCCAAATGCGACATCAAGATCACCTTCGCTCCGTCTGAAGACAGCTTCAAAATGGTTTTCGCTGCTGCACGAATACGTGTATTATCTGTTACTTCAAACTTATCGTTCAAAGGAACATTGAAGTCTACGCGCACAAGCATCGCCTTGTTCGCGAAGGTGTGTTGATCTAATTGATACATGTTTATTTCTTAACGCGCTCGTGATAATGTCCGGTTGAAGTGTCAATGCGAATCTTGTCGCCCACTTCAATAAACAATGGAACACGCACTTCAACATTCACATCAAGCATTGCTTTCTTCATGGCGTTCGTCGCAGTGTCTCCACGCAATCCTGGCTCGGTATAGGTAATTTCATATTCTACCAATGTTGGAAGGTCGCAGGTCATAGGCGCTTCGTCTTCCGCATTGAACATCACCATACACACCATTCCTTCTTTCAAGAATTTCGGTGCGTTAATCATGGTTGCAGGAATGGTGATTTGCTCGAAATCTTCCGTGTTCATGAAGTTGTACTGATCGTCTTGAAACAAGAACTGATACTCGCGTGTTTCAATTCGAACCACATCCATCTTCACTCCAGAGTTGAAGGTGTGGTCAACGATTTTACCGTTGTTCAAATTTTTGATTTTCGTTCTCACGAAAGCCGGACCTTTTCCTGGTTTAACGTGTAAGAATTCTATGATTTTCCAGATATGTGAATCCATTCTGAAACACATTCCGTTATGAATGTCTGCGGTAGTTGATGCCATTTTTATCTATTGTAAATTATTAGTACGCCCACTTAACGTAGATCGCTCCCCACGTGAATCCACCGCCGAATGCGGCAAGTATGAGGTTGTCTCCTTTTTTCAATTGAGATTCCCAATCGCAAAGGCACAGTGGAATAGTTGCGCTAGTGGTGTTACCGTATTTGCCAATGTTGATCATTACCTTCTCGCTGCCTACTCCCATGCGGCGTGCAGTAGCGTCAATAATTCTTAGGTTTGCTTGGTGAGGAACTAACCAGGCCACATCGTCTGCGGTTAGGTTGTTTTTTTCCATGATTTCAGCAGACACATCGGCCATTCCCATAACTGCGGCCTTAAATACAGGCTGTCCGTCTTGATAAATGAAGTGTTCTCGGTTTGCAACGGTTTCAGCGGAAGATGGATTTACCGATCCACCAGCTTTTTGATATAAATAATGTCTTCCGTGTCCGTCTGTTTTCAGTATGCTATCCATGATTCCGTTGTCATCTTCGGTTGGCTCTAGAAGCACTGCTCCAGCGCCATCTCCGAAGAGCACGCATGTTGCGCGATCGGTGTAGTCTACGATGCTCGACATTTTGTCTGCGCCCACAACAACAACCTTTTTACACTTTCCTGTTTCAATGAATTGTGAACCGGTTGCAACAGCAAAAAGAAATCCTGAACAAGCCGCGCCAAGGTCATATCCCCAAGCGTTTTTCGCTCCAATTTTATCGCAAATAATATTTGCAGTAGCGGGGAATAAATGGTCTGGAGTAACGGTTGCGCAGATGAGCAAATCAATGTCCATCGGTGAAATCCCACGTTTTTCGCAAAGCACCTTCACAGCTTCAACAGCCATGTCGCTAGTGCCTAGGCCTTCGCCTTTCAAAATGTGACGCTCGGAAATACCTGTCCGCGAGCGAATCCACTCGTCGTTGGTATCTACCATTTTCTCTAAATCGGCGTTTGTAAGAAGGTCGGGGGGAAGGTAACCGCCTATTGCGGTAATGGCTGCTCTCATGTGGTTTGTAGATTGAAGATGCGAAGATAGGGAATTCTGCGAAAGATGTTTCACAAGATACTTCGTAAGATGCTTCGCAAGATATCTTCGATAAGATTTTGAATAAAACACGAAAACCTCCGAATAGAATTTAACCTTTAATCAAGGCATTCTACCGAAGGTTCTACGAAGTTCTACCGAAGGTTCTACGGAACGTTCTCGATGAAATCGTTTGGGTTCTATGAAATTCTACGGAACGTTCTACGAAGTTCTACCGAAGGTTAGGCTTCTTTCTCTATGAGAACTTTTCCTTTGTAGTACAATTTTCCTTCATACCAGTGTGCGTGGTGGAAAAGGTGTGGTTGACCAGTAGTCGTACAAGTAGAAACGTTAGGTGTTTCTAATTTGTAGTGTGTTCTACGCTTCGCTTGACGCGTTTGGGAAATCCTGTGTTTGGGATGTGCCATGGGTTCTTATTTAAAAAGTTATTCTTCCTCGTCGGAAGGATCAAATTCATCGGTATCAAAATCTTTCAAGTCTTTCCAGATGCTGTCTGCGTTTTCTTCTACTCGGTATGTATTTAAGGCGCCTAAGACAACTGGGTTACAGTCGGCTTCTTTGCTATGTATTCTTCTTGAAGGAAGAGATAACAATGCCATTTCAAACATACGTCGCTTAATATCCAATTGGTATTCACTTGGTCCAAGGGTCCAAACATCGTCTTCGTCGGTGTTTGTCTTTTCTCCAAATTTCACTAAAAGGTGATCAACGTTTTCAACAAGAATCCAAGTATCTTCAGCACATCTGTCGCAGGGCAACAAGACTTCTCCTTTCACTTGCAAATCGAGGATAAGCATGTTTTGTTTCTTGTCTAAAGTACCTGTGACATTCAGTTTTGATTCTTGAATTTCACTGTCGGGAAAGTCTGCAAAGAACGTTTTATCCAGTTGGAATTCTAACTCATGCGTTCCAATTTTCCAGCCTGAAAAGTTCAGGATATAAAGTGAATCTTGCATAAATAGAATTTCAAAAGGACGGCAAAGATACGTTTCTTTTTTGGAAAAGCAAGATTCTTTGAAAGATACTTTGTAAGATGTTGCACAAGATGCCTGCGGCAAGATGCAGAGCAAGATTCTTCGAAAGATGTTTCACAAGATGCCTGCGGCAATTAGTTCCTTAGCGAAGCTTCTTTCGCAGAATCTTGTGAAACATCTTTCGTAGTAATTAGAACCTTTTTTTACCGAAAAGACATATATTTGCCCTCAATTCAAACGAAAAATTCAAAAAACGATGAATATTACTCAAATTCAAGATCTAATTAAGTTCGTTGCGAAAAGTGGCGTAAGTGAGGTGGAAATCGAGCAAAAAGATTTCAAAATCACCATTAAGACTCCTGGAAAAGGAAAACAAGAATTCGTTCAAGTTGCTGCTGCGCCAATGATGGCTGCACCTGCTCCAATGGCTATGCCAGCTGCTGCGCCTGTGGCATCTGCTGCTCCCGTTGCTCCGGTGGCTGAAACTCCAGTTGCTTCGAATCTTATTGAGATTAGAAGCCCAATGATTGGGACGTTCTACCGTTCTGCTTCTCCAGAGAAACCTGCATTCGTTGAGGTGGGCTCTGAAATTAAAGTTGGAGACAAAGTTTGTATCGTTGAAGCCATGAAGTTGTTCAATGACATTGAATCTGAAGTTTCAGGTAGAATCGTGAAGATTTTGGTGAACGACATGTCACCAATTGAATTTGATCAACCATTATTTTTGGTTGAACCAGCATAATTGCACTTAAACACTACTTCCATGTTTAATAAAATATTAATTGCCAATCGCGGCGAAATTGCGCTACGTGTTATTCGTACGTGCAAAGAAATGGGTATCAAAACGGTTGCTGTTTATTCAACTGCCGACCGCGATAGCCTTCATGTGCGCTTTGCAGATGAGGCCGTATGTATAGGACCCCCTTCTAGTAAAGAGTCCTATTTAAAGATTTCAAGCATTATTGCTGCTGCTGAAATTACCAATGCAGATGCGATTCACCCAGGATACGGATTCCTTTCTGAAAATGCTACCTTCTCTAAGGTATGTAAAGAGAATGGAATCAAATTCATAGGCGCTTCTCCTGAGATGATCGACTCTATGGGCGATAAGTCTTCAGCAAAGCAAACCATGCGCGATGCTGGAGTTCCTACTATTCCGGGTAGCGATGGGTTAATTGAAAGTCTCGAGCACGCGAAGGAATTGGCTGTTGGAATTGTTTATCCTGTAATCTTGAAAGCTACCGCAGGCGGTGGTGGAAAAGGTATGCGTGTGGTGAACAGTGAAGACGAAATGGA
>CANKYR010000050.1 GCA_947488195.1 Flavobacteriales bacterium
ATCAACGACCCTTTCTTCAAAATGAATTTCTCCGCCATTGGCCAAAATGCTTTCACGCATGTTGGCAATAATTTGAGGAAGTTTATTGGTTCCGACATGCGGATGACTTTCAGTAAGAATGTTTTCGTTGGCTCCGAATTGAACCAGTGTTTCTAAAATGCGAACCACGCTGCCTTTTTTGGTGCTTCGTGTGTAAAGCTTACCGTCGCTGTATGTCCCAGCCCCGCCTTCTCCGTAACAATAATTGGAGTCTTCGTGAACAATTCCGTTTCGTGTAATCTCAACGAGATCACGTCTTCTGGCACGCACATCCTTTCCTCGTTCGAGAATAATGGGTTTAACTCCCAACTCAAGAAGTCTCAGTGCTGCAAACAATCCGGCAGGACCAGCACCAACAATTAAGGCAGAACCATTTAATTCTTGTTTGAATTGCCTTTGTTGTACTAAAGGGAATTCTTCATGGGATCCAATGACCGAAATTCGAAGAAGGACAATTGCTGTTCGCTTCCGCGCGTCGATAGATTTTTTGTCGATGCGCCATTTAAAAGAAAGAGGAGATAAATTCAACGTGAATTGAATTTTCTCCTCTAAATAATTAAAGTCGGCCGATTGGGCAGGACTTACTTGAAGTTCAATAGTGTTCATACTGTTGGTCTATTCAACCAAAAAAGATGATTAAAAAATATTATTATGCTTTCACAGCTTTGGCAGTCTTAGCAACTTTGGCCTTTACTGAACCAGGCTTTCTTCCGCGTTTTTTCAAAACTTTTGGAACTGCGGGCATCGCCGGTGCAGATACTGTAACTGAGGCTGTCTCTTTTTTCGGACCTGTTTTCTTAGCACCCGGTTTATTCTTAGATCCTTTTGGACGACCACGACCGTCTTTCGCAGAAGTCGATTTTGTGCTTCCAGATTTTCCTAAAATAGAAGCAATTCTAGCCGTGATTTTAACTTTTCTTCCGCGACCGGTTTGAAGTGAAGCGATAAGATTTGCCGCATCTACCAATGAGTTTAATTCTTTCTCGCGGCGCGCAATTTCTTGTTTAATTTCGTTTAATAGTTTCATAAAAACAATTTTGTATTTATTAATGTTTGCGAAAATATCGCGCTAATTTAAATTTAAATCCTAACACAATGTTAAAAAATGTGAAGAAAATATAAACGTTGCCTCATTCGGATTACTTTAGCGGCTCAATTTGAGCAAAATGAATTTCAATAAAAAGAACATTTCGAAGGAAGAATTATTGGCATTGTACGAAGCAATTAAATTGCCCCGTTTAATCGAGGATAAGATGCTAAGTCAATTGCGTTTGGGAATGATATCGAAATGGTTTTCTTCATACGGACAAGAAGCGATTTCTGTGGGTGTTGGAATGGGTATGCAAGAGGATGAGTTTATTTTGCCCATGCACAGAAACTTGGGAATCTTCACTTCTAGAAATTTAGATTTAAAACAATTGTTCCTCCAGTTTCAAGGAAAGAAAGACGGATTCACAAAAGGGCGCGATCGTTCATTTCATTTCGGAACGAAGAAGCACCACGTTGTTGGAATGATTTCTCACCTGGGCCCACAATTGGGCATTGCAGACGGAATTGCATTAGCCAATAAATTGGAAGGGTCTGAGAAAGCAACAATAGTATTCAGTGGAGATGGTGGTGCAAGCGAAGGCGACTTTCATGAGGCATTAAATGTGGCAACAGTCTGGGACCTGCCTGTTATATTCTGTATCGAAAACAATGCTTGGGGTTTGTCAACGCCAAGTCGCGAGCAGTTCCGCTGTAAGCAGTTTATAGATAAGGCCATTGGATATGGAATGCCGAAAGAAGATGCTATTCAAATCGACGGAAATAACATCCTAGAGGTTTATTCAACGGTGAAAGAGATTGCAGAGAGCATTCGCAAGAACCCTCGCCCTATTATTTTTGAATGCATGACTTTCCGCGTTCGCGGTCACGAAGAGGCGAGTGGAACGAAGTATTATCCAGAAGGAATGATAGACGAATGGTCGAAGAAAGATCCCGTGGCCATGTATGAACAGTTTTTAATAGAAGAAAAATTAATTACTCCGGGCGATGTTGAAGCCATGAATTTAAAGTTGAAAAATAAAATCAACACTAATTTAAAAGCAGCTTACGCAGAACCAGACATTGAAGTAAACGAGGAAGAAGAATTTGAAGATTTGTTCGCACCGTTTTCAAACGCCGAAATCCAGGCGTCTTCAACCAAAAAGAAAATGCGATTCATAGATGCTATTCAAGACGGCTTGCGAGAAAGTATGCGTAAGCATGATCGTTTGGTTTTAATGGGACAAGACATTGCTGAATATGGCGGTGTATTCAAAGTGACTGAAGGATTCTTAGAAGAATTTGGAAAAGGTCGTGTTCGTAATACTCCGTTGTGTGAATCTGCTATTGTGGGTGCTGGACTCGGATTAAGCATGAAGGGCTATAAGGCAATGGTGGAAATGCAATTCGCAGATTTTGTGACATGCGGATTCAATCAGATTGTAAACAACCTTGCGAAGTTGCATTACCGCTGGGCGGAAAACGCAGACGTTGTCGTGCGCATGCCAACAGGTGGTGGTGCTGCAGCCGGACCATTCCACAGTCAAAGTAATGAAGCTTGGTTCTTTCATACTCCCGGATTAAAAATCGCTTATCCAGCTTTCCCTTCTGATGCGAAGGGATTGTTGTGTCAATCGTTTGAAGATCCGAATCCAGTTTTGTTCTTCGAGCACAAAATGCTCTATCGCAGTATTGAAGAAGAAGTTTCAGAAGGATATTACACGCTTCCATTCGGAAAGGCACGCATAGTTTCAACCGGAGAGAAATTAACATTAGTAACCTACGGCCTCGGTGTTCACTGGGGAATGGATGTGTTGAAGGAAGAGAAATATGCCGGAATCGAATTGATCGATTTGCGCACACTTGCTCCTTTGGATTACGAAACAGTCATGACCTCAGTGAAGAAAACAGGACGCGTTGTTGTGTTGCATGAAGACTCGTTAACGGGCGGAATAGGCGGGGAGTTGGCTTCACGCATTACCGAAGAGTGTTTTGAATACCTCGATGCTCCTGTAACGAGATGTGCAAGTTTGGATACCCCTATTCCATTCAACGCGGGGTTGGAAGTCAATTTCATGGCTAACAATCGATTGAGAACAACATTGGATAAAGTCCTTTCGTATTAAGTTTTCCTTCTTTAAATTTATCGTCAATGAAAAGGCGGTGGAATTTATTTCAAGTCGTGCAGGTGTTTGTGCTTGCCCTTGTGACGAGTGCTTCAATGGCGCAGGTCTCGCTTGTTGCCGATTACACCGCTCATTACGGAATTGTTGAAGGAACAGATTTTACCGGATATGTAACCTACGATGTCTCTGTATCTTTTCCAACTTCGAATTACAGATTAACTGCGATAGGCGGAGGATTAGCGAGCAATCCGAATTTTACTGTTCAGCTTTCTTCCGATTGTAATTTCTTCCAACATGTAAATGGGAGTTATTTTTCGGAAGGAATAAATTGTGCGGAATATTCTACAAGTCCTGCGTTGGAATGGGACAGTCGTTTTGCTGTTGGAAGTGAATGCAACAGCGCGAGCTCTCCCCTGTACAACGTTTCCTCTGAAATAAACGCCTTGAACAATTGGGAAAATGGCAGCTCAACACTTTCGCTTTCTAACACGTTGTTTTTCCGAATGCCGGATGATCCTTCGGTTTTGTTAGATAGTGGAAATAAAATTTTAGTTGGAAGATTTACCACGTGTGGAAATTTATGCGTGAAGTTGGGTGTTCAGTATTTTGAAAATTACAATGGCTCAGGTTCTGCTTTTCAAACCGAAGTGTTGGAGGGTTGCTTTAACAATCCATGTTCAGCTAATCCGATTGCACAGACTACAACCGTTACACAAACCGGATGCTCAACAGAAACTCAAGTTATTAATTTGAATGCTGGTGGAAATGTTCCTGTGACCTATGAGTTGTGGAATACCTCAGTGAACGCGCTTGTTGGAACTTCAAATTCAATGGATGGAAGTTGTTCTTTCAACGCGCCAAGTGCAGGGTCTTTCGTTATTCATTCAACCGATACTTACGGATGTCGCGATACAACGAATGCCATTTCAATTTTAGAATTTATTCCGCCGAGCGTTCAGTTGATTGGAAATAATCTCACGTGTTTTCAAGATGTTTCTGGAAGTATTGAAATTTCAGGTTCAGGCGGAACAGGCGCTTTAACAGAACTTTCCACAAGCTCGCTCCTTCCATTTACATTAATGAATTTAGATGCCGGAGTGTTGAATGTGCAGGTGATTGATGAAAATGGATGCCTAGCTTCGAGCAGTGTTCTGTTGGAAGAGCCAGCTGTTCTTCAAGCATCACTCACGCAACAAACAGATCTTGTCTGCGCAACGCAATGTACAGGTGGAATTGCCTATTCTTCAAACGGAGGAGTAGGGAATTACTCGTTCGAACTTGTTTCGAACGGAGCTTCTGGATTGGCCTCTGGAAGTTTATCGAATTTATGCGGAGGAGCAGACACACTTATTATTACAGATGGAAACGGTTGCGTGTTTCAACTTCCATTCGAATTGAATTACCCTGACTCGCTTCAAATTCTAAGTTCGATTACCGAGCCTTTGTGTTACGAATATGAAGACGGCAGCGCGAACCTCGTTTTTTCAGGAGGAACCGGATCTTTACTCATAGATATAGGAAATGGTAATTTCGAGATCCTTCCGCAATCGGTTGTTGAATACCAATTGGCAAATCTTGGAGTAGGAACAATTTCCATTCATGTGGAAGACGATGCGGGTTGTTCTATTGATGAAGTTATTTCCGTGGAATCTGTTTTTCCTTCCAACTTGAATTTGAATACCACCTCAACGGAAGAGTCGTGCTTCAACAATTTAGACGGCACCGCTGAGGCTCTTCTTCAAGGTGGAAATGGTCCGTTTAGTTTTTTATGGAATGATCTGCAAGCGCAGCAAACCGCCTTGGCGACAGGACTTGTAGGAAATAGAAGCTATCGTGTGGAAGTGACCGACGTGAATAACTGTATTTATAAAAGAACTGTTTTTGTTCCGTTGAAAGACGGATGTATTTTCATTGCGAATGCCATCACTCCGAATGGAGATGGATCGAATGACACATGGGTAATTGGCGGGTTAGATGGTTACGCAGATGCGTATGTTCAGGTGGTGAACAGGTATGGACAAGTTGTTTTCGAATCGAATGGTTACGCGAATCCTTGGAGAGGCACCTTGAACAACGAACCCCTTCCGCCAGCCGATTATTATTACGTTGTTAGCTACTACAAGAATAGAGAACCCTTAACCGGAGTTGTATCCATTAAGTATGAATAATCTCAAGCTACATACTGTTAAGGCAAGATTCTTCGAAAGGTTCTTCGAAAGGTGTTTTACAAGCATCTTTATTTGTTTCGTGCTGCTAATCGCCACGACATCGCAAGCACAACAGTATCCGCGTCGTACTTTATTCATGGTGAATCCGTATGCTGTGAATCCGGCTGCTGCTGGGGTTAACAGAGATATTCCGCTCTACACCACCTACCGTTCGCAATGGAACGGCATGAATAACCATCCGAAGACATTTTATTTGACAGCGAATAAGCAATTGCCGAATGGGTTTGGAATTGGAGGTGTGTTGTTTCAGGACAAGACCGGAGCGTACTCAACAACATCCTTTGAGTTTTCAGGAGCATCGCATATTGCAATTAGTCGCAAACAATCTGTTGCTTTTGGCTTAAGTGGTATTGGAACACAATATGTTTTCGATTTAAGTAACGCTGTTGTTCAAGATCCGAATGATTTGGCGTTGGGTGGCGGCGTAAAGCAATCCTCCTTTTCTTTGAACGCCAATGCAGGAATGATGCTTTACGGTCAGAACTATTATTTCGGAGTAAGTATTCCTTACCTCCTTCAACCGAAATTAAATTTTGGGAGTGGTAACATCAATGAGCGCATCATTCGCCACTATCAGATCATGGGTTCGTATGAATTCAAATTGACAAAAGACTGGGGGCTTTCAACCAGCATGTTCTCTCGATTTACTGCGGTTACACCAATTCAAGTGGATTTGAATGCGATGGTGAATTACAATCGTGATTTATGTTTCGGATTAACCTATCGTCCGAAAGCCTCATGGGCTGCTATGTTCGGATGGAAGTTCGAAGGGTACTCGCTTTGGTATTCGTATGAAATGAATACAGGCGTGTCGAAAGCGCTTGGATTTAGTTCACATGAATTCACGTTAGGATACACCATAAAAGCACCACGCGGATTTCGTCAGAAAACATTAACGCAAAAACGCGGACTTTTAACGTTGTAGTTATTATATTCGTGGCTATGAAAAAAATAGCATTGTTCTTCTCTCTTATTTGCGCCATTCAAATGAATGCGCAAACATGGCAAGTTGGAAACACCACCCTAACAGAAAGTGACCTTGTGACAGGCTTAAGCCTTCCATGGGAAATGGTTTGGGGGCCAGACGATTTCATCTGGTGTACCACCCGTGTTGGAAACGTATTGCGCATAGATCCTTCAACAGGAACGTATACTTCAATCCTAGATAAAACTTCTTTGATTCCATACAGCGGTGGAAGTGAGCCTGGAATGTTAGGTATGGCCTTGCATCCAGATTTCTTGAATACACCCAAAGTTTATGTGGTGTACAATTACACGCAAGGAAACAATGTAAAAGAGCGTTTGTCTATGTTCGATTGGGACGGAACAGCTTTGGTGAACGAAGTTCAATTGATCAACGCTATTGGCGGAAATTCAATTCACAACGGTTCACGTTTGGTGATTACTGCTGATCAGAAAATTTTAATGTCAACTGGAGATACAGGAGACGGCGGAGTGAGTTCACAAAACCTATCTTCGTTGAACGGAAAGATGTTGCGTATTAATTTAGATGGAAGTATTCCTAGTGATAATCCAGATCCGGCTTCTTACGTTTATTCATACGGACACCGCAATTCGCAAGGATTAGCAGTTGGTCCAACAGGAATCATTTATTCATCTGAGCACGGTCAAAACAGCAGCGATGAATTCAATATTATTGAAGCTGGAAGAAACTACGGATGGCCTACCGTTCAAGGAGCCTGTAACACAACTGCAGAAATTGCTTATTGCACAACGAACAACGTGAAAGAGCCTTTGATTGAATGGTCTCCTTGTCGCGCCGTTAACGGAATTGAGTACTACAATCACCCTGCAATTCCAGAATGGAACAACTGTATTCTTATGGCTGTATTGGGCGGTATACCTAACAATTATGAGCGCATGTCGGTTTTGCATTTGAGCGCAGATGGTTTGTCGCTTACAACAGCAGACGTTAGTGGTTCGAACACAAATACAGATGCGTTTTTCCAAAGCTTCAACAAGCGTCTTCGCGACATTTGTGTAAACCCACACGACGGTTCGGTATACGTTGCTTTGAACGGAGCGCAGTATCCAGGTGCTGGTCCGAACACCATTAAAAAATTCCAAAACTTAGTTTGGGCGGGAATTCAAAACGAAGGTGTTTCTCAAAACTTAAATGTTTATCCAAATCCAGCTTCTGAAAGAGTAACAGTTGAATTCTCTTCAAATCAATTGGGTGGAAACTATTCTATCTATTCTTTCTCAGGAGCCTTAATGGCTGAAGGAAAAATCTCAACGTTGAAAAACGAATTGAATGTTTCTGAATGGTCGAAAGGAAATTATTTCGTGGTTTCTGAATCTTCAATTGGAACAACATCTAAGACGTTTATCGTTCAGTAATAAATGAAGAATATTTTTATTTGGAAGACAGCAAAGTGGATTTCACTTTGCTGTTTTTTTTTAGTGAGTAACGTTCTGTTTGCTCAAATAGTTCAAAAGAATAGGGGGTATGAAGTCCTTGAAGATTCTGCCTTCGTAACCATTGAGGTTTATGACAGCTACACCGGATATCCAATTCAGGCGACGGCTAAAGTTGGAGGTCGAACATTTCAATGCAACGAGTTAGGTAGAGTTTCAGTTTACTGTAAAATCAGAGGGTGTGTTGATTTTGTTGCAGAAGGTTATTACGATAGAGGATATTGTTTGAGCAATAACGAAGAGGTCAAGAAGAATGAGGTGATTCGGCTTGACATGAGTTCCATTTCAAAGCAAATGGAAGCACTGACTGTTATTGGTTACAACAACAAGCGCAGTAACCTCAGCACTCCAGCGAGCATTGGACTTGTGAAAGTTAATGCGCATTATGGCGATGGTTCTTC
This sequence comes from Flavobacteriales bacterium, assembly GCA_947488195.1. GTDB lineage: Bacteria > Bacteroidota > Bacteroidia > Flavobacteriales_D > Sanyastnellaceae > CAIZGX01. The sequence continues at coordinate 8,260 of CANKYR010000050.1, forward strand.
TTTACAAAACGCATTCAATTCTGTAAGCGGCGTGTCATACGATTCACGTGGTTATGGAGGAAGCACACGCTTGAACATTCGCGGAAGTTTTTTCAGAGCGCCAACTACTATCCGAAATGTAAAGATGTATTGGAAAGGAATAGCATTGACGAGCGCAGACGGACAATCGCCTCTTGAGATTGTAGATCCTTCGAATGTTGCCAACGCAAATATTTTGAAAGGTCCAGGCAGTGGGGTTTGGGGAAATGGAACTGGAGGAGTTGTTCTTTTTACGCCTTTTTCATTGAACCAGTCGGTATATGCAAAAGCGCAATACGAGCATGGTGAATTCGGATACAATAAATCGGTTTTTCAGGCGGGTGTGAGTAAGAGTGGATTCAGTTTAATGGTGAGTCAGATTAATCAGGAAACAAACGGCTATCGCGATCAAGAAGCCAACAAAAAAGAACAGACCTTATTCGAATTTTCAGCCAATACGAAACGTTGGAAGCACTACGTCATGGCTATGCGCTACAAGGGCTATTGGGAGTTGCCTGGAGCTATTTCAACAGCTCAGATAGCTGCAAATCCCCGTCAGGCCAATGCCTTCAGTATGGCCAATAACGCGCATGTGGATCGTTCAAGAGATATGGTCGGTTATTCTGGCGAGTTTATTTCGAAGAAAAATTTTCTTCTTGAGCTTTCAGCGAATCTCTTTCAAACCGAAAAAATAAATCCTTACGGTACCTCCGCTCCTTCGAGCGGATACAAGGACGAGAATGCAAAAGGAAACGGAGAGCGAGCGGTCTTATCGAAATCCTTCGACCTAAATAAAAATGGAAACTTCCCAATCAAGTTGAAGTCATCAATAGGAGAAGAAATTCAGTTCGAGAATTTTAACTTAAACGAATTCGGATTGTTGAATGGAGAATCGAACGGTGTTTCGAAATACAACTTCAACGTAGATTACATCACTTCCAATTACTTCTATCAGGTTGAAGCGGAAGTGGCAAAGCGATTGTTCGCAACGGCATCTGTGGGTTTGAACAACACACAAGCGCGCATTACAGGAACTTCAAGAGATGCTGCTCAGCAATTGGTGGTAATAGAGGCATACACAAACGCGAATGCGCAAGCAAGGCTTTATCCGAATGTTGGAATCAGTTATTCGCTTTCAAGAAATGAAAAATCAGGAGATTGGAATGTATTCGGAAATTACAGCACAGGAAGCAGTGCGCCCACGATCTTTGAGCAATACGATTATTCCAAACAATATTTGAATGAAAATTTGAAAAATGAATTCGCTCGTAATGTTGAAGTAGGGGTGAAAGGTGCAGGGAAAATGTGGTTCGTCGAAATGAGTATTTACGATCAGCAAATTACAGATGCGATTGTTCCAAAAGCAGCATTGTTTAATGGGTATTATGCCACTTACATAAATGCAGGTAAACTCGTTCAACGGGGAATGGAATTCACAGGAAGTGGTACTGTTGAGTTGGAGAGAGCCAGTGTTTATGGCTGGTTGAGCGGATCTTGGACGAACTATGAATTGCTCGACGAAAGTGGTTCGGGAAGAATGCCAGGTATGCCTTTGGCGCAGTGTAACGGCGGATTGAATTTTACCGGGTTTTATGGATTCGGATGGTCCGTTACGAATCAATGGACAGACAAGGCACCGCTGAATTCGTCTCAAACCGAATGGTCTGCAGCGAGAAACGTTTTGAATACTGAATTCACCTATGGACATGCATTTATTAGACGTGACGAAGTTGCCGGAGATTATGATCTAGTTACTCGAGTTCGTTCTTTAGGTTCAATAAACATCAATGCCGGCGTGAACAATGTCTTGAATACCAATTACACCACCTTCTATCAATTGAACGGTGTTGGCGGGAAGTTCTTTAATCCTATGGCGAGAAGAAATTTTTATTCGGGAATAACACTGCGAATCTTCTTGTAAATTTGCAGCATGTTCAAAAAGACATTTTTCTTCGTTTTACTTGTTGCATTTGGAATGGCGGGTTGCAAACCAACGCCTATTGCCGAAGCGAAATTTGAATTCGATGAAAGTCTTCAATGGAAAAAAAGTGAGCCCGTTTCGTTGAAGTTAGACATTCGTGAAAACGCTGAACCTTGCGAGTTGTATCTCGATGTTCGTTACACGACACTGTTTCCTTTCGATAAATTAGAATTGCACATCAAGGAAATATCTGAGCAAGGTGTCGTGGTTCCTCGCGATGTGACTATTGAAATACGCGACAAGGATGGATTCGTCGGAGACATTAGTGGCGACCTTGGAGATGTTGAGCGTGTTTTGGATTCGAATAAGCAGTTCGAAGATCATGGAGTTTACACCTATGAGATTTCGTTCAATCATCCAGTCGATGTCTTGTTGGGAATTATGGAGCTTCGTTTGCGCGCGGTTCCGAAGAAAAAGAAATCATGAGAGACTTCAAAACGTTTTCATTTCATACACTCGGATGTAAACTGAACTTTTCGGAGTCGAGCACTTTGGCGCGCGATTTTCAAGAGCAAGGATACGGCAGAGTGGAGTTGGAGGAAGGTCCAGATGTTTTGGTCATCAACACTTGCAGCGTAACCGATGAAGCCGATCAGAAATGTCGCTATACAGTGCGAAGAGCGAAGCGTTCCAATCCAAATGTCTTCATCGCAGTTATCGGATGTTATGCTCAATTGAAGCCTGAAGAAATTTCAAAGATTGAAGGCGTGAATGTGGTGTTGGGTGCGAATGAGAAATTCAATTTGATAGATCGCATTAAAGCCTATGACGAATCGGAAGGGAAAATATTTGCAGGAGAGATAAAAGACGTGAAGGAATTCATTCCTTCATTTTCATCGGGAGATAGAACACGAACCTTCTTGAAGGTTCAAGACGGATGTAATTATTTCTGTGCGTTCTGCACCATTCCTTTGGCGCGAGGAAGATCGCGCAGTGCGAATGTGGAATCAACAATTGAAGAGGCGAAGAAGGCCATTGCAGGCGGTGCTAAGGAGATTGTTTTGACTGGAGTGAACATAGGAGATTTCGGAACAGCGCATAATGAGACGTTGTTTGATTTGATTCAAAAGCTAGATGAGTTGGAAGGAATTGAGCGTTACCGCATAAGCAGCATTGAACCGAATTTATTGACGAATGAAATCATTTCATTCGTTTCCACCTCGAAAAATTTCATGCCTCATTTTCATATTCCTCTTCAAAGTGGAAGTGACGAAATATTGAAAGGCATGCGCCGACGATACAGAACAGATTTATATCGCGAAAGAATTGCTTCGATTAAATCTGCGATGCCACATGCATGCATTGGCGTAGATGTGATTGTTGGTTTCCCTGGAGAAACCAATGAGTACTTCAACGAGACCGTTGAGTTTTTGAAAGATTTAGATGTTTCGTATTTGCATGTGTTCACGTATAGTGAACGAGCGAATACAACGGCGTTGCGTATTGAAGACATTGTCCCAATGGACGTTCGTAACGAACGAAATAAAATTCTGCGATTGCTAAGCGCTAAGAAACGTGCGGCTTTTGATGCATCGTTTAAAGGTCAGACCATGCCCGTGTTGTGGGAAAGCATAGATGATGAAAACATGATTGCGGGTTTCACACCGAATTACATCAAAGTGCGAAAACCCGCAAGTCAGTTTGTTTCGAATGAAACGAGTGAGGTTGAATTATAATGTTCTATACCAGGTTACAAAAGGGATAGGAATTGTATTGTTCTTCGAACTTATTCCAGCTAGGCATAGCTGAACAGCTCTTCCTGGTCCTTGGCTAACTCGAAAAGCAGGCATGATAATGACTATCGGTGTTTTAGCCTCGCGAGGTGTTACAATTGTAGTATACGTGCTTAGCAAATAATCATAAGTATATAATTCCGTGGTTCCACCTGTGCTAATATTGCCAAACATTGAATCGAAAATAAAGCTAACGCGATCATTTACTCGAAAATTTGCGGCGAATGAACCAAGCAATCCTGTTGTTGCTGGCTTGTCTCGACGAGGAACAGAGTAGGTATTGTAATATGTCCCGGGAACACTCTCCCTCTGATTGAAGTCGAAGTAACCATATCCTATACCAAGAGTTATGTTTCTGTCGCGATCACCAAACGTGACATTACCAAATGATAAGGAAATCAAACTAAAAGGATCAATATAGCCTCCATTCCCTGCGATTTCACCAATTGAAAAGTTCAATTTTGGGTTCTTTGTTTGAAAACTGTATTTGGCAGCTATGGCAAAAGGACTTCCAATCCAAGTCGTCATAACACCGAGGTTAAAGTTATCGGCAACAGCAAAATGGCATTCTGGACCCCAAAGATTAATCATGTAATAGTTTTCTTTCTTTTTAATAGGCAATGCGTTGGTAGTAAAAGCATAGCGAGTTCCGAATGGGTTTGGTTTAACTTTTTCATTGTCGAGGATCACAAAGTCATCTGCTTGGTAGTTTGTAATAGATTTAACATCTGTTTTCTTAATGTAAATCTTTCCCACAGTTTCAGTTTCAAAGAGCATCTCTCGGCCATCGTCGGAAATAATTGTTCCCGTATACTCATTGCCATTAGTGAGTAGAACAACTTTTTTATTGTTGTCGGGTTGAGCAAATGAAATAGAGATAAAGGCAAACAATAATAGGAGTGTGCTAAATAAATGTTTCATAAGATAAGTTTTTGTTGATTCAAATATAAGTTAAATCAATTGCATAAATGCATCCGATAATTTTTTTAAAGCAATCGTTTGATCTCGCTTATTCAATGGTTCGGGGGGACCGTATGGGGTTTTATTCACATCTATGATGTAGATTTTTTGATTTCCTTTGTGACGAAGAATATCGAATTCGCCGAAATCTACTTTCATGGCTACTGCATATTTTTCAATTTGCTCAATTTCTTCGGACGAAAATATTTCTTCAGGTGTATGAAGCGTTGCTCTGTGCGCTTTGTTCGTAAACCTGTTTTTGAGCGTTTTGAATTTCAAATACACCAACGGGATTTTTCCATCGATTACTGGTACACGAATATCCACGTATTCATTGTTGTCATTCGCATTGTCGAGAACGATTTGATATACGGAATTTTCTTTTGGAGATGCAATAGGACACATGACTTCTTGTCCGTCATGAACGGCATTCTCATCACTCTTTTCAACGGCAAGACCGACGTGTGTTTGTGGATTTAAGTTCATTGAATATCCCAATGCCTCTTGGTGAACCACGTGCACGCGTTCCTTGGAAATATCTTGACAGTCCACGTTAATGATTCGTGCATTAGGATATTTTTCTTGCACTGCGCTTGCGCTCCCGTAGGTAGTATTTTCGAAATAAACAATCACATCAGGATTGGTTACCATCTTGTTCGTGAGTCTTACGCGGTTCATGCGCGCAATTTTCGAAAGCGTTGTTTTCTTGCTCGGATAAGTTGGAGCTGCAACCCAAACAGGCAGATTTCCGCCATTTTGAATGAAGTAAATTCCCTCTCGAATCAAGGAAGTAATATCCTTAGTGATAACCTCGAAGAAGGGCATTCCTTGTCTGTAATTATTTCTTAGGCCCATGAGAGAAATAATTTAGGATTTAAAGTCTGAGTAATGAAATCGTTTTGAAGATTTCCTCGCGCTGGAGAATATTCCCTACCGAAAAAAATAATTTGAAGATGAAGTTTGTTCCAGCTTTCTTCCGGAAATAATTTCTTAGCGTCGCGCTCTGTTTGCTCAACGGATTTTCCGTTCGTTAATTTCCAACGTGTCATAAGTCTGTGTATGTGAGTGTCAACAGGAAAGGCAGGCACGTCGAATGCTTGAGCCATAACAACGCTTGCG
>CANKYR010000051.1 GCA_947488195.1 Flavobacteriales bacterium
GCCTTGGTTGAAGCGTTCAAACCCATCATTAAAACATCACTCGATAAAGTAGGTGCTACAAAGAATTGGGAGTTTGTAATTACACGCTACAACAAAATTCCACTGATTGAAAAGGTGAATCCTGACTTGGTTCAGTTCGCTACTGAGCGGGCGATTGATGGATTATTCGTGAAGGTTGCTGAAGAAGAATTACTCATTCGCAAAGATCCCCTTGCTAGAACTTCGGAGTTGTTGAAGAAGGTTTTTGGAGGATAGTTTACGTCCCGCAGAACGTTTTAAAACTCAAATCATTTTTCGGATTGAAGATTGAAAAAACATCTTCCGACTGGGATTCGTATGGATTTTTAAGTCGGTCTATGTATGACTGAAATAATTCCCAATTGTCGTTATCGACTGCTTCTGCTAACACTCGCTCAACCCATTCATTTCGAGGAATGACAACTGGATTGACATTCTCTTTTTCAATTTTATTGAAATCATTTCTCTGAGCTGACCACAATTCAAATCGAGGATTGCTAGCCAAATAAACTTCACTCATTTCCTTTCCTTCCAAAAACAAAAATGAATTCGTGTAATCTGAATGCGTTTCTTGCATGATGGAAAGCAACTCTTCCACCCACTCTCTTCCCTCCTGCGTATTGATTTCCACACCCAACTTCTGGCCCATCATTTTGTAATAAGCCGCTCCAAATTGTGCAGGAAATTCTTCAATGACTTCCAACGCCATTTCTTTAGCAACCTTCGGATTCTCATGAATGAGCGGCATTAAACTATTCGCGAACACCCAAAGATTCCATTGTGCAATGCCAGGCTGACTAGTGAATGCATATCGCTTAGCAGTATCTATAGAACTAAAACATGTCTTTGGATCATAGACATTCATAAAGGCACACGGACCGTAATCAATCGTCTCCCCAGAAATGCTCATATTATCGGTATTCATAACACCATGAATAAACCCTACGCGCATCCAATTGACGATTAAATCTATCTGCACACGAACAATCTCCTTCAACAAGGATAAATACGGATTTTCTGCACTCGCGCATTGCGGATAATGTCGCGCAATGGTATAATCTGCAAGTGCTTTCAAAACATCCTCGCTCTCATGCGTGCTCGCATACTCAAACGTACCGACACGCAGATGACTAGCAGCCACACGAGCTAAAAGTCCGCCCTTCTCCATTCCATTTCGATGAATCTGATCTCCTGTATTTAAAACAGCAAGCGTTCGTGTTGTTGGAATTTGAAGTGCATGAATGGCCTCGCTCATTATAGCTTCGCGCAACATCGCTTTCAACGTTGCACGTCCGTCGCCTCTTCGTGAATATGGAGTGGCTCCACTTCCCTTCAAATGAACGTCATGAAGAAATCCTTCCGAAGATTTCCATTCATCAACCAACACCGCTCTTCCGTCGCCAAGTATATTGAAGTGCCCAAACTGATGTCCCGCGTAGGCCATTGCCAACGGCTGTTTCGACCACTGATCGCTTCCATTGACCAATCGTTCAAATTCCTCTGCAATGCATGCGTCTGGAAAAGTGTTTGTCAATTTTTCATTCCAAAAAACAACATATGACTTTTCAAAAATATCAGGAAAAGCATTCGTATAAAGTTCTTCCGGTAATTGTGCGTATTTCAGTTTCATGCGACAGAAGGTTTCACCCAGTTCTTATGCTTTTATGCAGATACAATGTATTTTAACTTCTAGAAGTTCATTGGTAAAATCTATACCTACAAAGCTACAATCGTTTTTAGTAATAAGGAATGCAGATCTTTTTCAAGTTTCCGGGTTTCGGTTTTGGAGGGACAATGTAAACAATGGAAAATTCCAAACCTCCTCTTCCAGTGCTCGCTGGACGAAGCGTTGATGTGTTCAAATCATACGACATTCCAACGCGCCATTCATTGTACTCTGCACCTAATTCAATCCAAGCAGCGTCACGAAATCTTCCGTGAACACCTGCAAACACGCGCTGATTCTCCCACTTTTCAGATGGAAGTTTATAATACGCTCTAGAACCAAAAACCAATTCCTTCATTTTTCCTTGAAGTTGAAACAACGAAAGCGCTTCCAATTCATATTGTGAATTCAGAGGTATTCGCGAGCTTGCTTGAATGGCATGACGAACATCTAACACAACAGCATTGTTGTCTTTGAAACTCTGTTTGGGGCGTGTGACGTTGTTCTGCGAATATCCAGCATTCCATCGGAAGTTATTTTGTTGTTTCTGAATGAAAACGGACAAACCTATTGAAGGATAAACACGCGCTGTAGTTGCATAAATCTCATTTGTTGAAAGCGTTGGATCGAAACTCATTCCATTCCATTGCGTGTCGTAAACCAATGCACTCGGATCGAATCCACGAGAGGTAATTCCGAATGAACCTCCTCCTCGAATTTCTAAACTGTCGTTGGGTTTGTATATCGTGTGTGCCGCGTGCAGCTGCACTTGGGAAGTTCTGAAACGAGAATCTCCAGCCACATCACTTCCCGCATTCAATCCGAAAGACCAAAGCTTTGAATTGAACTCTTTCGCTTCAGCAGAAAACCCGAAGGTCTGATAAGGCGTTGTAACACTCCGCCATTGGTTACGTTGATTCGCAGCAAAACGAAATTGTCCGTTAAAAGCGCCGACCTGCGCGCTATTCTGCCAGAGCATTGCTTGATCAAACTGACTAAAGTGAATGTCTTGAGCATGACCATGCATTGCGGAGAGCGCAAGACAAACAACTGCTATGTATATTCTTATTCTCATTCAAGAACAGTAATATTTCCTTCTTCAAAATAAATTTCTCCGCCTTCACAAACGGTACGCAAGTAATAAACAAAAACAGCAGGATCCACTTCCTTCCCTTTAAAATATCCATTCCAACCAACACTCTGATCTTGTGTTTCGAAAACCAATTCACCCCAACGATCAAATACCTTGAAGTCTAATTCTGTAATGAAATTCCCTCTCACGTAAAGCCATTCGTTCTGTTGATCGAGATTCGGAGTGAATGCGTTTGGAACGTACACGGTTGGCCTTCCACATATAAAATCAACCACACGCACCGTAACGCTGTCTTGCTGAACGCAGTCGCCATCGGAAACTGTTACGTTGTATGTTGAAGTCATTTCAACGAAAGCAGTTGGATTATAAATATTCGGATTATTCAATCCAAGCGATGGTGTCCAGCTATAATCATAATTAGCATTCACCGGGGTCGCATTCAACTGGACATTCGTCCCTACCAAAACAACAGCCGGTGAAGCACTTGCATTGATTGTCGAGGCGTTCAACGCACTCACTGCTACCTGAACAGTGTCTTGCGCGAAGCATCCGCTTGGCGTTGCAGCAGAAACAGAAACTGTTGTGCCTGCTGTAATTATAAATTCAACCGACGAAGTTCCCTGTCCGCTTAGCAACTGCGCATTTGATTGCCATTGGTAGTTAAATGTCGGATTTGGATTCAACACAGACAATGAAACCGTGTCTCCGTAACACGCTGTAAAATCGCCTTGAATACTTGCCTGATCACCAACCATGAAAACGGAGACACTGTCTTCAACGGTGCAACCTTGACTGGTCAATTGCGCGAAATACGTTTCCATTCCGTTTACAAAAACGTTTATGGAAAGATCTTGAGTGTTGCTGTTTAAGGGATTCGAAAAGTCCGGAGAGGCGCTCCAGATCAACCCTCCAGTTGAAGGACTAATTACTGCGTTAAGATCTATATTGTCTGGAACACACAATGCCGTGTCGTTTGGAAGTGTTAATTCCAATTGCGGAACAATCACGTTTTGCGTTAGTGTATCCGTGCAGACATCGTGTTGAACCAACAATTGATAGGAAGCACTTGAACTTCCTGTAAAAATTGGAAGTGGTCCATTCACATCGCTCAAATTCCCGTCGTTCGGAGTCCAAGTATAAACCGCATTCGGATCGGCACTCACCTGTCCCAACTGAACAGGAACTCCATTGCACACCGTAACATCGGCAAGCGTTTCAACAATTGGTGCAATGACCGTTACCGTTCTTGAAATGGTATCTACCGCATTGCAAGTCACCGGATTTTGTGCGGTTAAGGTTATCGTGTATGTTCCTGGCGCATTGAACGTGTGCACCACACTGTTTCCAAATACAGTAGAATTATCATCGCTGAAATGCCATTGAACTGAAGCGGCCAAAGAAGAAGTGCTTACCAACTGAATGGTAGATCCTTCGCACAGCAATGGCGGCACATTGAAATTGGCAACAGTAAGAGGTAGTTGGAAATCGTATTTAAAAACACCGTTGTTGCAGTTGTTGTTGTTGTTGATTGCGGAAACAGCATTTGCCGGAAAAATTGGAAAGTCGCTATTACCGCCGCAGCCTGCGCAAACACTTTGATAAATAATTCCCTTTCTATCGAAGCGACTGGTTCCCCCGTCTACGTGCTCAGCGCTTATGTTTCCACCGAAAAAAGAAGCGTAGGTGACTGCGCTCGCATCAGCTTCCAACACAAGTAAATAAAAATCACTGCCATCTGTGGTAGTTTGAAAAGCGTCTGGTGTAGTGAATAATCCTGTTGTATAACCTGCTTCTGTGGTGGAATATTCATTCACTGCTCCTCCCCATCCGCTGAGGTAAATCTTTCCGCACACATCAACTAAGAATGCTGTTGGAGAAAGATTGGGTTCACCTCCTCCTGTTCCGAATACGGTGCTCCAAACAATGGATGACAAATCGTTCGGGAATTTCGTGACGAGCATACCGCTATTTGGCTGACTGAATGAGGCATTCACAACGAAGGTCGAGTTCGCAGCGCGTGTTTGACCGTATACAAATACTTCGTCTGCGTTGTCGGTTTCAATAAAATAAAGTTGATCGTAAACGTTGCTTCCGAAGTATGTCGAAGCAAGAAGACTTGTCCCGTTTGGACTCAACTTCGCTATCCAACCGTCGCTATTTCCTCCATTGAACACTTGTCCGTAACCGTTGCCCATCATCGGAAAATCCACCGACTGTGTTCCTCCGCATACATAAATATTCCCCGCATTATCTTCCGCTAAACTGAATCCGCTATCGTCATCACTTCCGCCCAGATAAGTACTCCAATTCATTTGCGACAAATCACTTGAAAGTTGAAAGACGCAAGCATCTTGCAATCCACCTATGCTCGATTGAAATGCGTTGACAGTAGGAAAATTAATGGAGTAAGTTGAACTAGCTATATACACGTTGTCATTCGCATCAAGATCCACCTCACCACGAAACTCATCGGCATAGTTGAACTTCAGACCAGCAGCGGTGTTCACACCGTCGTTGCCTGCTCCGCCCACGAAGGTGGAAGCTTCAAGCGTATTTCCATTCACATTTAATTTCGCGACAATGATGTCGCTACCGTTTACATATTGCACGCCAACACCAAATGGAGCGAAGTTCGCACCGCCATTGAACGAATTATCGAATGCATTGGAAGTTGCAGGAAAATTTCCACTCGAGGTCGTTCCTAAAACAATCAGTTCGTCGTTGCTATTGCAGATTAGACTGTGCGGAAGATCATCGTGAGAGCCGCCTAAAAACGTGCTCCATTGCATGAAGGTTCCGGACACATCGTATTTCGAAATAGCCATGTCGGTTCCAGCCAAAGTTCCTTGTCCATCGCCCCCGCCCCACGTGGTCTGATAAGCACCAACAGTCGTCGGATATCCTTGCCCGAAAGCACTGCTTCCCGAAATTAAATTTCCTTGACTGTCATAGGTGGCGGTGTATCCGAAGTTGTCGTCGAAGCTTCCGCTGTAGGAAGAAAAGATGAGCTCTGGATCAATGATTAAAGCGTATTTCGCATTGTACTTTCCAACTCGAAAAGAAATTGTATTTCCGTTTTTCACGAAGGAACAATCAACACGCATTTTCATCGGCGGATTGGTTCCCGCAGCCTCGCCTTCCATCGGTATCATTTGATAGGCAATGGGGATTTGCTCTACAATTTCTCCCAATGCTGTTCGAACAATCAGCCTTCCGTCTTCAATTCGAACATCATCGGTTCCTTCATACGACCATTGAATTTGCGCTGGTGAAGCACCACGTTGCACTTCCCAATCGTATTTCATGAAGAACTCGTTTTGATAAACGTGCAAATGAATCCCTTCATAAAAATTTTGATAGCGGAAACCTTTCGCCTCGCGGCAATCTCTTCCCCACTTCAATGGGTCGTTCCCTAAAAAGTAGTTATAACGTGTTTGTTGAAAGGCATCTGCCACAACCTTATCGGGGTGCGCATTTCGAAACACTTGACGAAACACATGTCCGCGCATAATCGGCTCGAACTCTTTTCCTGCATGTGCTTTTGCTATTTCAGATAAATCGAAGAAGTGATGCGTGAAGGCGTTGTTTTCGAAAAAAGTTCTACCGTTTTCTGTTGCTGCGCTGAACTTCACTTGTGAAGGCCACTGACCTTTGTTCTCAATGAAATGCACAACCTGCGCCAGTCCGAGATGAACCAACAGGCTTAGACATCCAATGAGAAAAATTTTGCGCATTGAACGAATTTACGAAATTCGAAGAGAACTCTAAGACTTTAATTTGGCCTGAAGGGCCAACATCTCAACGAGCGCTTGAGCGCAGTCGACACCCTTGTTTCCAAGAACTCCTCCGCTTCTTGCGCGGCTTTGTTCAATGTGATCATCGGTAAGAACTCCGAACACCACAGGTTTTCCTGAATGCAATCCAATGTCTTGAATGCCTTGAGCTGTTGCCATAGACACATATTCAAAATGCGGGGTTTCACCACGAACTATGCAACCTAATGCAATAACGCCTGTTACTCCCGGTTTCTCTGTTGCCCATTTCGCCCCAAGAGGTAATTCGAAACTACCGGGGACATATTCTTTTTCAATCTGAGACGATTGAAAACCAAGACGGAGCAATGTTTCCATTGCTCCGTTGTATAAATTCTCTGTTACTTCTTCGTTCCAACGAGAAACTAAAATTACCACACGGTGATTTTCAATTTCAGGAAGAAGAATCGCTCTTTCTTCAGAAAGATTAACGGTTGCCATTATCCTTGCGCCTTCAAGAAGTTCAACATTTTATCTGCTTCTACATAAGTAGCAGAACGATTGTCGATTCCTTCCATCGCTTTCTCTAGCGTTTCTTTTGCTTTGTCTTTGTTACCTTGCTCAATGTATACACGAGCTGCCTTCAAAAAATAATCTCCAGCTAGTGCGTCGCGAGTACCATTTGATTTCGATTGAGCCGCAGCTTTTTCGAAGTACTTCACAGCTTCGTCTAATTGACCCAATTCAACATTCATATCGCCAATGTTTCCAAGAACATAAACTGAAACCGCTTGGTCTTCTACATTCACTTCTTTGAAATGAGCCAGCGCGTTTCCGAAATCTCCTTTCGTACGGAAACAAATTGCAGCACCGTAATGAGCTAGCTCTGCAGCATCCGTTCCTTCGTAGTTATCAATTACACTTTGGAATCCAGCTGCATCTTCGTGACCGTTCAATGCCCAATCGATGCTATCGATAGACAAGTGGTATTGCGCTTTCCACAAAGCGTTTGCCGCTTCTTGCTCGCGTGGCTGAGCAACGGCAGCATCGTAAGCGAAGTATCCGCCTACACCTACAACCAATGCAATTCCTAGCGCCATTAGTGGCTTTCTATAATTTTCGAAAAAATTTGAAGTAGTGTTCGAAGCATGTGCTTCGTTGTTGCTAACTTCTTGGTCCGCGATATTTTTCTTTGACATGTGCGTAAATTGAGGTGCGAATATACTAAATTCCGAATAATTTTGACACTTCTAATTCCATGTCAAGAATATCACTCCATAAACTTCAGTTGTTCCAATTCAAGAACTACGACGCCTACGCGGCCCATTTCGGCCCGAGAGTCAATTGTTTATTGGGGAAAAACGGCATTGGAAAGACCAATATTCTCGATGCCATTTACAGTTTAAGCTTCTGTAAGAGCTATTTTTCGCACACCGACAGCTTTTCCATTCAAGACGAAAAAGAGCAGGGCGCTGTAAATGGTGAGTATGAAATTGATGATGAGAACATAAAGATCTCATATGCCTTGTTTCGCGACAAAAAGAAGCAGGTGAGTAAAAATGGAAAAGCATATGACCGTTTGTCTGAGCATATTGGAGTTCTGCCCTTGGTTATGGTAACACCCAACGACATCGATCTAATTCGCGAAGCTAGCGATGTTCGCCGCAGATGGTTAGACCAAACGCTATCGCAGACCTCTTCCGAATATTTGCGCTTGCTAATTCAATTCAACCATATTCTCGACCAGCGCAATGCTGTTTTGAAAAACAACCGATACGGCACCTCAGAATTGTCGGAAATTATTTCCATATACAACGAGCAAATAAACTTTACTGGAACACAGATTTTCCTGGCCCGTAAAAGTTTTTTCCAAAGTTTTTCTCCCGTATTCGAATCGATTTACAACGAAATCTCGCAGGCAGAAGAAAGCCCTGTTCTGCGGTATGAATCGGAAGTGAACGAAGGAAATTATTTATCCTTACTGGAAGCTAGCTTGGAAAAGGACAAATACGCCGAGCGCACCACGAAAGGAATTCAGAAAGACGATATCATTTTTGAGCTTCAAGGAAAAATGCTGAAGAAATTCGCATCTCAGGGACAGCAGAAGACATTTCTATTGGCTCTAAAATTGGCGCAATTGGAATATACCAAAGGAATTTTGAATAAATCTCCTTTACTGATACTAGATGACATCGCCGAAAAGCTTGATGATAACAGACTACGCTCATTGTTGCAATGGCTGCACGAAAACACAAACTCTCAAATCTTTCTTTCAGACACCGATATTGAAAAAACTCCGCGTATGTTAGCTGAAGTTGGAATGGAGTTTCAAACTATTTCCCTTCAAAACAACTTTATATTACCTGAAGAAGCACAACAACCATGAGCACTCGCAATGAATTTTCCTTGAAAGACGCTATTGGCGAGTGGGTGAAGCGGTCGCCACTTCAACGTAAATTGAACGAGCTTCTAATTATTGAAGCCTATGAAAAGGCCGTTGGACCAATCCTGTATAAAAAGACGAAGCAAATTACCGTCAAGGGAAACCAACTTCATTTACATTTTGAATCAGCTCCGTTAAGAGCCGAATTGTTCCAATCTCGAACAGATTTACTGAAAGCCATCAATGACCATTTCAGTGAACCTCCGATAAATGAGATTGTCTTTTCCTGATTAATCCCAGATTTTCCAATATTTACAGAATATTTATTTTTTGCTTAACGGTATTGAAATGTATCTTTCGCCTACTGAAAAATTATAGTATGTCGAGAATCCCATCAATCTGTGCAAAGAACAAATCAATAACAGCCCTTTTGGCCTTGTTAACGGTTGTTTCGTTGTTCAACATTTCTTGGTCCGATGAAAAGCCTAAAAAAGGCCATCACGGAAGCATGGACATGGTTAAACTTCTTACTCAAACGAACTTACCTGTTGGTGACAATGGATTCTTCACTGGATCAGGAAGATGCGGCGGTTGCCATGGAGATGATCCTGTTGACTTCGCTAACATAAACAGCGAAGGTGCAGATATAAGCCCAGCATCGAACTGGCGCGGAACCATGATGGCCAACTCAGCGAAAGATCCATTTTGGAAAGCGAAAGTGAATCACGAAATTTTAGTAAATCCAGCACACGCGCAAGAGCTCGTAAACGCATGTACTTCTTGTCACGCACCGGTTGGACGATTCACAAATCTTCTGCAAGAAAATAATCCAAACTATACCCTCGAAGAACTCGCTTTAGATTCTCTTGCTCGCGACGGGGTGAATTGTGGCGCTTGTCACCAACAAAAAATGGACGGTCCACAAGGAGTGGGAAAACACTTCAGTGGAGAATTGTTCTACCACAAAGACACCATCTACGGCCCATACATTACCGAGGAACAAACGGTTCCCATTTTCGAAGCCATGATGCAGAGTTTTGTTGGGTATCGTCCCCTTGGACACGCGAAAGTGCGAGAATCGGAAATATGCGCAGGTTGTCACTCTCTTTCAACGCATACCGCAGATCTTGAAGGTAACTACACGGGTAACGATTTCATTGAACAAGCCACCTATCACGAGTGGTTGAATTCTTCTTACAACGACACTCCTGGATTTCAACAAGAATGTCAAGGTTGTCACATGCCTGATGTGGGCGAAGGTGTTGTCATTGCATCAGGATACCTCTTCCTTCCGCAACGTCAACCTTATGGTCAACACTGGCTCGTTGGTGGAAATACCTTCATGCTGAACTTGATGAAAAACAATGCTTCTGCATTGGGAGTAACAGCCACTGAAGAGCACTTCAACACCGTCATTGATCGTAGCACTTATCAGATCGAACAAGAAACAGCCACGGTAGTGCTTACGGAAACGGGTATTGAAAATGACACGGCAAAATACAATTTGAAATTAACGAATCTTGCTGGACATAAATTCCCAAGCGGATACCCTTCACGAAGAGCATACGTTGAAATTATTGCAGTCGATGACGCTGGCAATGAAGTTTTCCATTCAGGAAAAATGGATAACCAATACCGCATTGTTGGAGAAGACGACACGTGGGAACCTCACTACGACATTATCACCGCGGAAGACCAAATTCAGATTTATGAGATGGTTATGGGTGATGTGAACGGAAACAGAACGCAGGTGTTAGAGCGTGCAGACATCATGATCAAAGACAACCGCTTGACACCACACGGATTTTCTGTCAATCACTCTGCCTACGACACAACCAAGATTGTTGGTGACGCATTGTATGACCCGAACTTCAATCATTTCCCTAACGGAAATGAAGGAAGTGGCACAGATGAAATTCGCGTGCATATT
The DNA here is from genome assembly GCA_947488195.1 of Flavobacteriales bacterium. Lineage (GTDB taxonomy): Bacteria > Bacteroidota > Bacteroidia > Flavobacteriales_D > Sanyastnellaceae > CAIZGX01. Next base: position 10,843 of record CANKYR010000051.1, read on the forward strand.
CCGTTAAACGGATTCTCAGGAAACCTTCATGTGACCGCTCGACTGATGTACCAGACGGTTCCTCCGCGTTACCTCGATGAAATGTTTGCCTTCGACAACGAAAGCATCAACTCTTTTCGCAGCATGTACGATGCAGAAGGCGCAGACGCTATTCAAGTGGGCGCGCAGACACTCATGAGCACAATCATTGGTGTTGAAGAAATTCGAATCCCTACTTTCTTATTGTTCCCGAACCCAACTGCAGATGGATGGGTAAACCTATCGGCTAACGGCACTGTAGTTGATGAAATAGCCATCTATTCTTTGGACGGAAAATTTATTGAACGAAGAAAAATCGGAAGCATTGTTGCTCGCATTCAATTGCCAGAAACGCGCGGAACTTATTTCATTGAAATAAATTCTTCGAAAGGAAGAACACTTGAACGTGTGATTCGCAGATGAGTATAAGCATTCGTCCGGTTAAAATTTCCGATGTAGACTTTTGCTTAAGTCTCTATTCGAAGCACGTTGTTGGCTCTGCCGTATCCTTCGAATTAGAAGCACCCTCGACAGAAGAATTTTCAAATCGAATAGACTCTATTTCCAAGCGATTCCCATATCTCGTTGCTGAAGAAAACGGAGTGCTCCTTGGATACGCATACGCTTCCGCTTATCGCGATCGTTTGGCTTATCAATGGAATGTTGAAGTTTCGATTTATGTTGAAGATGAAAATAAAAAATCTGGCGTAGCTACGAAGCTTTACACCGAATTGTTTTCGGAATTAAAACGCATTCACATTTGCAAAGCCATGGCTGTGATTGCACTTCCGAATGAAGCCAGCGTTGGATTTCATCACAAGATGGGATTTGAAAAATTCGCGACTTATGAAAACGTTGGATTCAAATTGAACCAATGGCACAACGTGTTATGGATGGAAAAAACCATTCAATTTCCCGAGACTCCCACTACTCCGCTTTATTGGAACTACGGCTTGCGTTGAAATAAATAAACGTGTCCGCGTTGCTCAATCAAATTCCATTGACTTTTGTCTGCTAAATCCTTGCTAGCCTTTCGCTGAAGAGCTTGAATAAAATAATTGGTCTCGTCAACACTCAATGGATAAGTAGATTCCGTTGAACTGATTAAAATGTATTCAGCATCTTTAACGAATGGAAGTGTGTAACATTTATCGCGATAAGCCAATTGCCCAACATAAGCCGAGTTGGCCATAACGGCAGCATCGGCGGGAATTTTTTCCATAAGAACTTTCACATCAGTCAAATCGTAATGCGCTTTGAAATGTGGTTTCTGCCAGAAAATAAAACGTTCTTTTTCCCAAGCTTTTGAACGTTCAACCAATCCGTAAACGGTGCTCGAAAGTGTAAAAAACAAAAGCACTGCTCCTATCCGATTCGCATTGAATTTCCACCTTGAAACAACTTCCATAACGGCAATAACCACAACCGGAGCAAACTCAATGCTGTATTGATAAACACATCCCCACGTGCTGGGTTGGTTGGTTAATTCCTTTTGAATAATAATTGGAAGTATCATAATGAAATACCACGGACGAACGAAAAGAGCCCAACCACCCGCAACGAACAACACCAAATAGAAAAAGACTTTTTCGTTATTGAAAGTGGGATCTTCGGGCATGTGATTCACGAAAAGCAAGCGAATGAATTCAAGCGGATGCATGATAATGAACTTGATAGCAGCCGTCATATCTCCGCCTAAAACAGGGTACTTTCCGAAGTGAACAAAATCTTCTTCTCCGGCTATTGTAGGCATAACCCACTTCACCATGAACAAAAAATACAACAGACTGAACCCTGCGAAAAGCAGAATGTACTTTCGACTTTCTTTCGACTTGAAATATTTCCAGAATAATCCTAACGAGACAAAGAACAAAAACAGCGAAACGTTTTCTTTGCCTAAACACATGAATACGATTAAGGCAAAGGCTTTCAGCCATGCCTTTCGATTCACCATGAGAAAGAAAAAAGGAAGCGCCATGGCCGAAATCACATTGCTGTGATAGTCGTAGGCCAACGCTGCTAGCGTTCCGAAAAACAAATAGAACATGATCATTCCCCATATTCTAAATGGGCGGGTTCCTTCATTTTCATTCAACAAAAAATAAATTCCGAATCCACCAATGATCACTGCTGCACATTGGACAACTAGCAACGTATACGACTTGAAGATCCACGAAAGTGGAGAGAACAACATGAGATACAAATCGAAGTGATCGGCCAACAAATTTTTGCTTTCAGGAAGGAAAAGCGAAGTGTCTGCGAAACGAAAGTGCGCGTAGTCGTACAATGCGTTCGTGTACAATCCCAGATCTAGTGCATAAGTCCGGAATAAAACATGATTCGTAAAAGAGACTATTCCAAACAATACAAACGCGAAACCCGCAGTTATCCATGCGGCAGAATGAGTTCGAAAAGAAAGAATAATGTGATTCATGAATGCTAACTTAATACTTTCCACATAAATCGGTGCAAACCAATAATTGGAATTTCATACTCTTCCTCCAACTCTTCGAATTGAAGTCTTCGATAAAAATTCAAGGCTGCTATGCGAGCATCGCACCAAACCACTTCAATACCCAATTCTTTCAAATACTTCAATCCCTCTTCAACAATAGCATCTCCAAACCCTTGCCCTCTGTAACCTTCCCGAACTGCCATAGCACGCAAGCGGTATTGTTTTTCTTGTGGAAGTTTACTTGAGCTTTCTTGCTGAAGAGTAACCGTTGCAACGGTATGTCCTTCCACCTTCACACCAAAATGAAAGGTTGAAGGAAAATGATCGGTTTCCAAAATACAATTCTCGAAAGTCTTATGCGGCCACAACACTTCATTCCGCAATTGCTGAATTTCTTCGGGTGGAAGTATTTGTGCTTGACCGTTATTCGCTGGCATTTTGATCTACATCTTCGTAATACATGAAATCGTCGAGCAT
>CANKYR010000052.1 GCA_947488195.1 Flavobacteriales bacterium
GTATGGCGAAAGCCATGGATATTGCCTTCAGCGATGTGGAAGAGCATCACGCGCATGTGAGCGAATTGAAGCAATATATGATTGCTGCATTGAAGAAACGTATCCCTCGAATTGTGTTCAACGGACAATCGGAAAGCACCGAAAGTTTATACACCGTGCTTAGCACCACCTTTCCTCCAACAAAAAACAACGATATGTTTTTGTTCTTGTTGGATCTTGAAGGAATAGCCTCCTCGGGCGGAAGTGCATGCAGCAGCGGCGCAACTAAAGGGAGCCACGTATTAGACGGCATAGACGCGTTGCGCGAAGGACAGCCCGCTGTCCGTTTCTCTTTTTCTCGCTACACGACAAAAGAAGAAATAGATTACGCCGTAGAAAAAGCTACTGAAATTTTCGAAGCCGGACAGATCTAATTGCAGTTCGTTCCGAACGTAGCAATAAATAGCATGACATCTTCGATCGTGATCACTCCATCTTGATTCATGTCGCCGAAGCACGTCCCTATTAAATCACAACTGCCATCGTCGACATTCGCAATCGGATTGAAGTTGTATGCTGAAGCATTCGTGCAACCTGCATACAAACACGTTCCGTTATCTACCGTTGCCAAATTATTGTAATTCGAAGCTACGCTGTTCGTGCATCCGGGAATCACCGCAGCAAACAAACAAGAACCATCGTCGAACGTTGCCGTCGGATCGAAGTTCAACGCGTTAGCGTATTTACATCCGTAACACGAAGCGAAGTCACACGAACCGTCGTTAGTATTTGCAATCGGATTGAAATTACAACTCAGCGGATTCGTACAGCCGAGAATAGACAAATTACATGAGAAGGTCCCTTCGAAAGTTCCCGCATTGGTGAAGCTTCCTCCTACTCGAACATAATACGTTATTCCAGCAGAAACAGCAAACACCAAGTCACTTGCGAAAACAGGATTCACACAAGCGTCATCGTCTTCCGCAATAAAAACTAAATTTCCACAACTCCCCGAATACGCATGAACGCGTGTGTCGTAATTGGTGTTGTTGTTACAAAGACTTACTTCAACCGTTCCACTTCCAAGCGGAGTGAACGTGTACCAAAGCTGTCCAGCAGTTCCTTCAAAATTTCCTGAATCGAAATTATCTGGAAGAACACCCAGCGTACTTCCTCCTATGGCCTGTCCGCAAGTTAGCGTCACTGCATTTGAGCAACTTGTTCCTCCCGCCTGACCAAAGGTCAACTGCGAAATGAACAAGAAGCTCAAGAGTGCAACAACGTATGTTTTCATAGTATTCTTACAAGTGAATCACCTCGCCGTAAGCAGCAGCAGCCGCTTCCATAATAGCTTCGCTCATGGTTGGATGCGGATGAATGGTTTTCACCAATTCCATTCCGGTTGTTTCCAACTTGCGCAAGGCTACACATTCTGCAATCATTTCGGTAACGTTCGCTCCGATTAAATGCGCACCTAACAATTCGCCGTATTTCGCATCGAAAATTAATTTCACGAAACCGTCTTTGTGTCCGGCTGCACTTGCCTTTCCTGATGCACTGAATGGAAACTTACCAATCTTCAATTCGTATCCAGCTTCTTTCGCTGCCTTCTCGGAGTAACCAACACTCGCAATCTCTGGAGAACAATATGTACAACCTGGGATGTTATTGTAATCGATAGATTGTGGGTGGTGACCTGCAATTTTTTCAACGCAAGTAATTCCTTCCGCGCTTGCTACGTGAGCCAACGACTGACCAGGAACACAATCTCCGATTGCATAATAACCAGGGATGTTTGTTTGGTAGTATTTGTCTACCATGATTTTCCCTTTGTCGGTTACAATACCCACATCTTCCAATCCAATATTTTCAATGTTTGCCACAACACCTGCAGCAGACAATACAACGTCGGCCTCAATCACGAGTTCACCGCTAGCAGTTTTCACATGCACCTTACATCCTTTTCCTGAAGTATATACTGACGTCACTTCTGAAGAAGTATGAATTTCAATTCCCGAAGATTTGAACGACTTCGCCAATGCTTTTGAGATGTCTTCGTCTTCTACAGGAACAACGTTTGCCGCATATTCAACAATAGTAACCTTCGTTCCCATTGCGTTGTAGAAATACGCGAACTCCACTCCTATTGCACCAGAACCTACGATTACCATGGATTTCGGCTGCTCTGCCATAGTCATAGCTTCGCGGTATCCTATGATTTTCGTTCCATCTTGTGGCATATTCGGCAAGCTGCGTGAACGTCCACCTGTAGCAATAATGATGTTCTTTCCGCTTACTTCTGAAACTGTTCCGTCGGCAGCCGTTACTTGGATTTTCTTTCCAGCTAAAACTTTTCCGCTTCCCATGATAACATCGATCTTGTTCTTCTTCATTAAGAATTGAACGCCTTTGCTCATGCCATCTGCTACGCCGCGACTTCTTTTCACTACTCCAGCAAAATCTGCCTTGGCGCCAGTAACTTCAATTCCGTAATCTTTCGCGTGATTAATATATTCAAAAACCGATGCGCTCTTCAAAAGAGCTTTGGTTGGAATACAGCCCCAGTTCAAACAAATTCCGCCTAAGGCTTCACGTTCGATAACAGCCGTTTTCAATCCCAATTGGCTCGCGCGAATTGCAGTTACATATCCGCCGGGTCCGGTTCCTAAAACAATAACATCGTAATTCATAATTTCATTATTTCTGCGAAGATAATTCAGATGGCCGAAAAGACCACGAAAACCATGCGTGTGTTGTACATTTGCAGTTCAATTCAACCTAAAGACATGATTAACATTGTACTCTTCGGCCCTCCGGGTGCTGGAAAAGGAACCCAAAGCCAACGTTTAGTAAATAGATACAACCTTGTGCATTTGAGCACAGGAGATATCTTCCGCAAAAACATTAAAGAAGCTACGGCCTTAGGTACGCTTGCAAAAAGCTTCATGGACGCAGGGAATTTGGTTCCAGATGAAGTAACTATTAACATGTTGAAGAGCGAGTTGGAAGCTTTTCCGGAATCTTACGGATTCATTTTCGACGGCTTTCCTCGAACTTCTCCGCAAGCCTTGGCTCTTGACGAAATGTTAAGTGAAAAAGAACAAAGTATTTCATGCATGTTGGCTTTAGAGGTTGAAGAAGCTGAATTGGAGAAGCGATTGTTAGGACGCGCTGAAACTTCTGGACGTGCGGACGATGCTGATATTTCCATAGTTAGAAATCGAATTGAAGTGTACAAGAGAGAGACTGCTCCAGTAGCAGAGTATTATAAAGGACAAAATAAATTTTTTGCAATAGACGGAATTGGTGAGTTGGATGAAATCTCTAATCGCTTGTTCAGTGCAATAGAAACATTAGCATGAGCAATTCAAACTTCGTAGACTACGTAAAAATTTGTTGTCGTTCAGGCGACGGCGGTGCTGGGTCTCGACACATGCACAGAGAGAAATTCGTTCCGCGTGGAGGTCCTGATGGAGGAAATGGCGGACGTGGTGGACACATTATTCTTCGTGGAAACCAAAACATTTGGACTCTCCTTCACTTGAAGTTCCGTAAGCACGTTATTGCTGAACCGGGCGAAGGTGGAAGCAGTTCGCACAAATCGGGCAAGCAAGGGGGGGATGAGTATTTGGAAGTTCCAATAGGAACAATAGCTCGCGACGTTGAAACCGGCGAAGTGCTTTGTGAAATAAATGAGGTAGGACAAGAATACATTATTGCAAAAGGCGGACGTGGAGGTTTAGGAAATCACAATTTCAAGACCGCTGTTAACCAAGCACCTGATTACGCTCAACCAGGAGAAGAGGGTGTTGAAGAATGGAAAATTCTTGAATTGAAAGTTCTTGCAGACGTTGGTTTGGTTGGATTTCCGAATGCAGGAAAGTCTACTCTACTTTCAGTTGTTTCTGCTGCTAAACCTGAGATTGCTGATTATCCTTTTACAACACTTGTTCCGAATTTAGGAATGGTTCGCTACCGCAACGACCGCAGTTTCGTTATGGCCGATATTCCTGGAATTATTGAAGGAGCCTCGGAAGGAAAAGGTCTTGGACACCGCTTCCTGCGTCACATTGAGCGCAACGCAACCTTGTTGTTCATGGTGCCATGCGATTCCGATGACATTAAAGCAGAGTACAAAATTTTGTTGAATGAATTGAAAAAATTCAATGCAGAACTACTCGACAAACCACGCATTTTGGCTATAACGAAATGTGATATGATAGACGAGGTTATGGAGAAACAAATGAAAAAGCTATTGCCTCGCGGCATTAAGCATGTGTTCATTTCGGCTGTTGGTCAAAAGAACATTGACGAATTGAAAGACGTTATTTGGGACAGTATTAATTCGAAAAACGATTAATTAACTGTTTTCAATTAATTCGAATCGTTTCTTCAGCACCCTGAATTCTACTCTTCTATTTTTAGCTCTGCCCTCGTCTGATTCGTTGGTTGTTGCAGGCTTTGTCGCACCGAAGTATTTTATTTCCAATCGAGAACGGTCTATGCCTTTCTTCATTAAATAACTCACAACAGCTTCTGCCCTATTCTTCGAGAGAGTCACGTTGTAATCGTCTTTACCTCTGCTGTCTGTATGACCTTGCACTTCTAAATACATGGCCTTATTCTTCTTCAACAAGACATAGACTTCATCGAGCTCTTTCTTTGCACTGTCTGTTAAATTGAATCTATCGAAATCGAAGAGTACATCGTCCAAACGAATTTCATCGTACTGACTCAATTGAAGCGGCGGATCGAACACCAGTGACTGTAGAACTTCATTCTCACACGAACACTCTTCCTTCGTTCTTACTGGCTTCACAACTACATCATCAACGTACAAGTAACTGTAGTCGCCCATTCCTTTGTCGTTTCCAGTGCTGTGAAGAATCTTCGTGGCCTTATCGCTTTTGAAATTTCCAATGGTAATGAAACGCTCTCCACCTGATGCGCGATAGACATCCCCCATCTTCACCCAGCCGTCTTTTTGATCGAGGATATACAAGTGCGGATTCTCTATGGTGGCTTTCATTTCTATGCAGGCCATTCCTTTCTGACGAAGCTCGGTAGCGCTCAAAACAATTCCGCAACCATCGGTCACGAAGTTGCACAAATCGGCAGAGGAAATGCTAATTTCAATACAAACCAATTCGCCCGGATTCAGTGGTCTACTCAATTCCGAGCTTAGATATTCTCGGTAATTTTTTTTGTTGAAGGTGTAATTCACAAAGCCCGCATAGGCTTGACCCGTTGCTGCGGGTTCACTTCCAAATACATTTTTCGGAACGCCAACGGCTTTGCTGCAGCTATTAAAATAGTCTGGAGTTCCTTGACCGGGCTGATTCCAAGAGACGATGTGTGTAAGCTGACTTTGATTGAAATCGACAGGACAACCTTGGTGTTCCTCGAAACTGGAATTCAATACCAAGTTCTGAGCGAGGGCAACACCTTGCAAATTGCAAAGCGCCAGAAGTAATAAAGTATATCGTATCAATTTCTTCAACACACCGAATTTAACTAGAAAACAAAAGGGGAGCGCAAATTATTGCAGCTCCCCTTTAAAAAGATTGAATGTCCTTATTTCACTTTGAAAACAACACGTCTGTTTTGTGCATGTCCAGATGGTGAATTGAAGGTACTTGCAGGCTGGGTATCCTCAGCTGAAGTCACAGAAATTCTTGTTGCGCTAATTCCAAATCCTACTAAAGCTTCTTTAACAGAATTCGCTCGCTTCTCAGCCATATTCGAAACTTCCTCGTCTACTTTCGCTTCAGCTGTTTCATCGGCATCTGAATGACCAATCAACTCAATGTTCATTATTGGATTCGCTTTCATTATAGAAGCAACTTCTTCGATGTTCGAATCGAATTGACCAGGGATCATTTCAGTTAATCCAGCGAAGTACACCACTGTTGAATTCACAATATCTGCAGGCTTAGCGCCGGTCTCACGAGCAACGGAACTGCTGTAAATGAACTGGGCTTGTGGCTTGCTCTTCTTTGAACAATTGCATTGACTCTTTGCATCAATCGCAACGATTTCCACATTGTCTAAAAAGTAATAAGCCTCATTTGCAACAGTGCCCGAAACACTAGACGGCTTCTTCATCTTCTCTACTTTCATTTTATCTTCTGCACCGAAACCTCCGATTACGATGTACTCTTCACCACCAGCAGCTGTGAATGTTCCGCAGATGTGCTCCCAAGAATCCATAATGTTAATAGCCACATTGTCTGTAATGGTTACTTGAGGAGTCATCATGATCGCGTTGTCTTTTGAATACTGAAGTTTCTTTTCAGTAACATAAACACCCACATTGTTTACAGCAAACTTAGAAAGCTCAGCTAAACTTAGACTGTAACGGATGCAATACTGCTGTCCTTTTACAAGCTTTTGATTCAACTTTACTTCTAAATATGTTCTTGTCTTTTTAGGATCTTTTGAATACGCTCTGAATCCTGCATAACTAGAACCAGAAGCAGGCTCTTGAATTCCATGCTCATTCGTTGGCACTTGAATCTTTGGGCTCTTCACTCCTTTTGAAAAAAGATCAGCCAGCATAACGTTTGGAGTTATCCATGGCGCAGCTAAATCAACTTGGTTTGCTGTTTTCAACGATTTGAATTCGAAGTCGTCGAAATTACCATTTGGAACAATTCCTTTTGGCTCTGCTGCAGCCTTGTCAGTTTTCTTTTGAGCCGTTGCTCCAACTACTGCGAATGTCAATACAGCTAATAATAAACGTTTCATAATCATTTTACTTTTCGTTAGGGTATTCTTTTATGGTATCAATAAAGCATTTTAGGTTGTCTGGAGAAATATCAGGATAAACTCCGTGGCCTAAGTTAGCAATATGTTTTTGAGTTCCAAACTTTTGGAGCATTTCTCTTGTTGCTTTTTTAATACTAGCGAAGTCTCCATAGAGCACCGAAGGGTCTAAGTTTCCTTGCACTGTTTTCGCTCCTGCCCATTTCCGTGCCAATTCTGGTTGAATGGTCCAATCGAGTCCAATTGTCTCGCACGGAGAGTTCGCGAAATCTTCTATGGCATACCAAGCGCCCTTTGCGAAAACGGTACGCGGAACGTCAGGTATAGCTGCTAAAATTCTATTGATGTATGGAAGTGAAAACTCACGATAAGAATCGGGACCCAATACTCCTGCCCATGAATCGAACAGCTGAATCAAATCGGCTCCTGAAGCAATTTGCATTTTCAAATACGAAATGGTCGCATCTGAAATGGCTGAAAGCAAAGCGTGAGCAAGCTCTGGATTCTCGCGCATCATTCTTCTAGCTTTCGCGAACTCCTTGCTCCCCTGCCCTTCAATCATATAACAGAACAACGTGAACGGCGCTCCGGCAAATCCGATCAGAGGCACTCTTCCATTCAATTCTTGCTTGGTCAGCTTCAACGCTTCTGCGACGTAATTCAATTTGCCTTCAATCTCTGTGGTGGAAAGTCTTGCTAAATCTTCTTTTGTTTTAATGGTATTCGGAAAACGCGGTCCTTTCCCTTCATCCATCTCATAAGGCAAACCCATGGCTTCAGGAATAACCAAGATGTCTGAGAATATAATGGCCGCGTCTACGCCCAAAATATCTACCGGCTGAAGAGTCACTTCACACGCCAATTCAGGCGTACGAACCAACGTAATGAAAGAACCCGCTCTAGCGCGCGTGGCCCTGTACTCGGGAAGGACTCTTCCGGCTTGACGCATAACCCAAACGGGGGTGCGTTCCACTTGCTCGCCCTTCGCGGCACGAAGCAATAAATTGTTCTGCAAATTCATGTGTTGCAAAAATACATCAGACATGCGCTACCTTCGTTTTTATGTTGAAGTCAATTTCAATTTACCCCATAAAATCGTTGAACGGCGTTGAGCTAACCTCTTCTGAGGTGCTTCAGCACGGATTGAAATACGATCGCAATTGGATGTTGATCGATTCCAACAACAAGTTCATCACACGAAGAGAACGCCCCGAGCTTTCGCTCATCGAAACAAGTCTTTCCGAAAATGGATTTGCTTTTTCCTTCAACAATCAATCTGAAAATCTTGCACTTGGAACAAATTATTTCCAGCAAGATAAAATTGAATCGAAGGTTTGGGAATCTGACGTTTTCGGATTTGAAGAAGGAGAAAAATTCAACTCTTTCTTTTCTGATTTTTTGAAGGAAGAAGTTCGTCTCATACGCATGTCCCTTCAACCCGAACGAATGGAAACCGCTCCACTTACAGGAGAGCAAACGCCGAGTTCGTTCGCCGATAGCTTTCCTATTTTAATTGTTGGAACCGCCTCGCTCGACGCGCTGAATGCGCGATTGGAGGAACCCATTGACGCCAGATATTTCCGTCCGAATTTGCTTTTTCAAACCGAACGTTCATTCGAGGAAGACGAATGGCAGGAAATTCAAATTGGAAATGTTTTGCTTCGAAAAGCCAAAGCCTGCGGAAGGTGCCGAATGATTAATGTCAATCCAGACACCGGTATTTATCGCACCGACGTCATGCGAGAACTTGCGAACTTGCGAACGGTGAAGAACAAAGTTATACTTGGCGATTTGTATTACCCTGTTCAAACAGGGAACATTGAAATGAATAGTGAAGTAAAAGTTTTCACTACCTTCAACCCATAAAATACTGCTATGACTCAAGCGCTTTTCAAAATGTCTCGACCGAACAATCTTCTCATGATTGTCTTCGCTATGTTCGCGTTTCGCTTTGGTTTTGCTCACACTATTGCGCCGGAGGACTTCACACAGTGGATGCAATTCATTGGAATGATATTTACGATTGTGTTCTTGACTGCAGGAGGAAATTTCATTAACGATTATTTCGATGTTCGCGTAGATCGCATCAACAAACCGAATGCGGTTTATGTCGAAACACAAGTTAAACGTCGCGTGGTTATTCTTGCGCACATCATCACCACAACTTTGGGAATTATTATTTCGTTTTTTGTTGGAAAGAGCATGCACTCTTATCTTCCTTTTCTTGTGGCCATTGGTGTTTCCATTGCACTTGGATTGTACACTCCGTTTTTTAAGAAACGCGTTTTGTCTGGAAATTTATTGGTTTCGTTGTGCATTGGCGTAATACCCATTTGGAGTGTTTGGCCGCAGCTTTCCAATTTGCACATTGCCTTTTGGACCACGGTGTTTGCGGGCTTCGCTTTTACGTTGAACTTCTCAAGAGAAATTGTAAAAGACATTGAAGACGCAGAAGGAGACGCTGCAGAAAACTACAAAACATTGCCTGTGGTAATGGGAACGCAAACGGCTCGCATTTACGCTCTGCTCTTTTTGTTTGCAGCATTAATTATTGGAGGCGTTACACTCTTCATTGCAGCAACACAGCATCATTCTGTTGGAACGCTTTATTTAATTGGAATGGGAATGTGCCTTCCTTTAACTATTTCCCTCTTCGCCATTTTCATGGCAAATTCAAAGGAAGGATTTCACAAAGCTAGTCTTATCTTGAAGATAACTATGGCCGTAGGAATTACGTGTGGGTTTGTGCTGAGGTTTGTTTAACCCTCTTGCTTATTCTTCGGAATGAAGAACATCAAGACAAAACCTATAACGAAGAACACAATCAACGCCAAAATACTATAGCGCATACTGAATTTCCCTTCAATAAAGCCGAAAGAAACAAGGCCGATAATCAGGCCAACTTTTTCTGTTACATCGTAAAAACTAAAGAAGGAGGCAGTGTCCTTTGTTCCAGGAATTAATTTCGAATAGGTGCTACGCGCTATAGATTGCGTGCCTCCCATGATAAAACCAATAAGTCCGGCAACGATATAAAACATCATGACTTGACCTTCTTGAACAAAGAAAAACGCAAAAAAGCAAATGAACATCCACAACGCAAGTGCTATTTTCAACACTGAAAAATTCCCGATTTTATTCGACAACTTCGAAAAAAGATATGCTCCCGGAATCGCAATTATCTGAACCAAAATAATCGCTACAATTAAGTTGAGTGTTTCCAACTTCACTTCTTTTTTACCGAAGTAGGTCGCCATTTGCATAATGGTTTGAATACCCATACTGAAAGTGAAGAAGGCCAATAAATAAGCCTTCAACTGAGGTAGATTTTTCAATTGCTTTAAAACACTTCCTAACTCCGAAAACCCTTTCGTAAATACATTGGTCTTCTCTGCATGAACGCGTTCGGTTTCTTTCAAACGCGCGAATGTTATCTGTGCAAATCCCATCCACCACACTCCAACAGCAATAAAAGAATAACGCATCATCATCACTTTCTCAGGCCCGCTCTTCGCAATAACCATAACAGCTACCAGGGCACAAATAAGTAAAATCATACTTCCCAAGTAACCCAATGAAAACCCTTTTGCGCTAAGTTTATCTTGCTCATCCTCTGTCGCCACTATTGGTAAAAAGCTATTACTAAAGGCATAGCTTCCCCAGAAACCTATACATGCTAGAATTACACTTAGTATGCTCAATTCCATGTTTGAAGGATCGAAAAAATAAAGGCTCATACAGGAGAGAGAACCCAGGTAACAAAAGAACTTTAAAAAGAATTTCTTCTTTCCATAATAATCTGCAAAACCTGAAAGAATGGGTAAAATCAAGCACACAATTGTAAGGCCGAATGCGGTTGCATAACTAATCAACTCTGTATTCTCCAAGGTTGCTCCAAACACCTGCACTTTGGACGAAGTAACCACTCCTGCTTCGTTTTTCACGGAGGTCATCACATCGTAAAAAATAGGGAAAATCGTAGATCCAATAACCAAATTGTAAACCGAATTGGCCCAATCGTACATGGCCCATCCGTTCTGAATCTTTTTGCGAGAGAGTGCAGTTTCTGTCATGTTACTTTTCAATTTTCAACCAAAATGATCCGCCATGTTTTTCCACAACGTGCGGAATAGCGCTCCAGATAGGTTCTATAATTTGACTTAATTCTTTGTTTTCGGAAAGATAATAATTCGGAATCATGGGCGCGTACTTTTCGCTGTTCGCTAAAAGAAACGCTGCCAACATGTATTGCTCTGAATAAAAACGATCGCACATAAACTGCGGATAGTCGAAAGGCAAATACACATCGTGTATTTGAACCACCACTCCTTTCTTCAATCTTGGAAGGACTTCCAAGAAGAATACAGTCGCATCTGAATTCGGGAATACGCGATGCGAATTGTCGACAAACAAAATATCGTTCTCTTCCAACTCTTCCAAAAAATCGAAATTAGAATCTTCAAACGGAGAACGAATGATGGTGTTTGCCAAAGCATCTATTTCAGCGCGAGGCATGGGGTCTATGGAAATGATTTCGGTATTCAACCCTTGTTCTTTGATTGCCTTGTGCGCCACCTTGGTTGAATTTCCTGATCCAATTTCAACATAACGTTTCGGCTTCAATTCAGAGATAGCTGTGTACAACATAACCATGTCGAGACCTGGCAAAAACAAATTATTCCAAAACGGTTCTTGCGCCGGAGGTTTCTCGGTGTTGTTTTTTATAGATTGAAAATATTGCGTGTATTTTATCGCAGCGTGCAGCCATTTTTCATACTCCTCCTTTCTATTTTCAATAATGGCAAGCAATTGCGGATGCGCAGGTTGTCCATGTCCGTAGCGCGGTTCAAACGAAACGGGATATTCCAGAATTAATTTCTGAAACTTTGGATGCACTAATTTGAATAATCTTTTAATCATGTTCTCGGTTCAGTCTTCTAACTAAAAAAATCAATAGCGAATGTACTACCTTTGCGTCAAAGACCGAAGAGGATTCATCGCTGGTTGAAAAACTAGAGGAAAGTCCGGGCTGCGCAGAGCGCCGCACCCTGTGAAAAGCGGGGGACGTTAAACGCAAGTTTAACGGACAGACAGTGCTGCAGAAATTAAACCGCCACTAGCAATAGTGGTAAGGGTGAAAAGGAGGTGTAAGAGACCACCGTCGTTCTTGGTAACAAGACGAGCTAGGAAAACCTTGCGGGCTGTAAGATCAAATAAACCGAGGCCGTTGGATTCGTTCCAACTGAAGAGTTGCTCGCTCAATCTCGGAGGGTAGATCGCATAGATAAATGATGAAACATGTGGCAACACATGAACAGAACCCGGCTTACGCTCACGGTCTTTTACTTTCTTTCTTGAAGTTGAATGCGCTCTTCTGGCGTATTCGCGTTAACTAAAAATTTCGAATCTGTAAGAGGTAGAATTTCCACCGTTCGATTGAAAAGCATTTTTCGCGGACAACTCTTTCCATTCACCCATACCTTCATTAATGCCGAAAAAGACTTCGGTTCGTAAATGGAACACAACGGCTCTGGTCCTCCGTCTAATGGCGATTCATAACACGTGGCAAACGCTTTCGCATTTCTCATCTTCAACAAAAATTCAAGTTGTTCTTTTTGAAGATTCGGAAGGTCACACGCCACGACTAAAAATGCGGTTTGTGGAAACGATCGCATTGCTGAAGAAATTCCCCCTAGCGGACCTGCTCCTTGAATTTGATCTGTAATAAACGGTCTTTTCAAGAACGCATAATTTTCTTTTTGTTCTTCCCGAACGGAAAGAAAAACTTCCAACCCCAACTCCTCCAACAATAAAAGCAAATGTTCTGCTTGTGTTTTTTCATGGTACTGAATAAGCCCTTTCTCTTCGCCCATTCGACTGCTCTTTCCACCCAATAAAATCAATGCTTTTAGAGGAGCCTCTTCAAAAAATGTTGAAACAAATTCCAGAACGTCTTCCTTCAACATGAAAATTTTTGTTTCGGGTTGAAGTAAGAGTTGAACAAAAGCAGGTACCTCTGTCATTCCTTGCGGAAGGACAATGGCTAAAACATTCGTCAATTCTGCGCTTCTCTTGATGAGACTCTTCTCTTTTTCAAGATTTACAAAAATGATTTGGTTGGAAGCCGCATGGTGATTGCCATTCACTAAGGCGCCGTCGAATTCCTGAAGAACCGTTTGGTCAAGTCCCGTTTCTTCTTGAAGAAGAAAATGATTTTCGTGTGTGGCTATTCCGAAAGAAGAATCGGAATTTCCTTCAGCGTGAGAAGCATCTACATAAGCCAAACGCTGATTCACTTCCAACTGAAAATAATTTACCCAACTTCTAATCTCTTCGCATGTGGTGCCGTAAAGCGCCAATTCGCGTGAGTGCCAATTCGATTTGGATTGAAGGTTCATTACTTGGAAATGTATGTCGATTTACCTCCAGACTTTTCTAACAACTTCACCCCACCTATTTCCATTTCGAAGCTCATGGCCTTGCACATGTCGTATATCGTAAGCGCCGCAACAGATGCGCCGGTTAGCGCTTCCATTTCAACACCTGTCTTACCGAATGTTTTCACGGTGCACAAAACACGAGCACCAGTTTCTGTCTTTTCAATTTGCACTTCAATACCTGTAATGGCCAGCGGATGACACAAGGGAATTAAACTCGACGTTTGCTTCACCCCTTGAATACCGGCGATACGAGCCGTTTGGCACACGGGTCCTTTTGGCGATTGGTATTCGTTGTTTTGAAACAACACATTTAAATTCTCTGGGAAAATAATTTCAGCTTGCGCCTTCGCTATACGCAGTGTGTCGGCCTTTTGGGAAACGTCGACCATAGCCGCGTTTCCCTTTTCATTCACATGTGACAATTTTTCCATCGGTTCAAATTTATGGAAGGAATTCAATTAAATATTCTTTTTAACCTGTAAGACAACCTTTTCCCCATTAAAAGGGTTTTATATTCGTAGATAGAAATCATGCGACACACAGCAATTTTGAAATTAACGTCCTTCTTGCTAAAATCCTTTTTTAGCTTGCTGTGTGTTTTCATTTCT
>CANKYR010000053.1 GCA_947488195.1 Flavobacteriales bacterium
TACCGCATGGGTTTCACAACGAACCACGATGAGAATACTTGGAATGGAACCGGTGGTGAGCGATACGGAATGAAACGAAAATTGTTTGACGTTCTCTCTTTAACCCTTCAAGGAATGCCTTTGGTTTATACCTCGCAAGAAGGGGGTGAAGTGGATGCAAAAGGAAATGCAAAGCGTTTGCGCTTCTTCGATAAAGACACAGCCTACTTCAATAATTATGTGAATAGTGATTTTTATAAGCGATTACTTGCGGTGCATCACGATAATCCAGCTCTATGGAACGGCGAGTTTGGAGGAGGTTTCAAGAAGTTGAAAACTTCTAACGACGATTTGCTTTATGCCTATGTTCGCACCAATGGAGATCGCCAGGTAGTTGTGCTTTTAAACTTTTCTGATAAGCCTCAAGCTTTCAACTTCACCGATGAGGTTCCTGATGGAGATTTTAGAAGCATTTTCAATAGTGAGACATTCTCACTTTATTCAAGAAATCAGCGCGCCTTGGCTCCATACGGTTATCAAGTTTTTTCCAAATAGAACTGCCGCTCGGAATTATCTTTGTGCTCTAAAATAATGTTATGGAAGAGCCCGAAGGGAAAGATATTTTCGAAACAACTGTTGAAATTCGATTTGCGGATATAGATGCCATGGGGCATGTTAACAATGCTGTGTACTTCAGTTATTTCGAGCAGGCTCGTATGGCGTATTTTAAGGAACGAGTAGCGCGCATTTGGGATTGGAACGAAGACGGAGTTATCGTTGCTCGAAATGAAATTGATTATATCTACCCCGTATTTCTGAATGACCGAATGAACATTCGGTTGTGGGTGGAACATGTGGGAAGTAAAAGTTTCTCGGTTTGTTATAGAGTTGTTGTAGGTGAACGTCTGTGCGCGTCAGGAAAGTCAGTTTTGGTTTGTTTCAATCATAAAAACAAAGCTACACAAGTGCTTCCAGAAGCATGGAAAAGTGTTTTTCTAGCGAATTGATATGGCAAAGGATAAGTTAAAACGTTGGGCTGAAAACAAGACGTTTCCTCATGTGTTCGAACCGAACTTAATGCCCATTATTCGTGAAAACGCAACCTTCATGAAGGGTTTATGGCGAGAAGAATTTTATAAAAATAACAATCCTTTAGTGGTTGAATTGGGCTGTGGGAAAGGGGAGTATGCGGTTGGTCAAGCACAACGAAATTTAGATAAGAATTATTTAGGGGTCGACGTTAAAGGTCATCGTTTTCATAAAGGGGCAAAAGAGTCTCTTGAAATGGGATTGACGAATGTGGCATTTCTTCGAGCAAGAATTGAATTCATTGACGCGTTTTTCGCTGACAATGAATTGGACGAAATTTGGCTTACGTTTTCAGATCCGATGCCGAATGATCACGATGGAAACAGAAGAATAACCTCAGGCTTCTATATGAAGCGTTATGAGCGGATGTTGAAGTCAGAAGGAATCGTTCACATTAAGCACGACAATCCAGCGCTCTACGAGCGGGCTTTGCGCGAGATTCCATTGATGGGGGCAGAAATAGTTTTGCATGACGATAACATTTATGAATCGGGTTTTTTAGAAACGATAGACGAAAAGCTGAAAGATGTTTTGGAGATTAGAACATTCTACGAGCAAATGTGGTTGAAGGAAGGAAGAAAGATTAAATACATTCAGGCTCGAATGCCGAAAAAATAATACCATGAGTGTTTCAAAAACAGCAATTTTAGAAGCGTTAGCTAACGTACAAGAACCAGATTTGAAGAAGGACATTGTGACCTTGAATCTGGTAAAGATTATTCGTGCAGAAGGGAATGAGATTGAGTTGGAAGTCAAAGTGAGTAATCCGGCCATGCACGCGAAACAGCGCATGCGTGAGGCTTGTGTCTTCGCAATTCAACGTGTTTTAGGAAATGAATTCGAAGTAAAGGTTCATGTTGAAGCTATCTCGGGTGAAGAGCGAAGTGGCGAATTACGCCGAATTCTTCCTGGAGTTAAACACATCATAGCTGTTGCAAGTGGAAAGGGCGGTGTAGGGAAGAGCACGGTTTCTTCAAATTTGGCGGCGGGTCTTGCCGCATTGGGACATAAAGTAGGTTTGTTAGATGCAGATATCTATGGGCCTTCGGTTCCAACAATGTTTGATGTTGTGCTGGAAAAGCCAAGACTTATTGAAGTAGAAGGGAAGAAAGTAATGGCTCCTGTAGAGGCCCACGGGGTGAAGGTCCTGAGTATTGGTTTTTTTACTGAGGGAGATCAAGCCGTTGTATGGCGTGGTCCAATGGCTACTAAGGCATTGAATCAAATGATTACAGATGTGGAGTGGGGTGAGTTGGATTATATGATTGTTGACCTTCCTCCGGGAACAGGAGATGTCCATTTGAGCATTGTGCAAACATTGCCCATTTCTGCCGTTGTCGTGGTAAGCACGCCGCAGGAAGTGGCACTAGTCGATGCGCGCAAGGGAATTGCGATGTTCCAATTGCCAGCAGTGAATATTCCCGTGTTGGGATTAGTAGAAAATATGTCGTGGTTTACCCCAGCGGAATTGCCCGAGAATAAATATTTTATTTTTGGTGAAGGAGGAACGAAGCGTTTAGCAGAAAGCTTGAACCTGCCTGTTCTAGGCGAAATTCCGTTGATTCAGAGTATTCGAGAAGCTGGTGATGTTGGAAGGCCGTCTGTTCTTCAAGACAATACTACTGCGGCTCGCTATTGGCAAGCGTTTTTAATTAACTTTGAAAAGGAATTGCGTTTGTTGCCATTCCGTAAATCTGCAACCCAAGAATAATATGTTAATAGATTCATTGTTTCAACGTGTGAACGAAGCGCTTAATTCCATTCGACCTTATTTGGAAGCAGACGGTGGTGGAATTGAATTGAAGGAAGTGACTCCCGAAATGACTGTAATAGTTGAGTTGACAGGTGCATGCACAAGTTGCAGCAAATCGCACATGACTATGAAAGCAGGTGTTGAAGCAGCAATTAAATCTGCAGTTCCAGAAATTAAGACTGTTGTTGCATTAGCTCAAGAAATTGAGGAGCCCACTGCGTTATAATCCGTAGTAATTCTTTCTTGTTTCTTTTACTTGCTCGTTTGTTAGATATTCGTCGTAGGACATTCTCTTGTCAATTATTCCTTTCGGAGTAATTTCAATAATTCTATTGGCCACAGTCTCGGTAAATTCATGGTCATGCGATGTGAAGAGCGCATTGTGTTTCCAATCCTTCATAGCATTGTTGAACGCCGTAATTGACTCAAGATCCAAGTGATTCGTAGGCTCATCTAGCATAAGGCAATTCGCATTTGCGAGCATCATGCGGGAAACCATACAACGAACTTTTTCTCCTCCAGAAAGAACAGAACATTTCTTCATTACTTCTTCGCCGCTGAACAGCATTTTTCCTAAGAAACCACGAACGTATGTTTCGTCTTTATCTACAGAGAATTGACGTAACCAATCAACTAGATTATCGTCAGATTTGAAGAAATCTTCGTTGTTGTTTGGCAGGTATGCTGTTGTAATTGTGCTTCCCCATTCAATCGTTCCGGTAGTTGGTTCTTCCAAATTATTAATGATTTGAAAGAATGAAGTAATGGCGGAATGGTCTTTTGAAAGAACAGCTACTTTATCGCCTTTGATTAAGGTGAATTCTACATTTTTAAACTGCACACTTCCATCTGGATTTACCTTTGAAAGATTTTCAACACGCAAGATTTGATCGCCGCAATCGCGCTCGGGTTTGAAAATAATACCCGGATATTTTCTTGTACTCGGTTGAATGTTATCGATAACAAGTTTGTCCAATAATTTCTTACGGCTTGTTGCTTGTCTTGATTTAGAAGCATTGGCACTGAAGCGTTCTACGAAGTCTTGAAGTTCTTTGCGCTTGTCTTCTGTCTTCTTGTTCTGATCGCTTCTTTGACGAGCGGCCAATTGGCTACTCTCATACCAGAACGAATAGTTTCCTGTGTAAAGTTGAATCTTGCTGAAGTCGATATCAACGATGTTCGTACACACGGCATCTAGAAAGTGACGGTCATGCGAGACAACGATAACCGTATTTTGAAAATCGGCTAAGAAGTTTTCCAACCAAGAAATGGTCTCAACGTCCAAGTCATTCGTAGGCTCATCGAGCAATAGAATTTCAGGATTACCAAAGAGGGCTTGAGCAAGCAAAACGCGCACTTTTTCTTTTCCGCTTAGCGTATAAACCAGGTCGTTATGCAAATGATCAGCAATACCTAAATTACTTAACAACTGAGCAGCATCACTCTCAGCGTTCCAACCGTCCATTTCAGCAAAAATATTTTCGAGCTCAGCAGCTTTTACACCGTCTGCATCGGAGAAATCTTCTTTCGCGTAAATAGCATCTTTCGCTTGCATCACATCCATTAGCTTGCGGTTTCCCATTAGCACGGTTTGTAAAACAGGCACCTCATCGAATTCAAAGTGGTTTTGTTTCAACACACTCATACGCACACCAGCGTCCATAACAACCTTTCCTGTGGTTGGATCAATTTCTCCAGAAAGTATTTTTAGAAAAGTAGATTTCCCGGCACCGTTTGCGCCAATTACACCGTAGCAATGTCCTGGTGTGAATTTTAGATTTACTTCTTCGAAGAGAGCTCGTTTTCCAAAACGAAGCGATAGGTTATTTACTGATAGCACGGCGGTGTAATTTTGGGGTGCAAAGATAGTCTTATTTCCGGAGTGTTATTTCACGGAATAATTGTGTCCAATATTTTTGAAGAAGAAGGTCCATTTATCGGTTTGTTCAGCAATGATTTGCTCCGTACTTTTTCCAGCGCCATGTCCAGCACTTGTCTCAATGCGAATGAGCGCAGGTCTTTCATGCGTTGTACATTCTTGTAGCATTGCAGCGAACTTAAAACTATGAGCCGGAACCACGCGATCGTCGTGATCTGCTGTCATGACCATTGTTGCCGGATAGTTCGTGTTCGGTTTTAAATTATGATATGGTGAGTAACCTCTGAGATAACCGAACATTTGTTCCGATTCGTCGGCGTTTCCGTATTCAGGAATCCAGCCTTTACCCACTGTGAAATGGTGGTAACGAAGCATGTCCAACACTCCAACTGCAGGAAAGGCAACAGCGAATTTTTCTGGATGCTGCGTCATACATGCACCCACTAACAATCCTCCGTTTGATCCGCCTTCAATTCCTAATTTTTGTGTTGAAGTGTATTTGTTTTCGATTAAGTAATCGGCGCAGGCTAGGAAGTCGTCGAAGACATTTTGCTTGTTGAAGAGCATTCCGCCTTTGTGCCAGTTCTCTCCGAATTCCCCTCCTCCACGAAGGTTTGCCATGGCGAATACTCCGCCTTGTTCAAGGAGAATTAATCGAGAGGAAGAGAATGAAGGTGTGAGTGAAATATTGAATCCGCCGTATCCGTAGAGCAATGTTGGGTTGGTTCCGTCTAACACAAGTCCTTTTTTGTGAACGAGGAATAGGGGCACTTGTGTTCCGTCTTTCGACGTGACTAAAACTTGTTTGCTTTCATAATCGTTCATGTTGAAATCGACCGAAGGTCTGTGATATTCACCGTAGGTTAAATCTTCTACGTTGAATGAATAGATGACACCGGGGTAGGTGAATGATGTGAAGGTGAAGTAGCAAGATTTATCTTGACGCTTTCCTGAGAATCCGCTAGCGGTGCCGGTTCCATCGGGAAGCGTTATTTTCTTGATGTTCTTTCCTTCATAGTTGCAGGCTTCAATTTCGGTGTTGGCCATGTTGAGGTAATGAAGGAATAATTTTCCACCGCAGGTGGAAACACCTTCCAACAATCGCTTGTTTTCAGGAATAATTGTTTTCCAATTTTTCGGATTTGGATTCGCTGGATTCACTTTCACCAATCGGTAGTTCGGAGCGTCGACATCTGTGAGGACGATTAGTTCACCATCGATAGCGACTTCAACCACAGAACTGTGATGACTTAAGTCTGTGAATAGCGGATTAAAGTTCATTCCGCCGTTGGCGATGTCCTTGAAATAAACGGCGTAGCCATCTGTTCCGGGCGCTGAGGTAATGAACAAGTAACGTTTGTCTTCACTTAGGCCGGCGTTGTTGTAATAGGTGGGATTTTTTTTGTCTTCGTAAACTAGCTTGTCGGCATCCTGTATTGTTCCAAGTGCATGATAATATACAGCATGATTCATATTGTTTCCGCTGAGAACTTCGTCTTCAGAAGGTGCTGGATATCGGCTGTAGAAGAAACCATTTCCAAACCACGAAGCTCCGCTGAACTTCACCCATTCAATAGGTGCTTCAACTTCCACTCCGGTTTCAATATTGAAAATATGAATGTTACTCCAATCGCTGCCGGCCTTGCTAACTGCGACTGTCATGAGGTTATGGTCGTCGTTTGAGTCGAGTAAACTGTATGTGGTAAGTCCTTTAGGATCTAATGCATTTGGGTCAATGAACACACGTTCAGCACCGCGCATTCCTTTCTTCACATAGCAAACGGCTTGCGGCTGAAGGCCGGTGTTCTTCCAGAAAAAATAATAATCGCCATGCTTATCGGGAGCACTTACTTTTTCAAAATTGAAAATGGACGTGTAGCGCTCTCGAATTTCTACACGCATTTTTTCACCGCTCAAATAATTTTCAGTAAGCGCTTGCTCATCCTTCACCCATTGCATGGTGCGTTCGCTGCCGTCGTCTTCAAGACCATAGAACGAATCGTGCACTTTGTTCCCAAAGAAATCAAAAGTTGTGTCTTGAATGTTTTTATTTTGGGGTTGTTGAATTTGCATAACGACGTTTTCTTGTTTGCACGCAACAATTGATGTTATGCATGCGAGTATGAAATAATTTCTCATTTTATTCTTCGATAAAGTTTAGGTTTTTTCCAAAGGTTTCGGGGAGATAGGCTAGGGCAATTATGGCAATAGAAATGGTTACTCCGCCAATGAGTAAAGCACTATTAATTACTCCGAAAGTAGGTTCTATGTATTTGAAGGTTAAGACTATTGGAACGGTAGATCCCCGCACGAAGTTCGGAACAGTAGAGGCGACTGTAGATCGAATATTTGTTCCGAATTGCTCAGCTGCATTGGAAACGAACAGCACCCAATAGCCAGTGGTAGCTCCAAGTAACGCAGCGAGAGCATAAAATGTATTAACAGAATGATGATGAACAAGCAAGAAGTACAAGCTGATGATTATTGTTGTTCCAAGATAGAAGAAGATGATTTTTTTTCTGCTTTTCATGAACTGACTAATGAATCCGGAAATGAGATCACCCACAGAAAGTCCGAGGTAACAAAAGATTATACAAGTCGTTGGATCAATGGCTCCGTCTACTTCAAGCACTGTAGCGAATTTCTCTGAAAATTTAATTAGCAGTCCAACGCAGAACCAAACAGGTAAACCAATGGCAATGCAGGATAGGTATCGGAGTATGCGATCTTTCGTTTTGAAAAGCATAAAGAAATTTCCGCGCTGAACGTTTTGTTTTTCCACCTTAGCGAACATTTCGCTTTCAAATGTTTTGAAGCGCATGAATAAAAGAACAAGACCTAAACAGCCGCCAATGATGTAAGACATCTGCCACGATTCAAGTCCGAGCATGGTGAAGTGAAGCTTGTGAATACCAACAGCCGCGACTGCTCCAAGCGCACCCATAGTTACTATGATCATTGTGCCTATGCCTCGTTTTTCCTTCGACATGGATTCGTTGATGAGTGTCACAGCAGCACCAAGCTCTCCGGCTAGGCCAATTCCTGTGATGAATCGAATAATAGAATAGGCTTCAACATTTGTTACGAATGCGTTTGCGATATTGGCTAATGAATAAATGAGTATTGAACCGAAAAGTATTTTCTTTCTTCCACGTTTGTCACCTAAAATTCCCCAGATAAGTCCGCCTAGAATTATGCCCGACATTTGCCATAGAAAAAGACTGTAGTCGTAGGTTTTAATGAGGTTTTCATCGGTGACGCCTATTCCTCTTAAGCTTTCTTTGCTGACAATATTGAAGAGCTGAAGGTCGTAGATGTCAACGAAATATCCCAGAGAGGCTACCAAAATGGTAAGGCTTAATTTTTTATCGAATGACTTTGGCATGAATGCAAGACTTATTTGTCTTGCAAGATAGTATTGGATTGATTACGAAGTAATCTTTGGTCTTCCAAAGGGAAGAAGAATTTTTCATTCCAGCCTTGGTTCGTCCATTCCATCATGGAAACTGTTTCAATGGTCCAGGTTTCTTCGAGGGAAAGTTGAAGGGCTTTCGCTTTAGCCTTTTCAAATTCATTTGCTGTCCAATTGCTTCTCACTAAAGCTACTTCAGCTTTCGGGAATTCAAATGAGACAGGTGAATGCGCGAATTTGTTCCAGTCGATAAGAACTTCAACTATTTTATTTTGAATTGCATCAAGTTGAATGCTAGGTTCAGGTAGAATAGAAATTTGTTTGAAAACGGAGTTGAACCCAATTTTCTTTAACGATAATTTGAAACTAGTAATGCGGTGCAAAGCACTCTGCAGCGCATTACCCAATTCGAAAATCCCATCTTCGTCTGTATTAAACTGAAAAGACAAGGGGAGATACACGGGTTTAACAATGGCTTCTAGGTTCCGAGGCGCTAGCAATTTCCCTTGAATTGCGCGGGTTCTCAGTTCTTCAGGAAGACTGGGCTTAAGTGCTATGAAGTAAAAATTGCTTTGAGCCATTGTCACTCAAAATTACAACCAAATAATTGCACAGACAATAAAAACGACGATTATCACTAAATAATACCAGACATCTACGAACCAAGGAAAATACTCTGAATAGAACTCTTTGAATTTTGATCTCATCAATTAAAAACGAAAAGATAAACGCTAACAATTGAGAGTGTGAATAAAACCCATTTTTTAGTGCGAACATCCATAATGCTTGTGGTTAAGTGTTTTTCAAAAGGAGTGATTTCTTTGCAACCATGAACATTGAATTTACATGGTTTTCAATGCTGAGTTGTTAATTACGCAGATAGAAAAACTCCTTAGGCTGACAATTGCTCGTGAATTTTTAGTATTTCCGGAAGTACCCGATCACTAGAATTGTTCGAAACAGTAAAAATTTTATTTGAAGGGTAAGACTCGTTCCGAAGTTGAAGAGCATCACGCTTATTGAATTCTTCCTCAGTTAATCCGTTTCGCTGAATAACACGGTTCTTTCGTATTTCTTTATCTGCAATTACTTCAATTAACCAATCGCAATTTTCTTGTTGGAAGGAGTTGGCTAAGGCCGCTTCGCGAATGATGTATTTTGAATGTTGCATGGCTTTCCAGCGGACAAATTCGTTCTGAACGTAAGTGTGAATGAGCTTTTCAAGACGAAGCCTTTTTTCTTCGTCCGAGAAAATAATAGCTGCGATTTCAGATTTCCAAGTGCCTTTCGAAAAGTCTAAATGGATATCTTCCGCAGGACCTTCCTTCGGACCTTTCGAATAACCTAAAATTTCTCTAACTTCAATTTGAATGGAAGGAATGGTGTATGCTTTCTTAGCTTCCTCGTCGGAATTGAATACAGGAATTCCTAACGCAGTGAAGACCAGTGCGATGGTAGATTTCCCCGATCCAATATTTCCAGTTATTCCAACGACTTGCATAGAAAAAATAATTCAAGCTAACAAAACGAAATGTATCTTTGCAGCATGTCAAAAGTAAACGAAGTTCTTATTGCACCGTCGGTTTTATCGGCCGATTTTGCAAATCTTCAGCGCGATATTGAGATGATCAATGATTCTGCTGCAGATTGGTTTCATGTAGATGTAATGGATGGGGTGTTTGTTCCGAACATTTCATTCGGAATGCCAGTCATTAAAGCATTGAAAAAATACGCGAAGAAGCCGTTGGATGTACATTTGATGATAGTTCAACCCGAGAAATACATTACAGATTTCAAAGCAGTTGGTGCTGATATTCTTACTGTGCACGCTGAGGCATGTACACACTTGCACAGAACAATTCAAGCCATTAAGGCTGAAGGTATGAAGGCAGGTGTAGCGTTGAATCCGCATACTCCCTTGAGTGCAATTGAAGAGGTTTTAGAAGATGTTGATTTGATTTTAATCATGTCCGTTAACCCAGGTTTTGGCGGACAGCAGTTCATAGAAAACACCTACTCAAAGCTAGAACGTTTGAAAGCAATGTTGGCGAATGTGAAGAATAATCCAGCCATTGAAGTGGACGGCGGAGTGAATGCCACGAATGCTCCAAAACTTAAGGCGGCTGGAGCAACAGCGCTCGTTGCTGGGAATTTTGTATTTTCAAGTTCTAATCCAACAACAACAATTCAAGAATTAAAAATGTCTGTCAATGGCTAAGAAAAATAGTGGAGTTAATTTGTTTAAGTTCCGTGTAATTATGGATACGGAACAAGATGTGTTTCGAGATATTGAAATTGAAACAGAATCAAATTTCGATACGTTGCATAAATCGGTATTGGATTCTTTCGATTTTGAGCAAGGTGAAATGGCGAGCTTTTATTTGAGTGATGAAGAGTGGAGTAAGGGATTAGAGATTTCGCTGATGGACATGGGTGGAGTCGATGAAGATTCGCTATCTATGTCGACCACCATACTTTCTGACATGGTTATGAAGCCAGGAGATAAAATTTTGTATGTGTATGATTTTATGCGCATGTGGATTTTTTATATTGAATTAGTGGAGGTGAAGAAAGACAAACCGAGTACTATTTATCCGCGTGTGGCACTTGCATTTGGCGATGCTCCTTCTCAGGATAGCAAAGAGTTTCAGGACATGTTCGAATCGGATATAGTTGGAGGAGCAGTCTCTACAGGAACAGAAGATGGCGAGGATGAAGAAGATGAGTTTGGCGAGGATGATTCGGTTTTTGATGAAGATGAATTCGATGGGTCTTATACCTATGACAATGAATAAATATTTGGTTTTAGCTTTATTTATTTTGTTTGCTTCATGCGAAAACAAAGAGCGTAAGGTAACTTCCGAATTATTGAATTTCCCTTCTGCAGAGAATGGAGAAGTCCATGGCGATTTGCCTGAGATTTCATTTGAAGAGGCTGAGTTTAATTTTGGAAGAGTTGCGGTAGGCGAGAAGATTGTCCATTCCTATTCATTCGTAAATAAAGGGAAAGCAGATCTTCAAATAGCTCAGGTAACTCCAAGTTGCGGATGTACAACCCTAAAGGATTGGCCGAAGGATCCGATAGCTCCGGGACAATCGGGCGTTATTACTGTAGAGTTTAACAGTGCTGGTTTTTCTGGAAACATTGAAAAGACCATTCAAGTTGCAACGAACGGAATTCCCCGTGATTTTTATTTGAAACTGAAAGGGGAGGTGTCTGGACAGGCTTTGGATGCTGCTAAACCTGGAGTGGAAATGGATCGGTTGAAGTAGTTTATTTCAGCGACCATAATTGAGTACATTTGCAAACTAAAATAGAAAACAAAATGATTTTATTACAAGCACAACCAGAGCAAAGTATGATGCCCATGTTATTAATGATGGGTGGAATGTTCGTTATTATGTATTTTTTCATGATTCGTCCGCAAATGAAAAAGGCGAAAGAGGCGAAGAAGTTTCAAGACGGAGTTAGCGTAGGCGACAAGATTGTAACTGTTGGAGGAATTCACGGTAAAGTTGTTGAAGTAGACGAAACAACAGTGGTAATTGGTTTAGACCAAGGACGTATGCGTATTGAGAAAGCTGCATTGAGTGTAGACAGAACAGTAAGTGAAGGTCAGCAGAAATAAGAAACAAAAAAGCATTAAAAAGGCCGCATTCGCGGCCTTTTTTTGTTGTCTTATCTAAAAGTTAGTACTTCTTTTTCTTAGCACCACCTTCTTTGAATTTCCATCCGCCGGCGCGTCCACTTGAACTTCCAGCAGAACTACCCGCTGAACTTCCTGCTGAACTTCTTTCTCCGCTAGAACGTCTTTCACCACCTGCAGAACTGCGCTCTGAAGTGCTTCTGTCCGATCCGCCAGTGCGAGGTCCACGATCACGGTTGTATCCGCCACCTGAACTTCTTTCACCACCGCCTGAGCTACGCTCGCTGCTTCCGCGGTTTTCATAACCGCCGCTGTAGCTCTTGTTGCCACGCATACGAACACGTCCGATACCCGCTTCCTGGTTTCCACGTGATTCAACACGAATAGAACGTCCACGATATTTTACTCCAGCGTTGAATACTTCCAATACTTTGTCGTAAGATGCAGTGCGCACTTCAAACAAAGAGAAGGTGTCTTTCAAGTCAGACCATGGAATCTCTTGTTCACTTACTCCGGTTGCTTCAGCAATATAGGTCTTCAGCGTATTGAAAGTGAATTGGTCCTTCTTTCCAACATTGATGTACATCTTCACAACTCCAGGAGTTGCTCCGCGAGCGTCGCCACGAGAAGCATCGACATTCAAGTCTGGTGCATTCTTGTAGTATTCTAAGAAACGATTGAACTCAGTAGAAACGAAATGTTGAATCACTTGCTCTTTCGTGAAATCTGCAAATTCTTCGTAAACCGCAGGTAAATATTTCCCAATACTTCCTTGGTTCACTTCAGTTTCTTTCACACGATTAACCAAGTGAAGCAATTGCTTCTCACAAACATCAGCAGGCGTAGGAAGTGTTCCTTTTGTAAATGTTGTTTGAATAATTTTCTCCAATTGCTTAATTCTGAAGTTTTCCTTCATGTTAATCAAAACAATGCTAATTCCTTTCTTTCCAGCACGAGCCGTACGACCACTTCTGTGTGTGTAGTTTTCAATCTCGTCAGGAAGGTTGTATTGTATAACGTGTGTGACGTCGTTCACATCAATACCACGCGCAGCAACGTCAGTTGCTACAAGCATTTGAAGGGTACGATTACGGTAACGCTTCATTACATTGTCACGCTGAGCTTGAGACAAGTCACCGTGAATAGAATCTGCGTTGTATCCGTCTTTGATCAAAGCTTCAGAAACAGATTGTGTTTCAGCTTTGGTTCTACAAAATACAATTGCGAAAATATCAGGATTAAAATCGGCAAGTCTCTTCAACGCCAAATACTTATCGCGTTGGTGTGTTACATAATAGACGTGTTCGATGTTTTCGTTACCTGAGTTTTTACTTCCAACAGTAATTTCAACTGGATTGGTCATGTAGTTGCGAGCAATGCGCGAAACCTCAGCAGGCATAGTAGCCGAGAATAACCAAGTGTGTTTAGTCTCTGGAGTCTCAGATAAAATAGCATCCAAATCTTCTTTGAATCCCATGTGAAGCATTTCATCTGCTTCATCTAGAATTACAAAATCAACAGCACTTAAATCAATAACACCGCGCTCAATTAAATCTAAAGTTCTACCAGGGGTACCTACTAAGATTTGTGCGCCGCGCTTGATTTCGCGAATTTGAGTTTCAATGCTTGCTCCACCATAAACAGGAACTACGTTCGCTCCGGTTGTGTGTGCAGAATAGCGTTGAATGTCTTTCGCAATTTGAACACACAACTCGCGAGTTGGTGCCAATATGAAAGCTTGCGTTTTTTTGTTTTGAAAGTCAAGAAGCTCTAACAATGGAAGTCCGAACGCTGCGGTCTTTCCTGTTCCCGTCTGCGCTAGTGCAACAACGTCTGTTGTGCCTGTAAGCATGTGCGGTATAGCTTGTTCTTGAATTGGTGTTGGGGTCTCAAACCCCATTTCAGCGATAGCTGAAACTGTGGTCTTCGATAGACCAAGTTCTTGAAATGTTGTCATAT
>CANKYR010000054.1 GCA_947488195.1 Flavobacteriales bacterium
GAAGATTGTGTGGATATGAATTAGATGTTTATCGCGAAACTGATGTTGACATCGACGATGTGGATTTGGAAGAATTCTCAGACGAAATCGACAGCTGGATTATCGATGAATTGAAATCGATAGGTTGCGATACCGCTCGTTCAGTTCTCGAGATTCCGAAAGAAGATTTGGTGAAGCGTACAGATTTAGAAGAAGAGACCATTGATGAGGTGTTGAGTATTTTGAAATCTGAGTTCGAATAATTCGTTTCGGTTTTCAAAAAGTGCTCGGGCACATTTTCAATGTGTTAAATTGTTTTTATAAGGAACGGGAAAAGATTTATGTCAGAAACAAAAGGACCACAACGCTTAGGTAAGGCCGCTACTAACTTGAATGTTAGTAAGGACACCATTATTGAATTCCTTAAGAAAAAAGGGGTTACAGTGGATAATAATCCAATGGCGAAAATTGAGGCTGAAGTATACGATATGCTTAGTGCTGAATTTTCTACGGACCAAAAAGCGAAAGAGTTTGTTCAAGCCGCAGCAACGAAATTGCGCGAATCTCGCGAGTCGTTGAGTATCTCGGACAATAAAAAGAGAAAAGACGAAGAGAATGAAGAATTGTCGGACATAGATTTGACGAAATTCAAACGACCAGAAGCCGAGGTTGAAAAACCAAAGGCGAAGGTTAAGTCTGCAGAAGAGTTAGTTGCCCTGAAGGTTGAAAAACCAGTAAAGAAAGAAGAGACGAAAGCTCAGGTAGAAGTTCAGGCATCAGTATTAGAGGCAGTGCCTGAAGCTCAGCCCGAAGAACGCACCAATGAAGTTAAGGTTGTTGGTATGATTGATCTTTCAGCATTGGAGAAACCAAAGCGTGGAAAGAAAACAGCTGAACCTAAGAAGGAAGAAACTAAAAAAGGTAAGAAGGAAGAACCGAAAGTTGCAGCTCCCGTGGTAAAACCAGAGCCAACTACTGAGTCTGTGGTTGAGAAGCCAGAGGTTGTTGAAAAGGAAATAATTCGGGTGAATGTAGAGAAGTTGGCCGGCCCGAAATTGATGGGTAAGATAATTCTTCCAACAACTCCGGAAAAGAAATCACCTGCAGCTGCAGAAAACAAAGAGAAACGCAAGCGTAAACGTATTTCGAAAGTAGATATTGGTCGCCAACAAGAGATAGATAAGAAAAACGCCAATAAGCCTACTCGCACGCCTTATGTGGCTCAGCCGAAAGCTGCTCCAACAGAGACGGATATTCAAAATCAAATTAAAGAAACCCTTGCACGTCTTGGTGTTGGTGGAAAATCTAAATCTTCTAAGAACAGAAGAGACAAGCGCTCTCAAGTAGCTCGTCGTAGCGAACAAGAAGCTGCGCGCATGATTGAAGAGAATGCGGTGTTGAAGTTGACTGAGTTCGTTACTGTTAGCGAATTGGCAACGTTAATGTCGCGAAACGCAACGGAGATTATTGCTGCATGTATGCAGTTAGGAATTTTCGCATCCATTAACCAACGTTTAGATGCTGAAACCATTGCAATCGTTGCCGAAGATTTCGGATATCAAGTTGAATTCGTAGGTGCTGAGGTTACAGATGCAATTACAGAGGAAGTGGACAACGATGACGATATGCAATCCCGTCCACCGGTGATTACTGTAATGGGACACGTTGACCACGGTAAAACTTCCCTTCTCGATTACATTCGTAAAGCAGACGTATTGTCTGGAGAGGCTGGAGGAATTACGCAGCACATTGGTGCGTATACCGTTACCCTTCCAAACGGAAAGAAAATAACATTCTTAGATACTCCTGGTCACGAAGCGTTTACCGCTATGCGTGCTCGTGGAGCTCAAGTTACAGACTTAGCAATCATTGTAATTGCAGCAGACGACAGCGTAATGCCTCAAACAAAGGAGGCAATTAGTCACGCTCAAGCGGCTGGTGTTCCAATGATTTTCGCATTCAATAAAATGGATAAGCCAGATGCCAATGCAGAACGCTTGAGAGAGCAACTTTCTCAAATGAATATCTTGGTGGAAGAGTGGGGTGGTAAGTTCCAAACGCAAGAAATTGCGGCTAAGAAAGGAATGAACATCGACAAGCTTCTTGAAAAAGTATTGCTTGAAGCTGAAATGCTTGATCTAAAAGCGAATCCGAAGAAGCGCGCGATAGGTACAATCATCGAATCATCATTAGACAAAGGACGTGGTTTCGTTGCAACCCTATTGGTTGAAGCGGGAACACTTCGTGTTGGAGATCCAATTCTTGCTGGACAATTCAGCGGTAGAGTTCGTGCTATGTTTAACGAACGCGGCGGTAAGGTGGAAGAGTCCGGACCAGCAACACCAGTTTCAATCTTAGGATTTGAAGGTGCGCCGAATGCGGGTGATCGATTCAATGTTTTGGCAGATGAGCGCGAAGCACGTGAAATTGCAACGAAGCGTCAACAACTTCAACGCGAGCAAAGTGTTCGTACGAAGAAGCACTTGACCATTGAAGAAATTGGTCGTCGTATTGCTCTTGGAGATTTCAAAGAATTGAACTTGATTGTAAAAGGAGACGTAGACGGTTCGGTAGAAGCGTTGGTAGACTCTTTGCAAAAATTAAGTACAGAGAAGATACAAGTAAGTATTATTCACAAAGGGGTTGGACAAATCTCCGAGTCAGACGTGTTGTTGGCATCGGCTTCCGATGCTATCATCGTTGGTTTCCAAGTACGTCCAAGTCAAAGTGCGCGTAAGATTGCCGAGAACGAAGAAATTCAAATCAAGCTGTACTCGATCATCTACAAGGCCATCGAAGAAATTAAAGAGGCCATGGAAGGCATGTTGTCTGCGCGCATTGAAGAGCAGGTCGTTGGTACTGCTGAAATTCGTGAAGTGTTCAAGATTACCAAGGTTGGAACCATTGCTGGTTGCTTCATGCTAGAAGGTAAGGTTAGTCGCAACAGCCGTGTTCGTGTAATTCGTGACGGAATTGTTGTCTTCACAGGACTCCTCGGATCATTGAAACGTTTCAAAGACGACGTGAAGGAAGTGGTGAAAGGATACGAATGCGGACTGAACATCGATAAATTCAACGATATCAAAGAAGGTGACTTAATAGAAGCCTTCGAAGAAGTTGAAGTGAAGCAAACATTATAAAAATGAAGAGAGCCGAAAAGGCTCTCTTTTTTATTCCGAATTAAAACTATACCATGGCAAAAATTAGTAGCAAAGCGCCGAAGAACGCAGATGTAGTCGTAACTCTTTTCGATAAAAAAGAAGTTAAGAAACTGAAACTTGAAAAAGCTCAGTTGACTTATTTAGAAAGCGAAATCAAAGTGAATCGCAACATCGTGTTAATGCCTTCATTAACCGAAAAACATTTTTTCGTAGCAATAGAAGGAACGTGGAACGCAGAAGCGAAAGAGGCTATGCGTAAGACAGGTGTTGAAATTCAGGCGGCTGTGAACAAGACTAATCTTGAATCGCTGCACATTGTGAATCAAAGTACTTTCGAGAAAGCTGCGTGGTATTTGGCCGAGGGCGCTTCGTTAAGTAATTATCAATTTCTGAAATATTTTAAAGAGAAGGCGAATAAGAAGCACACACTTTCCAAAATCTTTGTAACGGATGCTTCTATCAAGGAAAGCGAATGGTTAGAGTTACAGGGAATAATTCAAGGAACAGAATTGGCGCGTACACTCGTTAACGAGCCGGTGTCTTATTTAACCGCAACTCAGTTTTCTGCCGAAATGAATAAGGCTGGAAAGGAAGCTGGATTCAAGACGCAGATTTTAGACAAAAAGCAAATTGAGGCTCTGAAAATGGGTGGATTGTTAGGCGTGAATAAAGGAAGTATTGATCCTCCAACGTTCACCATTATGGAATACAAGCCAAAGAATGCCAAGAACAAGAAACCTATTGTTTTGGTTGGAAAGGGCGTGGTGTTCGACACAGGCGGATTAAGCTTGAAGCCTACTCCTGGTTCAATGGATGAAATGAAATGCGATATGGCAGGTGGCGCAGCAGTAGTTGGAGCAATCTACGCTATTGCAGCAAATAAACTTCCTGTGCACGTTGTAGCGCTTGTTCCAGCAACAGATAATCGTCCAGGCGGAAATGCAGTTTGTCCGCAAGATGTTTTAACAATCAGCGACGGAACAACCGTTGAAGTATTGAACACGGATGCGGAAGGAAGATTGATCTTAGCAGACGCCTTGGTTTACGCGAAGAAATACAAACCGGAATTGGTTATAGATTTAGCAACATTAACAGGAGCTGCGGTTCGTTCAATTGGAACTTACGCTAGCGCGGTTATGGCTACTGCCGATCAGAAGGTGGTAAATAATTTAATGGACAGTGGATTTGAAGTATGGGAAAGACTCATTCAATTCCCAATGTGGAAGGAATACGGTGAAGAGATGAAGAGTGATGTTGCTGATTTAAAAAACTTAGGTGGCGCATTTGCCGGACAAATATCTGCTGCAAAGTTTTTGGAGCACTTCACAGATTATCCATGGATTCACATTGACATTGCTGGTCCAGCCTACCAAAATAAGGTAGATGCTTACCGCACGAAAGGTGGAGTAGGTGTAGGAGTTCGTTTGTTGTACGATTTCATAAAAAAGAATTACGCTAACTAAACCGAATGATTATTCGGTTTGAAAACCATTGAATAATGGAAAAAGTTAAAGTTGGAATTAGCTGTGGTGACATGAATGGTGTTGGGCTTGAAACCGTGATTAAGGTTTTTTGCGATACCCGAATGCTTGAGCACATTACCCCTGTTATTTATTCGCATGCTGAAATCATTAAGCAGACGAAACGAATTGGTGGCATGGAAGAATTCACTTATCAAAATGCTTCAACAGCAGAAGATGCGGTTGCTAAAAAAGTGAATTTAGTGAACTGCTGGAAGGAATTCAAAGGAGATATTGAGTGGGGAAAGCCGACTGCACTTGGCGGTGAGATGGCGCGTAGAAGTTTGGAAATGGCCGCCAGTGATTTGGCGTCGAATAAGATTGATGTGTTGGTTACAGCGCCTTTCAATAAGGACAATGTGCAGAACGCAGATTTTAATTTCCCAGGACATACAGAATATTTAGCGAAAATGGCCGGTACAGAAAAGGTATTAATGTTCTTGGTGAGCCCTGCTTTGAAGATTGGAATTGTAACGGGACACGTTCCTTTGAAAGAGGTAAGCGCAAGTATAACGAAGGAGAAAATTGTAGAGAAGCTCATGCTTATGCGTGAGAGTCTTGAACGTGATTTCGGAATCGCAACTCCGCGCATTGCAGTTCTTGGATTGAATCCACACGCTGGCGACAACGGATTAATTGGAACGGAAGAAAAAGAAATTATACTTCCGGTTGTTCGTGAACAAACGGAAAAAGGATTTCATGTATACGGACCTTTTGGTGCCGACGGGTTTTTTGGGTCAGGTGGTTACAAACACTTCGATGCGGTATTAGCTATGTATCATGATCAGGGATTGGCACCGTTTAAAGCTCTGGCTTTTGATAGTGGTGTGAATTTCACGGCAGGACTTCCTATCGTAAGAACTTCTCCCGATCACGGCGTTGCGTATGATTTGGCTGGCCAAGGAACTGCCGATGAGGCCTCTTTGCGCGCTGCTATTTTCACGGCAACTGACGTTTTCCTCAAACGCAAAGAGTATCGTGCTTTTGCAGCGAACCCTTTGCAGAAGCAAGACATTAAAGAGAATAGAGAAGATCGCCGCGAATGAGAGTGAAGGTCTTGGTTATTGGACATACGCATGAACCTTACGTTAAGGAAGGAATTGCGCGTTACACCAAAAGACTTCCACATTACTGCACGTTCGAATATGTTGAATTGAAGGACATCGCAGCGAAAGGCCTAACCCCAGATATTCAAAAGAACAAAGAAGGGGAGCTTATTCTTAAGCAACTCAAAACCGAAGATTTTCTTTGCCTGTTAGACGAAAAAGGAAAGTCGTTCACCTCAGTTAATTTTTCAAAGCATATCGAAAAGAAACAATTAGCGGGAACCAAATCTTGGGTGTTGGTTATAGGCGGAGCGCATGGGTTTTCAGATGAAGTCTATGCACGAGCAAACGAGCAAGTTCGATTGTCAGACATGACATTCCCTCATGACTTAGTTCGAATAATTTTAGTAGAGCAATTGTACAGAGCCTTCACAATTATTCGTGGTGAAGGGTACCATCACATTTAATTAAGACAATTTCGAAAGCGCTGCTTCTAATGAAGCAATAGATTGGGTAACGTCTTCATGAGAAGCCGTTCCAACACTTAATCTATACCAGGTCGAATCATCTGAAGATCCAAATGCGCGGAAAGGAACAATCGCCACTTTCGCTTCATTCAAAATATACGAAGTAATGTCGCCTGTGTTTTCGAGCACAGATCCATCAGCCGTTTTCTTTCCAATTAAATTAAATTGAATCGTGAGATAAATAGCAGCTGCTGGAGGAATGGCACGAACGGCAAATCCTTTTTCACGCAAGCTTTCGAATCCGTTGTAAAATCCGTTTAACCGCGTTTGTAATTCTTCTTTAATCCAAGTCAAATAATTGTCGAGCAACGAAATGTCTTGCAAATATCTTCCTGCTGCAATCTGCTCTGGACGAGGTGCCCAAGCACCGACGTGTCCAAGAATGCTCTTCATTTTATCAATGATAAATTTCGGTCCGAAGCCCCATCCCACACGAACGCCAGTAGCTGCAAGTGATTTCGAAATGCCATCTACGAAGACGGTGTACTTTCTCATTTCCGGACGAAGAGTAACCGGATCGAAGTGTTGTGTTTCTCCGAATGTTAGTAATGAATAAATCTGATCGTACATGACGTACAAGGGCTTTTCGTTTGCTCCACGCTTCGCGTTTTCTTCCAGCACCATGTCGCAAATACTTTCCAACTGGTCTTTTGAAAATACTGTTCCTGTTGGGTTCAGAGGAGAGCACAGCGCCAACAAAGAAGCACCTTGAATGTGTTCCTTCAACAACTCTGCATTTGGCATGAAGTTGTCTTCAGGAAGTGTCTCAACGAACACTTGATGTGCGTGTGAGAGGTGTGTGTAGTGGTTGTTGTTCCAAGACGGAACTGGGAAAACGACTTTGTCTCCTGGATCAACGATAGCTTGGAAGATGGCGTAAATGATAGGACGCGCACCGCCAGCGATTAGTATTTCTTCAGAAGAATAATCGAGACCTTGTTTTTCTTTTAGAATCTGCACAACGGCATTGCGCAGTTCTACTACCCCGTTGGCTACAGGATAATTCGTTAAATCTTCGTTGTAACAATCAATGATGAATTGTTTCAATTCAGCGGGGATTGGGAAAATTTGCGGATTGAAATCTCCGATGGTGAAGTTGTATATTTTTTCTCCTTGAAGAATTCGGTCGCGAATTTCTCCGCCTAGTTTTATAATTTCAGAACCAATAAGATTCTCTGCCATTTGCGAAACACGCATGTTTAGCTTTTCTTGCTGAAGGGTAGAACTCATTTCAATAAATTGTCTCTCGGTAATTAGTGGCGCAAAAATAGTCTTTTTTCCAGAAGAACAGCAACTCTCAACATTCGTGTAGCAATTCAAGAATGGTTCGAAAAGCTACAGCGCTGTTGCCATATTTGTCAACGTGGTCTTTTTGAAGGCGCGGCGCATGTTCCGCGAAATAGGAATCTAACTCACCTCTATTCGCTGCGGTATATTGAACAGCATAGGTGACACCGTTCTCCTCTTCCCCGTGAACTCTTAATATTCGGTTTTGCAGAAACTTGCCCGTACTCATGACATCTGGTATGTGAATGTCCTTCATCCAAGCAATCCATTCTTCGTGAATTCCCGGGTCTACGCTAACCGTTACGTTGTATATAATCTTGTTCATAGTCTTTTCTTGGGAACAAAGATGTGGCGTTTTTCAAAAAGAAGATTAGCTTTGAAGAAAATTAATAATTATGCAGACGGGCTTCAAACATTTACACATTTTACTTCCTTATTTATTGTTGCTTCTTCCTTTGCTGGCCATTGTGGTTTCATTGGTAAAAGAGAAGAACGAAACCGTTTCAGGTAAGCCAAGTAAATTGGTTTTATTCACCTTGATTTTTTCTCATATTCAACTTTTAGTTGGATTGGTATTGTTGGCAATGAATTTTTCTGCTATTTCTGGAACAGGCGTCAACATCATGAAAGATGCTGCAATTCGAATGAAACTGATTGAACATCCGATTATGATGATCTTGGCTGTTGTGTTTATCACTATGGGATATTCGAAAGCAAAGCGTGCAACGAACGGACGTGATCGTGCGAAGAAAATTGCAATATTCTACGGATTGGGATTGCTTATTACCATTTTTGCTATGAGCTACATGGGGTATTGGTCGAAAATGGCATTCATGCATTGAGAATGAACAAGAAGTTTATATACGTATTGCTTTATTCTTTGGTGGCATTTGTTTTTTCGCTGTGCTTCGAAGCGTGTTCTGAAGAACCGAAAACACAAGGGCCTGTTGATGCGCAAGCT
Organism: Flavobacteriales bacterium; assembly: GCA_947488195.1. Taxonomy (GTDB): domain Bacteria; phylum Bacteroidota; class Bacteroidia; order Flavobacteriales_D; family Sanyastnellaceae; genus CAIZGX01. The sequence continues at coordinate 8,482 of CANKYR010000054.1, forward strand.
CTATTCATTAAGCGCTGTGCAACCTGTCATGGTAGTGAAGGAAATCTTCAAATGAGTGGAGCAAAAAAACTTACAGTAAGTCAGCTTTCCGCTGAAGAAATTAAAAATCAGATTATACACGGAAAAGCAGGAATGCCACCTTTTGAAAGTATGTTAACCGTTCAAGAAATTGATGCGCTTACGGCATACTGCATGAAGTTGTCGGGAAGATAAAATGGCAAAACTACAAGAGACGAAGAAACCCCAAGAGACCTGTGTGTTAGTTGGGATAGTGAATAAGCGACAGAACATTGATGTTCTGACAGAGTATCTCGACGAGTTGGCTTTTTTGGCAACCACAGCAGATGCTTTCTGCGTGAAGCGCTATTGGCAGAATCTGGATCATCCAGACAATAGAACCTTCGTGGGTTCTGGAAAGATTGAAGAAATTAAAATTTTTGTTTTCGAGAATGGAGTGGACATGGTCATATTCGACGATGAACTTTCACCTTCGCAATTGCGTAACCTAGAGAACTTGTTCAACGACGATGATCACAAGGTGAAGATTCTCGACAGAAACAATTTGATTCTCGATATTTTCGCTGCACGCGCTCAAACCGCTCATGCGAAAGTTCAAGTTGAATTAGCACAGTACCAGTATTTGCTTCCGCGCTTAACGCGCATGTGGACGCACTTGGAAAGGCAGAAAGGTGGAATTGGAATGCGCGGTCCGGGTGAGCTTCAAATTGAAACAGACCGAAGAATTATTCGCGATCGAATTGCGAAGTTGAAAGAAGATTTAAAAGTCATTGATCGTCAGAAAACAACCCAACGCGGAAATCGTGGGGCCATGGTTCGTGTCGCTTTGGTTGGATATACCAACGTTGGGAAGTCGACCATCATGAACATGATGAGTAAGAGTGAAGTGTTGGCAGAGAATAAATTGTTTGCTACGCTAGATACTACCGTTCGCAAGGTGGTTGTGAAGAATTTGCCGTTGTTGTTGAGTGACACAGTGGGTTTCATTCGGAAACTCCCTCACCAATTGATTGAGTCTTTCAAGAGCACCTTAGATGAAGTTCGCGAAGCAGATTTGTTGGTGCACATTGTAGATATTTCTCATCCGCAATTTGAAGATCATTATAAGGTGGTTATGGAAACGCTTCAAGAAATTGGGGCGGGTGATAAGCCCATGATTCTTGCTTTCAATAAAATCGATGCTTATTCATTTATTGAAAAGGAGGAAGACGACTTAACACCCAAGACCGTTGAGAATTATTCGCTTGAGGAATTGGAAGAATCTTGGATGTCGCGCATGGGTTCTGAAGATGTTGTATTCATGAGTGCCGCTAAGAAAATTAATGTGGAAGAATTTCGTGAAATCTTATACAATCGTGCCCGCGAAATTCACATTGTTCGTTTTCCATACAACGATTTTCTTTTCGAAGATTTTACTGAATAATTCCGTAAACGCTTAGTCCCAGATATATGAGATAAAGCACAATGCTTTTCTTCAATCCGCGTGTCCAATAGGTATAGATTGAAATGGAATTAACTGCAATGAAGTAGTACCAATTGCTTTCGATATATAAAATTTGCAAAACTGTTCCCGCAAGGGCAAAGGATAGCACAAAGGTGTCAAGTTGTGGAAGAGCCGAATTTCTTTTTTTCAATACAAGAAAAAACAATTGCCACAAAACAATTGCTCCGAGTAGGAAGAGCAGATGATGTGTGATTTTCCATTCAGGATGCGGAAAAGCCGAGGTTGCGTTTATCCAACCATACACTGCGAAGCCAACGTAGAACAATTGCAGCCAGCTCTCTCCTTGCAGATTGGCTTTTCGACATAAATAAAAATAAATTGCGCTACCGATAATAGCCAAAGGCCAACACCACCAAGATTCTAGAAGATATAGAACGGTGTATGCGAGACTTGAGAGTATGGCTAGGATTTCCAAAGCTTATCGCTTACTCAGAATATTCGTCGTTGAAAATCCTTCAACCAAAGGAATAGCAATCGCTTTTCCACCGGAAGCTTTCACTTCCTTCGAACCCACCATGTATGTCTTATTTGATTCGTTGGTTTCTTCAGGATTGTAATCGCCGCCTTTCACTAAAATATCGGGCTGAATAGCAAGAATAAGTTCAAGAGGAGTGTGATCGGTAAAAACGATTGCGGCATCTACGCAACGCAATGCCTCTAAAACGCGTACACGGGCCCATTCCGGGTTAATCGGACGTTCAGGCCCTTTGTTCAAGCTGCGCACTGAAGCGTCGCTGTTCACGCCTACAATAAGCTTGGCACCTAGAGCAGCTGCCTGCTCCAGATAGGTCACATGTCCAACATGCAAAATATCGAAAACACCATTGGTAAATACAATGGTTTCTCCGGCTTCGCGCCATTCATTAATTTGCTGAAGCAGTTTTTCCATTTTTTATTCGGTATGATACAATGAAGAAACCAACGAGACCAGATCCAATTTCCATAAGCGTTCTTGTAGACCAAGAAACGGTAGCGAAGGTTAATCCTAAAAGTGAAGTAGATGCATTCCCTTCGTCGGCGTATCCTAAAACAATAAAGCCAATGATGGTTATGGAATGAAATGCTCCCAATCCGCCTGGCGTTGGCGCTAACATGGCCAAGCTTGCGCAAATCAAAAGAAAAATAGATTCGTTCAGTCCCATGTGCTCGCATCCAGGAACTGCAAGCAAGTTGAACCATGTCATGAACAACCATGCTGTCCAAATTCCAATGGTTAAGAGAATAAAAGTGAATTTGCCTTCAATTTTCCCAACACTTAAAAAAGCTCTCCATGTTCCGCGAATAAATTCCGCGAATTTTTCAATGAATTTATTTTTGAAATTATTCTTTAGGATATAGCGCAATGTTAAAATTCCAATGATTGCAAGAAGGAGCAATGCAATTCCTAACTCCAGAGTGAACCCGGGACTTTTTGTTTCGTCCATGAGTGAAGAGAGTGTACTAGGTAATAGTAAAATTCCTGTGAGCAGAAGTAAACCGAACATAGCCATGTCAATTACACGCTCTACGATAACGGTTCCAACCAAAGTTGAAACTGGAATTTTATCTGATTTGAAAAGTAAGGTGCAACGTGCCACTTCTCCACTGCGAGGAACGACATCGTTCATGCAGTAACCAAATGCAACAGCGTGTATGGCATTCCAGGTATTTGCTTTGTGACCGAGTGGCTTCAACAATTGATTCCAACGAATGCCTCTGAAAATGACAGATACATATTCAATCACCAATGCTGCAACAATCCAAATCCAATGGGTGTTAAGAATTTGCCCAACTATATCTCGAATAGAAACACCCTTGTATGCCCAATAAAGTAGCCCAATGGCAAGCGCGGTAAAAGCAAAATATCGAATAGCATCGCGCCATTTTATTTTTTTGAAAAAAGCCAATAACACATAAAGCAATAAAGCAAAACCATTGCTCAAATAGATCCATAAAGGAAGTTCACTCAGGTCACTCATAATTGGTTTAGTCGATTTAACTTCTTTTACGTCCCAGTCGAATTTTGATTTTTGCGTAACTCGATCGTAAGAGGTAATTCCATTTTCGTCAAAGAAACAAATGAAATGCTTACCATGTGTAAAAATCGAGTCTGGAAATTGAACGAGCATACTGTCGATCACAGCGTTCTCTTTATCGCCAAGATAAAACGAATGATTTGTTTGAAATCCAATTGGAAATTCGAGCGGATAGATTCTTGTTCCTTCCGGCAGATGAAGTGTCTGACCAATTTCGTTGGTGTGCAAGGGGCTCACGAATATGACTGAGCTTAAAGGCGCAATTGTTTCTCCAGCGCTATGCGTGAAAAGATTGTCAACGATTCCATTCGGAGAATCGTAAAGAACAATGCCGTTGAGATTAATAGGCTCGTTGCTCTGATTAACGATTTCAATCCACTTCATTGGGCTCTTCGCTCTCATTTCACTTCCGAATCTGCGGATGTGCAATTTTCCTTTCAATTCAGAAAGAGGAGCATGTGTGAATGTGGCTTCAATTGCAAGAGAAGCTGAACAATCTAAAACGCGTTTTTTATCTTTAATTCCATCGCTCCATTGCTTGAATACAAAGGGGAATGAATGCTCTGGAACGGCGAGGGGCAAAGGAATGTTTTTAAAGAAATCTCCTTCAACGTTATTGAAATGAAGCTTCGATTCATTGACAATGAGTAATTTTTCATTCGGAATGTTGGTGGTCAACTTAAGATGCACAGAATCTCCAAGTCCAAAAGTTTCTTTCACATGACGGTACATAGAAACAGGTCGAATTTCCCAAAACTTTCTATAACTACTCACGTGGTTGCGCCAACCTTTTTCCGTTTCTTTTTGTTTAATTGGAAATCGATTCACGTGGTACGGAATCTCGGGCGCAATGGCGTTGGCAAATTGATCCACACGACTCACAACAGAGTCTTTGTGCAAGACAGTGCTCATGAGTAAACAGGTTTGCTGAACGAAGCGATTGCGAAGCTCAGGATTTAAAGTGGTGTAACGAAGAAGATGTGTGACCCAAGTAGGATTGTACCAATCGGTTGGGACAGGACTTATTCGTTCTGATAAAAAATTCTGACGATGGAAATTTCCAGCACAGGCTAAATCTCCGTCGTAATAAATCCAATGCCATTTATTGCCTGAGGAAGCGTCTTTCCAATAACGGATATTTCCCCGTGAATCAACGTTGGCGATATAAATTTCGAGAAAACTGTAATTGAAATAATCTTCCAAATCCATCAACTTTTCAATTTCTTCGGGGAAGTTTGAATCGGCGTAAT
>CANKYR010000055.1 GCA_947488195.1 Flavobacteriales bacterium
TTCTGAGATTCAAGAGAAAGTTATTCCTCGAGTTTTAGGCGGACAAGACGTCATTGGAATTGCGCAAACCGGTACCGGTAAGACGGCTGCTTATGTGCTTCCTTTATTACAATTGTTGAAGTATCCACAAGGAGATGAGCCACGTGCGCTTATCCTGGTTCCAACCAAAGAATTGGTGGTTCAGGTGGAAGAACAAATTCAAAGTCTTTGTAAGTACACAGAGCTTCGCTATGTAGCCTTGTACGGCGGCGTTGGTCCGAAGACACAAATAGAGATTATTAAGAAAGGAGTAGACATCATTGTTGCAACTCCTGGAAGATTCCTAGAGATCTACGCGAAACGCGTAATTATTCCGAAGAAAATAAAACATGTGGTGCTCGATGAATGTGACCGTATGATGGACATGGGATTCTGGCCACAGCTTCGTGAAATACAAGAAAAGCTTCCACAAAAGAAACAGCAATTGCTGTTCTCTGCAACTTTCCCGGAACGAGTAGAACGCATTGCAGACAACTTCCTATTGTTCCCTTCACGTGTTGAAGTTACGCCTCAGGCAACTCCAGCTACTACAGTGGAGCAGAGAGTGTACATGGTTCCAAACTTCAAGACAAAATTGAACTTGCTCATGCATCTTTTAGAGGGAGATGAAATGAAGCGCGTGATGGTTTTTGTGCGAACAAAAACAGACGCGACCACCATGGGAAAATTCATGGCACGGAGCAATGTGGGGGAAATAAGATTCCTTCACAGCAACATTGGACAGAACTCGCGCATGAACGCGATTAAAGATTTCAAAGACGGAAACGTTCGCATTCTTGTTAGCACCGACGTTACCGCTAGAGGCATAGACGTGTTCGAAGTTTCTCACGTAGTAAATTTTCAAGTACCCGGACACTACGAGGATTACGTTCACCGAATCGGAAGAACTGGTCGCGCATTCAAAACAGGCGTTGCCATTAGTTTCGTAGACCAGTCTGAAGAATATCACTTGACCAACATTCAGAAAATTATTCGTCAAACCATTCCGGTTTTCGAAATTCCAGAGGTAGTCAAGATTGAAAAGACCGAGCCCGAAGAAAAACAAGACCATGCGCGCGAAATGGACCGTCAGAAGAGATTAGACGATCCCGATTTCAAAGGAGCCTTCCACGAAAAGAAAACGCTTCAAGCGAAATTGAAGTTCAAGCAAGAACGCGATAAGAAACAAAGAAGGAGCCGTTAAGCTTCTTTTTTATTCTCATTCTCATTCTGTTTCTCAATGCGAAACCACAACCGTCTTCGTCACGCTATTTTTCCCACTTCCAACACGAACGAAATATGTTCCGTTGTATAAAGTGCGTGTGTCGAAATGCGCTAGCGTACTACCTTGATAAAGAACTGTGCTCGAAATTAATTTTCCATCAGCGCTCAATAAATCAACTTGAACATTCGATCTGTTCACGGTATTTACTTGAACCGCCAACACGTCTTGAACTGGATTCGGATACGTGTTGACGTTTACATTTTCCAATTGAACTTCAGCAACTGCATTCGGAGTATACGTAGTTACGGCTTCGGTAATCGTCTGCACGCGCGCAGCGACTTTCGTTCCGTAAAACGTTGGTCCAACAGCATACGGATAAGCCGAATTGTGATTTTCATCTACCGTGCAGAAGTACGCGTAGGTTCCATTCGGATATTCAGGAGTCACGCAAAAACGTCCGTTATGCGCGTCTAAATAATCGTCCATTCCCGGATGAGCAATAAACTCATAGTCTTCGCGGTATCTGCCAAGCGGATAAGTAGAGCTAACAGCGGGACCAGCTGTTACTGTGGTTCCATCTGCATATTGCGTGCGCGTGGTAATGTTTCTCAGTTGATATCCACTTTTGATTCTGACCACTCCACCGGTTCCATCAGCGTTAGCAAATCCATAAGCGCCGTAAATTGGAAATCCGTCGTAAGCATATCCAACAAGCGGAGAGTGTTCAGTTGAATTAATCACATACAACGCATCTGCAGCGTAGATGTCACAAACCGTTGAGAGAACAACCAAGTCTAAATTGAATGCACTTGGGTTTTGGTGGTGATGATAATTCCCCATGGCAGGGTGACCTTTCGAACAGTCGAAACCTAAACGTTCTGCAGGAACTGCATCGCGATTCCAAACACCTTGTCCTGGAGGACCCATGATTGGACCACCGGCTTCAGCTTGCGTGCTGTTGCTCCAAGAAACGCCGTCTCTGTAATCGAACAACGCAACACCGTTAATGAAAACGCCAATGTTTCCTCCATTCGTTGGCGTAGGCGTTCCCGTGTTTTGTGCAGGCACCAATGGGAATTTAAAGATCGCATTTTGTGCGGTAGCCAATGACGGATTGCCATCTAAAAACGGACCTGTGATGTATGCCGGAATCCCGTTCGTTGAAACATATACCCAGTTCGCCGAATACTGCACGCTTTGAATATTCGCCGAAGAATTGTCATTAATTGGCGTAGGATTTCCATTTACATAATGTCTTCCAGTGATACCGGTGGTGTTCTGAAGCCATGAGGTTATAGTTGGTCCTTGCCCAAGCAGCTGGCTTGCAGAAAGAACCAAACTAACGATGAGAACGTTTCGTAATTTCATGTTGAAGGGTTTGTGGAAATTGATAGTCTTTTCGAGTTAAAAATTCATGATCAGTTAAGGTTAGCAGAAACGCAATGAGGTCTTGCTTTTCATTGGAAGAAAGATTTACTGAATGGTTTAATGGCGGAGAAATATTTTCTTCGTTTCCAGTTAATGAAGTGTAATGATTCAAGACTTGCTGCAAGGTCTTGAACCTTCCATCGTGCATATACGGAAAGCTCATTTCAACATTTCGCAACGATGGAACCTTGAAGGTGAACCGGTCTTGTCTGAATGTTGTAACAGCGCCTCTTCCAAAATCATTCAGCGAATCGTCAAGTGGAATGCCGTTGCTTTTGAATTCGTCGTTCGTAAACAAAGGCTCGGTGTGACAAGCGTTGCAGTTTATTTGAAACAAGGCGTAGCCATTCTTTTCTTGCTCGGTGAATTTTATTTCACCCTTCAACACCTGATCGTATTTGTTGTTCTTACTTTCCAACGAAAGCATGAATTGCGAAAGCGATTTCAACACACGCTCTCCTGTAACAAGGCTATCACCCCATGCTTGGAAGAAATATTCCCGATAAAATTTCCTTTCATTGAGTTTCTTCACCACGTTCGCCAAGGTCTCGTTCATCTCTAGAACATTTTCAATAGGAGCCATGGCTTGTGCATCGAGGTTGTGCACTGCGCCGTCCCACATGAAGTTTTTCTTCCATGCTAAATTGAAGAGCGCCGGAGCGTTTCGTTTTCCAACACGATCAAATACGCCGTGACTCACATTGTGATCGGTATGCGCGAAGGCGGTGTGGGATAGGTGACATGAAGAGCAAGAGATAGTATTGTCGGAAGACAAAATCGGATCGTAAAAAAGCATGCGTCCCAATTCTTTTTTTTCGTTCGAAGGGGGATTGTTCTTTTCGTCGTAAGCCTTTTTTGGCCAAACAATTATTCGTTTAGGTGGAAGGGTAAAGCCAAGCGCTAAGACAATCAGCAAAATGAAAATGAAGAAGGAATAACTTTTTCGAATCATTTGATTGCAGTTGAAAAGGAAGAGCACAATTTCCTCATGTACTCTTGAACACGACTATTCGGACTCATAAGTGAATATTCTTTGTTGGTTTTAATAAGCTCAAGGAAAGAATCAAGGCTCAAAGAAATGGACAAATGCTGTGATCTTCTATTCGGTGGCAAAACAGGCCCATTCGAGACCATTCTATGAATAGGTATTTCATCTGTTATTGAACTCATGTGAGCATTGGAGAAGCCACCAAGGTGAAGGTTTAATGCAGTGCCATCTTTTTCTTTTCCTTCCAACTTAAACTGAATGTATCCGCTTTGCCAGCTCCAATACATGCCGTTCGCGGGATCCAATGCGCAGCAGTGAACACCAGCGGCGTTTGTTATTGAATCGACACCCAAAGTTAGACGCACATAACTCGCGTAATTCGAATTTGTATTTACAGAAAAATTTAATGAATTAGAATTTTTGAAATCAATCAGTCGGTAGGAAACAGAATCCCTTCCAATGATTTGTTTATTCATATCCAGCAACTCTATATGCCCAACATAGCACTTCAATGTTTCAACATGAAGAAGAGAGTCTACATATTCAAGCGGTGTGTTTTTTAGATTGAATTGAAACCTTCCTTCCAATGTTGAATACATCTTTTCAAATTCAACAACAACCGGAAAATGATCGGAGAGAAGCGGTTCGGCAACATCGGTATTTCCAACTTTGTAAGAATGAAAACCGAGGTTTTCCAATTTGTAAAAAACGTAGTCTATTCGCGGCGCGTTCGAATTTGCGGCGCGATCGAAATTGTTGAACGTTCCAACCATTGATGAAGCACCCATTCCCGCATCGGAAAATTCTGCACGAAGTTTTTTCAATGCAAGATCTTCCGGAACACAATTCAAATCGCCCATGAAAATGATATTTTGAATGGAAGTGAAGCCTTCAATTTCTTTCAGAATAAGTTTCGCGCTTTCTTGTCGAGCCACAACTCCCACATGATCCCAATGCGCATTCACCACCAACAAAGTGTCTTTTAGTTCTTCATCGAACAACAATGCAAACGTGGCTATGCGCTCGCATGCAGCGTCCCAACCTTTGCTGGGTTTATCCGGAGTTTGTGAAAGCCAAACGGTTTTCGAAGAGATGAGTTGAAAGCGATTCGATCGGAAGTAAATGGGGGAGTACTCGCCTTTAGTTTTTCCATCTTCTCTTCCAACTCCAACGCGAGTATATTGACGCTGACTAAAATTGTAATTGAAAAGCGCGCGATCGAGTTCAAGAACTTCGTTGTGTAAGACTTCCTGGAATCCAATAATATCGGGACTTTCGCTCCAAAGAAAATTCTTTACTTGTTCGCTTCTGTTTGGCCAACTGTTTTCGCCATCATTCGGATTGTTGTAACGAATGTTGAAGGACAGCACCTTCAGTTTTCCAGACTGACCGAATGAACATTCGGTCATGGAAATGTAGGTGAGGATAGCGAAAAAGAATGATCTGAAGAATTGTTTCATTGGAAAGTTAAAGGTAAAAAAAAACCTCCCGAAGGAGGTTTTTATATGTTAGAGGGAAGAAGAATTATGCTCCTTCTTCGCCGTCCATTTTCTCTTTCAATGCAGCCAATGCACCTAAGTCACCAAGAGTTGATTTCTCAACTTGAGAGTTAACTTGCTTCACAGCTGAATTGTTGTCTTCTTTCTTAGCACCCGATCCAGAACCTGAACCAGCGCCAGCACCAGCACTTGAGCGCTTAGGCTTAGCATCTGATGAGGATGGAGTAGAAGTGATTTCTTCTGGCTTCCAAGTTTGTGTGTGAGACACAGCAATCTTACGTTGGTTCTTGTTGAATTCAAGAACGATGAAGTCAAGGGTTTCTTCCACTTTCGCTGTAGATCCGTCTTCTTTCTTCATGTTTTTATTCAAGCAGAATCCTTCTAAACCGTAAGGAAGCGCAACAATACAATGGTTACCTTCTTTCTTCACGATAGTTCCCTGGTGCTTGGTTCCTTCAAGGAAAACAGTTTCAAACACATCCCATGGATTTTCTTCCACTTGTTTGTGTCCTAAGCTAATTTTACGTCCTTCACGATCCAATTCCATTACTACTACAGCTATGTCATCTCCGATAGCGCAAAACTCACTTGGATGCTTGATCTTCTTAGACCAAGAAAGGTCAGAGATGTGAACAAGACCATCGATTCCGTCTGCTAATTCGCAGAAGATACCGAATGTAGTGAATGCACGAACTTTCGCGGTGTGCTTGGCTCCAACAGGGAAACGAGTCTCAATTCCGTCCCATGGATCAGAAGTCAATTGCTTCAATCCAAGGCTTAATTTACGCTCGTCTTTCTCCATGCTTAAGATAACAGCCTCAACTTCCTGTCCTGCTTTCAAGAAATCTTGAGCAGAACGTAAGTGTGAACTCCAAGACATTTCAGAAACGTGAATCAATCCTTCTACACCTGGAGCAATCTCAACGAATGCACCGTAGTCTGCAAGGACAACCACTTTTCCTGTAATCTTTTGTCCAACTTCCAAAGTATCTTGAATAGCATCCCATGGGTGAGCAGACAATTGTTTCAAACCAAGAGCAATTCTCTTCTTGTCATCATCGAAGTCAAGAATAACAACGTTGATCTTAGAATCCAATTGAACAATCTCTTCCGGATGAACAATACGTCCCCAAGAAAGGTCAGTAATGTGAATCAATCCATCTACGCCGCCAAGGTCAACGAATACACCGTAGCTTGTGATGTTTTTAACCACACCTTCCAATACTTGTCCTTTTTCAAGGCCAGACATGATTTGCTTCTTCTGTTCTTCCAACTCAGCTTCAATAAGCGCTTTGTGAGAAACAACTACGTTCTTGAATTCGTTGTTAATCTTAACAACTTTCAATTCCATAATTTTTCCAACGTAAACGTCGTAATCACGAATTGGCTTAACGTCGATTTGAGATCCAGGTAAGAACGCTTCGATACCGAATACGTCAACGATAAGTCCGCCTTTCGTGCGACACTTAACTTCACCTTTAATAATTTCGCCAGTCTCAAGAGCTGTATTCACGTTACCCCAAGCGCTGAATAAACGAGCAGTTTTGTGAGAAACGATTAATTGTCCGTTCTTGTCTTCTTGTAATTCAACGTAAACAGTAACGCGGTCACCCGCTTTAAGATCTGGGTTGTAACGGAATTCAGTTACCGCAACAACACCTTCAGACTTGTAGCCGATGTTTATTACAACTTCTTTCTTTCCAACAGAAACAACAGTTCCTTCAATTACCGTTTTCTCAGCAATTGTAGACAATGTGTTTTCGTATAATGAATCGTAACGCTCGCGCTCCGTGTCACTATAACCGCCTGCAGATTCGTATGCTTCCCAACTGAATTCGCCTTTTTCATCCATGAAAGCGGCGTCGTCAGCAGTGCTGTACAACTCTAAAGGTTCTTCTGCAGAAACTTCTTCTTCTACCGGAGCAGAAACTTCTTCTACAGATTCAGAAGCCGTAGCTTCAGTGTTTTCAGTTCCTTCGTTGGTTGGAACAGTGTTTTCAGCTTCTTCAGCTGGATTTAATTCTTCTGCCATGGGGCATTGTTAATTTGTATTTCATTCGCCTTCGCACGCATGTGGAATGAAAGAGTTAGTTATTTTCAGTGACTCAACGTCTTATCACCGCCCAAAAAGGGACGCGAATATACAAAGAATTTTATGAAATAATGCGTGATAAGTAAACATTGTCGTCTACCATGTGTTCTATAAATTACTGCAGATTATTATGAAGTCACAAAACCCAGTCTTTGCATGAAAGTTGGAATCCCATTAGAATTATTTCCTAACGAGTCTCGCGTAGCCGCCACTCCCAAAACAGTAGAACGATTAATAAAACAAGGCTTCGAAGTTGTTGTGCAATCCAATGCGGGAAACAGATCTCATTTTCAAGACAGCGATTACCAAAAAGCAGGGGCTTCAATCGTCGCGAATAATTCAGACATATACGAATCGTCGGATATAGTTTTAAAGGTAAGAGAGCCAAAGACACGGTCGAAAAACTACTTAGGCTAATTAAGGACTAACCCTTTCTTCCCTTTTCTTAACTTCTCTTACCTTTTAGAGCAGCATTCGCCGCAGGCATTCGTCTGAAAGACAACATGGCCGCTCACTATTCCACGAACAGTTTTTTAGTGGTTAGGACATTACCTAGAGCATCGTAGACTTTAACAAAATACAAGCCTTCACTCAACGCATCATTCAAATTAATAATTGTCTGTTGTGATATGATTTTACCGTGAGTTATTTCTTGACCCAAGGTGTTACTTATGACGTACATCCAATTACTTGAGGCCGTTAAGCTACCCAAATCAATTACAACATTATCGGCAGCCGGATTCGGATAAATGCGAATGGTCTCACCTTTTATTATCCCCATGTTTGAAGGGGTGTCACTGAACACGGTATCGCTTATAAGGCGAACGGAAAAACCCGTTGTTTTCGTTGATTGGCTTTGTGTGACGGCAATGTTGTCGTGATCTAGGTGTCGAATCCAAGGATATAACTGGTTTGCTGTGACTTGCAAGGTCTCAGTAGAACTCCACCAGTTCGCGTACAAACCCATGCCAGTAAAAAATCCAAAATCCATACGGAAACCATCTCCAAGACCGGTAAAATTGCTGTTGTTCGTAGCGCCAGTATTAGGGGTTTCCCAATGGGTTGTTCCCATCTCTTTCATTTCGCCTCCCGCCACCTCTAATCCTCCTAGAAAAGTGGTTAATGTAATCCACTCGTCGTGTGTGGGTACGTGAAAACCTGCTGGTGCCAATACCTTGTTTGGTGTTGAAGAGATTGTGTCATGTATTCCGGCCACGGCGTACCAATTATACAACTTACCATAGATTGCGCCGTGAGCTACACTATTGTTGTAATAACACCAAGCACCGGTGGTTAAGTTTGCCCATTGAGTGGCGTCAGTTACCTGTGGTATTACAGTGCCATCGCTATAGTGTGAAACATTTAAATTTTCTTTTACCCATTCTTGGGAATCGATTATAACACTATTGTATATGTTGCCATCGAAGTCAGTCATCCCATTTCCGGGAAGTTGACTAAAGCTATTTGTGGTGGCAAACAATGCGGCTAAAAACAATTTATTTTTCATACGTTAATTTGTTTGGTTATTCAAAAGGCTTTTCAAACATGCTTTTCGGAACATCAGTATCGGATCATTCCGTTTTTCTGCATGCATTCTTAAATCCTTAGTTGTGAGCAAATTAAGAAATAATTTTAATACAATTGCGTATCATATCACAAATAATAACAATCAGTTAATATCTACAGAGGAGCATTAAGCCTTTACTCTGTGCATTGCCAAATCAACTAATTCCTCACAATGCCAGTTGCCCTCGCGAAGCATTCGCCCTCGCAACGCCAGTTGCCCTAGTCCTCAGGACCTTCGGACATTCGCCGCGCTCACTATTCCACGAACAGTTTCTTAGTGGTCAGAACATTGCCAAGGGCATCGTAGACTTTAACAAAACACAAGCCTTCACTCAATGCATCATTCAAATTAATAATTGTCTGTTGTGATATGATTTTGCCGCGAGTTATCTCTTGACCCAAGGTGTTACTTATTGCGTACATCCAATTACTTGAAGTCGTTAAACTACTCAAATCAATTACAACATTATTAGCAGCCGGATTAGCATAAATGCGAATGGTTTCACCTTTTATTGTCCCCATGTTTGAAGGGGTGTCACTGAACAAGGTGTCGCTTATTAGGCGAACAGATAAGCCAAAAGCTTTCAATGCCTCGTTTTTTGATGCGAATATGTTGTCATGATCGAGGTGTCGGATCCAGACGTTTACCTGATTTGTAGTGACTTGTATGGTCTCAGTCGAACTCCACCAGTTCGCATACAAACCCATTCCGCCAAAACCGCCATAATACCAGCGGTAACCATCTCCAAGACCGGTAAAATTGCTGTTGTTCGTAGCGCCAGTATTTGGGGTTTCCCAATGGGTTGTTCCCATCTCTTTCATTTCGCCACCTGCTACCTCTAATCCACCGAGAAAAGTGGTTAAAGTAGTCCACTCGGTGTCTGTGGGTACGTGAAAACCTACTGGTGCTAATACCTTGTTTGGTGTTGATGAGATTGTGTCGTGTATTCCGGCCACCGCGTACCAATTGTATAGCTTACCGTAGATAGCACCGTTGGCTGCAGTATTGTCGAAGTAACACCAAGCACCAGTGGTTAAGGTTGCCCATTCAGTGGGGTCGGTTACTTGTGGTATTACAGTACCGTCGTTGTAGTGAGCGACATTTAAATTTTCTTTTACCCATTCCTGGGTGTCGAGTATAACACTGTTGTATATGTTGCCATCGAAGTCAGTCATCCCATTTCCGGGAAGTTGACCAAATATATTTGTGGAGGCAATCAATGCGGCTAACAATAATTTTTTTTTCATATGTTAATTTGTTTGGTTACTCAAAGGACTTTTCGGACATTCTTTTCGGAACAACAGTATCGAGGCATTCCGTTTTTTCGAATGTACTCAAACACGTGTTTGTCAGCAATTTAAGAAATAATTTTAATACAATTGCGTATCATATCACAAATAATAAAAATCAGTTAATATTTACAGAGGAGCATTAAGCCTTTACTCTGTGCATTGCCAAATCAACTAATTCCTCGCAATGCCAGTTGCCCTCGCGAAGCAATTCGCCCTCGTACATCGGACCCTCGCCGAAGGCATTCTTCCCCTCTCTTAACTCATAAGAAAGAAGTCATACGCCACTTTACAAACCTCCGCTGTAATCTTTTCATTCGTTTCGTCGCTCTCGTATGAGTTTGTAACCAAAACGCTAATGATGAAATAATGTCCATTCGGAAGGAACACAACTCCCCAATCGTTTGTCGCTGAAGTTAATCCAGCATCCGTCGTTCCCGATGTTCCCGTTTTGTGAGCCACAACTGTTCCTTCAGGCAAGAGTCCTTTCAGACGCTTCACGCCGGTGGAGGTTTCTTTCATGGTTTGCCAGAAGAAGTTGTAACTCGAAGGAGCGAGCAAACCGTTTTTATTTTCATAGAACAGTTGCAGCGTCTGAACAGCGGCATTCGGAGTAATCCAATTCTGAAACATGTTCTCCCATTTCGACTGCATGGTGCGTTCGTTGTATTCAAATTGAAGGTCTTGAATATTGTTCTTTTTGAAGAAAGATTCCACATCTTTGGGAGAACCAACCATTCCAATTAAAGTGTCGCATGCGGTATTATCACTGTGCGAAATACAATATTGAATCAGTTGCGCAACAGTGAGATCTCCTCCATCTGGAAAATCTGTTCCAAGCGGATTCCAATACGCATCAACAGGCAAGTCTTCTTTTGAAATTTTTATTTTCTGATCGAGACTGAATTCGCCGCGATCAATTTTGTCAAGCATTGCCAGACCAATGTGCATTTTATAAGCGCTCTGAGTAGGGCAGTGCATATTCCCATTGATCGAAAGCGTATCGTTCCCATTTTCTCCTGAAATAGAAATTCCCACCACCGCTTTTTTATCGGCCAAGATTTGTTCAATCTGCTTTTTCAATTCTCTTGTCCGATCCACCTTCTCCGCAACATCGACAGGAGTAGGAGTTAGGACAAAAAAGTAAATCACCGCCCACACCACCCCGAAAAACAATCCGAGATAAAGGGTATTCAGATGCTTTTTCAAATCACGCTTCACAATCAATCGGAATAGAACCCAAAGAATGAATAATGTTGCAAACGCGATGGGGAGGTAGATTCTAAGCATGTTTTATAATTCAGATAATTTCTGCAAAGAAAAGGCTAATTGATATCTTTTCGACGAAGACCCTCGCAACGCCAGTTGCCCTCGCAAAGCCATTTGCCCTCGTCCTTCGGACATTCGCCGCTCCGGGCTTTCCACTGCTATCCCTCACGCAACGCCACTCATTCTGTTTGTCATTCTGATTCTCATTCTAATAAAAATCAAGAAAGAGAAGGAGAAGTTCCCTTGGGATACATCCACTCTGTGGATCAGTCCGCGCAGCGGATACATCCCTTCGGGATTTGTCCTTCGGGATAAGTATTTGTTAATCTTGTTTTTTCAAGAATTCAATCCATTTATTCTTAAAGACTGAACCAAAATTTTTAATAGTTTCTTTATGGGAATTCGAACAACTTGTGCAATTAGAGTTTAAGGTTTTTATGAATTCTTCTGCAATGGGTTTGTTATAGTTGCCTTCTTCAGCTATACTTAATTCCAAAATAACAATGTTCGCCCAAATTGCTAAATCTTTATCTGTATTGCATTTGTTGTAGTCGAAATAAGAAGCAAACTCTTGAGTGTTGTTCAGAATGTAATTATAACCTACGCTTCCGAGTGCTTCAGAATAATATCCATCTGATTTTTCTTCGGATTTGGTTACAACTTTAAAATAAAACGGTCTGGAAGATTTGTCTTTGGCTGTTAAACTATCGAGCAAAGCCAATGATTCATTATCATTTTCTAAACTCCATTCTTTGTCAAGATAGATATTCTTTGCCAATGCAGGTGTCTTGTGATTATTTATGAAACTCTGAAAATCACAAGGATCAGAGTCCTTTAGCAATGATACATTCTGAGCATAAGTAAGAACATAAATAAAACTGAGCAAAATTGTTATTACGATTCTAGTTTGCATTGAGATCTATTTTCTTCAAAAACCGAAAGAATTAATTCGTTCAATTAAAAGTAATCCATTCCTCATTTCAATACACACAAGATTTCATCAATTCTCTCCTTCCCCAAAACCAGAGAACTTCGTAATTGGAAAATCGAAGATTTTATTCCTCCCGATAGCTATCGGGATTCGTAATTCCTATTTCATAATTTGAACGGTATTATTAGAAAAACAGTCGAAGACATTCGCGAAGCATTCGCCAAAGGCATTCGTGCGAAGTAAATTCTTCATTGGTCCCCAGTTAAGCTGGGGGAAAAATGCTAGCGGCAATACAAATTCTTTTTTTATCGAACAAAAACTTTTTTCACAACGGTTTCATGTCCATTGGAACACTTTACAAAATAGACTCCCTTTGCCCACTGCGATGCTGAAACGTCAGCCGTTTCTTTTGAGGAAAATGATTCAATGCTTTTTCCATCTGCACCAAGTATTTCACAAGTAAACGCCTTTCCAGGCCAGTTAATCCGAACCGAAGTAGCAGTCTGATTCAACCAGAAATTTTCATCTGATTCTTCAGCAACCGCAGTGCACATGACGTAATTCAACTTCTCCCAAATCTGATCGTTCAATAAAAACGGAACCAACGAATTGTCGGGCGCATTGCCCATGCGAATGAACACCAATCCCTCGCTCGGACTCACATTCAGGCACTGTCCATCTCTACCAAGCGCAGCGTAAACATCTGAAGGTGCATTTGGAAACATCATCCCAGGTATTACAATTTGCGTTTGCGGAATCATATATGAACTTTGACCATTCAACCACCACAAATACCCGTAGGAGTTGTTCAGGTTCTGAGAAGGCGTAATCATCTCCTGAAAATAATTCGCGTCGGTCATCAACTGATTTCCATTCCAATTACCGCCGTTCTG
>CANKYR010000056.1 GCA_947488195.1 Flavobacteriales bacterium
GGAAAAACCATCACCAAGCGTGCTAGTATGATTATGAATTTGCAAGGCGGTTGCGCCATGGAAGTTATTCGTCCAACCACCTTTGAGCCCCGCAAAGCAGATTTTCAAATCAAAGTGGGTGATCTTCATATTTTTCAGGTTCACATGAAGGCGCGCGATGTAAAACACATGCATGCGTATTGCAAACAGAACGGTGCGCTTAACGTGAGTGAAATTGCATTGAATCCCGCTCAACAGCAGGTATTCGATTTAACCGATTTAGATGGAAACTTTTTCCGTGTGGAACCCACCAACGAATGCTACCGAGACATGGGGCATGCGAGCAACGGTGTGGCAGGTTGCAGCATTGGGGTTACGAATATGGAAGCCGCATTGAATTTGTATTCGAATCTTTTGGGCTACGACGAAATTGTATTCGACCGCACAGGGACGTTCAACGACTGGGGACATTTACCCGGTGGAAAAGAACAGTATCGTCGTGTTCGCATTAAGCAATCGGCTCCAACTGGAGGTGGATTTGCAAGAGTTTTGGGCAGCACCTTTATAGAATTGGTTCAAGCATTGGACCGCGCGCCTGCGCGCACCTTTGCAGGACGTATTTGGGGCGATTCAGGATTCGTTCATCTTGGGCTAGACGTGAAGGGAATGAGAAAATTGGGTGTAAATCTAGCCGAACAGGGATTTGCATTTAGATGCGACAGCAATGACGCGCTTAGTATGGGACAGACCAAAGTGCATTGCACCTATATCGATGATCCGGATAGAACACTAATCGAACTGATTGAAGTGTACAAAGTTCCTATTGTAGAAAAGTGGGGAATCTTTTTGAATGTTGAAAAACGTGATCCGCTAAAACCGCTTCCTAACTTTATGTTGAACGCTTTGCGCTTTTCTCAGATTAAGGACTAACGCGCAGCTTGTCGCTTCAAAATTTTCTTAAATAATTTCGGAAAGTAACGGTGTAAAAACAATGCACGCAATTCTTTTCCGCCTGCGCCAAACTCCTCTTTCCCTGCCGCAATTCCTGCTAAGATTTGCTTTGCACATTCCTCTGGTGAAATTCCTTGCGCCTGATTGTTATCCATTTCGCCTGAAGGATTTCCCGATTTATCGATGGCGTGTTTTGAAATTTCTGTGGCAATAAACCCTGGGGTGATAAGTGTAACCTGCAGACCTAAATCTTCTACCTCCATGCGCAACGAATCGAAGAAACCATGCAACGCGTGCTTCGATGCCGCGTAAGCAGAACGTAGATAGAATCCCCACTTACCCGTTAAACTTGAAATAGTTACTATGTGTCCAGTCTTTCGCGCTAACATCTGAGGCAAAACAGCCTTTGTCATTTGCACATGTCCGAAATAATTCACTTCGAAAATTTTCCGGTCATTTTCTATGGTAGTTTCAGAAGTCAATGAGCGTTGACTTAAACCTCCGTTATTGAATAAAATATCTATTTGGAACTTCGACAATACCTCGTTCGACACTTGCTTAATGGATTCACCATCGGTTAAATCTAAAGGGAAAACATGAACATTGTCAGAATCTGTGCAGGTCGCCTTAACGCGCTCCAACTCTTCTCTTCTTCGTGATGAAATAATTACTACGGCTCCAACTGCACTGAAGGCCTTTGCCACAGCTTCGCCAATGCCGCTGCTTGCACCAGTAATCCAAACCACCTTATTTTGAAATTGTTTCACTATAATATCATTTCCGCGTTAAGAAAACTTAACTTTAGGTTAACCTTAGACGTCCTTTATATCTTTAAAAGACGCATACCTTCGTCCCGAATAATTCGATTCAAAGATTGCAATAGAATGGCAAAAAAACCAAAAATACTTTGTGTAGATGATGAACAAGACATTCTTGACTTGCTCACATTTAATTTGGAAAAAGAGGGGTATGATGTCTGCACCGCGCTGAATGGAAGAAAAGGCCTTGAAGTTGCAAAAAGAGAATTGCCCGACTTAATTATTTTAGATGTTATGATGCCCGAGATGGATGGCATGGAAACATGTAGAGAAATTCGTGAGATTCCTGCATTACAGAATGTTGTCATCACTTTCTTAACGGCGCGAAACGAAGACTACAGCCAAATCGCTGGATTCGAAGCAGGAGCCGATGATTTCATTAACAAGCCCATTCGCCAACGTTTACTCGTATCCAAGATAAAAGCCTTGCTTCGCAGATCAGCTCCAAGTGACTTGAAAAAAGAAATGAGCATCGGTGGAATTGAAATTGATCGTGATAAATACTTAGTGACTAAAGACGGCGTTCATATTCAACTGCCAAAAAAAGAATTCGAACTTTTAGTTTTACTATCTAGTGCGCCAGGCCGGGTCTTTACTAGAGAGAACATATTAAATTCTATTTGGGGAAATGATGTAATTGTGGGTGACAGAACCATTGACGTTCATATTCGCAAGCTGCGCGAAAAATTAGGTGACGAAAATTTTAAGACAATTAAGGGCGTTGGTTATAAATTCGAAGCGTGAATGTCCTAAATTCGAATTGTGAATATTCGAACTCCAAAACAAGTTGCACTAGTATCCGCTCTCTTTGTTGTGTTGCCTTTGGCAAGCGCTTACTTTCTGATTGTCTATTTTCTTGAACGCGATTTCGAAATTGAGTTACTGCTTCTTTTCATAGCGCTCGGTATGTCCATCACTTATTTCGTGGTGTACTCATTCATCGAAAGATTCCTTTACAGCAAAGTAAAACTCATTTACAAGACCATTCATTCTTTTAAAACACAAAGCGAAAAAAAAGGCCTGGAAATGGGGAATGATATTTTGGCTGAAGTAAATCAAGACGTTGCGCATTGGGCTGAAGAAAAAATAAAAAAAATTAAAGACCTTCAGAAAGCCGATAACTTCCGAAAAGAATTCGTTGGAAACCTTGCACACGAATTAAAGACTCCCATTTTCAATATTCAAGGTTATCTCGATACCCTAGCCGAAAATGACGACATGAATCCTGACCTCCGTCGGAAATTCCTCGATCGCGCCATTTCTAGCTGTGAACGATTGGAACATTTAGTTTCTGACTTAGACGAAATTTCTCAGCTCGAAAGTGGTGCAATTATGTTAAAAGTTGTGCGATTCGATATTCTTCAACTCGCACATGAAGTCTGTGATTCCCTGGAAAAATTAGCTTCTGAAAAAAAAGCAACCCTCTTCGTTAAGGACGGTCCTTTCAACGAATTGTGGGTAGAAGCAGATCGAAATAAAATTGAGCAAGTACTTATCAACCTCATTGTTAATAGCTTGAATTACGGCAACGAAGGCGGCGAAACCCGCATTCGCTTTTACGACATGAATGACAATGTTCTTGTTGAAGTTGCAGACAACGGAATTGGAATTGCAAAAGAACATTTAGCGCGACTCTTCGAACGATTCTACCGCGTTGATAAAAGCCGGTCTCGTCATGAGGGTGGTTCGGGGTTGGGTCTTGCCATTTGCAAACACATCATCGAAAATCACCAACAAACCATTAGCGTTAGAAGTACAGAAGAAGTGGGAAGTACATTCGGCTTCACCATTAAAAAAGCAAATTAACTTTTTGTAGCGCTTAGCATACTTTACTTTTGTTGAAACAAAATTCCCCGAGAAAGCAATCTCGGGGTTTACTCGTTTGCTGAAGCACCTATGAAACCACGTCTTTCCATTTGGGAAAAAGAAATAGCATCGATTGAAAATAAAATCGCAGCAGAAAAAAGCAAACTTCATTTAAGAGGTTTGGCTGGAAGTGCCCCTGCTTTCATTTGCAGTGCCTTTTATTCTTCTTCTCCAGTTACTCAATTGGTAGTGCTCGACGACAAAGAAAAGGCCGCATACTTCCTCAATGACCTTGAGGCCATTCTTGAAATTGGTTCCGACGAAAAGGAACAAGAAAAAACTCCTGTACTCTTTTTTCCTCGAACTGCCAGACTCGCATACGATGTAGAGACTACTCAAAATGCAAATATTGCTATTCGTACAGAGGTGCTGAACAAACTTCAGAAGAATAGAAAAAACTACATCGTTGTATCCTATCCAGAAGCACTTTTCGAAAAGGTTGTTACACATCAAGAGCTCGAGAAAAACACCTTCAGCATAGATGTGGGACAATCTTACTCCATGGATTTCATTGATGAAGTTTTTATTGAATTTCAGTTTGAAAAAGTAGATTACGTATACGAACCCGGACAGTGCGCCGTACGCGGAGGTATTGTCGACGTTTTCTCTTTCAGTTATGAATATCCCTACCGCATTGAATTCTTCGATGAAGAAGTAGAAAGCATTCGAAACTTCGATCCAGCTACGCAGCTTTCCGTGAACAAAATGACGAAAGCCATTATTGTTCCGAATACCCATTCGAAACATTCAGAAGAAGTGCGCATTGGGCTACTCGATTTCCTTCCGTCCAACACTGTTGTTTGGATGAGCAACACCGAATCTTCACTTGCACAATTTCAAGCTGAAATGGAAAAGGCAGAAGAGCGATTCAACAGACTTTCCGATACCATTTCGCACGATAAACCGGACGAACTATTCACTTCGAAAAACGAATGGTTAAAACAGCTTGAAGCTAAACGCGTAATTGAATTCGGAGGTAAGCGTCAATTCCTTGGAGAAACCGAAGAGTTCCATTGCACGCCTCAACCTTCCTTCAATAAAAATTTTGAAATGCTTGCTGAGCATTTGGAGAACTTGATTCAGCAAGGATACAAAGCACACATTGTTGCAGGACAGTCGAAACAGTTGGAACGACTCGATCAAATATTTCAAGACAAGAAAAAAGACATCGCTTACATTCAAGAAATTCTTGAAATAAGCGAGGGGTTCATGGATCAGAATAAAAAAATTCTGTACTACACCGACCACCAAATTTTTCAACGTTACCATCGATTTAAACTGAAAGAAGGATTCAAGAAAAACAAAGAAGCATTAACGCTGAAAGAAATTCTTGCGCTTCAACCGGGAGACTTCGTTGTGCACATAGACCACGGAGTAGGCCAGTTCAGTGGGTTGCAGAAAATTGATGTGAATGGAAAAGAACAAGAAGCCATTCGACTAACTTACAAAGGCGGAGATATTCTTTACGTCAGCATTCACTCGTTGCACCGCATTAGCAAGTTTTCTGGGAAGGAAGGAACTGCTCCTACCATGGACAAACTCGGAAGCAATGCATGGCAAAACCTAAAGCGTAAAACGAAAACGAAGGTGAAAGAAATTGCCTTCGATTTAATTAAGCTTTATGCAAAGCGGAAGTCAACAAAAGGATTCGCCTTTCAACCCGATACATACATGCAAACCGAATTAGAGGCTTCCTTTATGTATGAAGATACTCCCGATCAATACAAGGCTTCTGTTGCGGTGAAAGAAGATATGGAAGCGGCATTCCCAATGGATCGCTTGGTATGCGGAGATGTTGGGTTCGGAAAAACAGAGATTGCTATTCGCGCAGCGTGCAAAGCCGTGGCAGACGGAAAGCAAGTGGCTGTGCTGGTTCCAACAACCATTCTTTCCATTCAACATTACAAGAGTTTCAAATCGCGATTGAAAGATTTTCCTGTTACCATTGAATACATCAATCGTTTCAAAACAGCGAAACAAAATTCAGAGACACTTGAGAAAGTGAAAAACGGAAAAGTTGATATTCTTATTGGTACCCATGCTATTCTTGGGAAACGCGTTGTCTTCAACGATCTTGGATTAATGATCATTGATGAAGAACAGAAATTCGGGGTAGCTGCAAAAGACAAATTGAAATTGCTTCGCGCGAATGTTGATGCGTTAACGCTTACTGCCACGCCTATTCCAAGAACTTTGCAATTTTCACTCATGGGTGCGCGCGACTTGAGTATCATTCAAACAGCACCACCTAATCGCGTTCCGATTCGCACCGAATTAATTCCATTTGGAGAAGAGATTGTTCGCGATGCCATTAGCTACGAAGTGCAACGAGGTGGTCAAGTTTTCTTCGTGCACAACCGTGTTCAGAACCTTCGTGAAATGGCAGGACTGATCCAACGCGTGTGTCCAGATGTTCGTATTGGCATTGGGCACGGACAATTGAGCGGTGAAGATTTGGAAGAGGTGATGAACAAATTCATTGAAGGAGAATTCGATGTGTTGGTTTCCACTTCCATTGTTGAAAGTGGTATTGATATTCCGAATGCCAACACGATAATGATCAACGACGCGCATCATTTTGGAATGAGCGATCTTCACCAATTACGCGGACGCGTTGGGCGAAACAACAAGCAAGCGTTTTGTTATTTGTTGAGTCCGCCAACACACATGCTCACAGACGATGCGAAGAAACGCTTAACAGCGATAGAGCAATTCTCGGATCTTGGATCTGGAATGCACATTGCCATGCGCGACCTGGATATTCGTGGTGCCGGAAATTTATTGGGAGGCGAACAAAGCGGATTCATCAATGAATTGGGCTTCGAAACGTATCAGAAAATTTTAGACGAAGCCCTTCAAGAATTGAAGCAAGAGCACTTCCAAGAATTGTACGAAGAGGAAATGAAGAAGACCGCTTCCTTCGTAAAAGATACTGTACTCGAGACCGACTTTGAATTGCTTATTCCAGATGAATATGTTGGAAATATTTCCGAACGTATTGCCCTCTACAAAGCGCTCGACGATATGGAGAAGGAAGAAGAAATTCAGAAATTCTCGAAAGACCTGGAGGACAGATTCGGTCCTATTCCGAAGCCCGTTATTCAGTTGATCGATACTATGCGCTTGCGTTGGAAAGCGAGAGAAATTGGTTTCGAAAAGCTGGTGTTGAAGAGTGGTAAAATGATTGGTTATTTCGTTTCTAAACAAGATTCTCCATTCTACCAAAGCGAGGCATTCACGCGCATCTTGAACTTCATTAAACTCAACCCGGTTGCTGGAAAAATGTATGAGAAAGACGACACCCTGCGCATTGCATTTCCTGAAGTACAAAACATGGACAAAGCCAATCGCTTGTTAAACGCTTTAGCCGAAGGCTCTAAATTATAATCAAGCACACTATTATTGTAAATTTGCACACTTTCAAAAACTACTATGACATCACCAAGAGTTCGTGTTCGTTTCGCTCCTAGTCCTACAGGCCCTTTGCACATGGGTGGCGTGCGCACAGCATTATACAACTATCTTTTTGCCAAGAAACACGGCGGGGATTTTATCATTCGAATTGAAGACACCGACCAAACACGCTATGTTCCAGGTGCTGAACAATATATTTTAGATTCATTGAAATGGTGCGGCATTGAACCCACTGAAGGTGTTGGTTACGGCGGAAAGCACGAGCCTTATCGTCAGAGCGAAAGAAAGCCCATATACAAGGCGTATGCGGTAGAATTGATTGAAAAAGGCTGGGCTTATTATGCATTCGATACTCCTGAAGAGTTAGACAACATTCGTAAGCAAGCCGAATTGGCGAAAATGCCGAACTGGCAATACAACAGCATTTCGCGCATGACCTTAAAGAACTCATTGACACTTCCTGCTGATGAAGTTTCGGCTCGATTGGAAAAAGGAGAACCGTTCGTTGTACGTTTCAAAATGCCTCGCAACGAAGAAGTTCGTTTTCAAGATATCATTCGCGGATGGGTGGTATTCTCTACGAACGAACTCGACGACAAAGTACTTTACAAGTCAGACGGAATGCCAACGTATCACTTAGCGAATATTGTAGACGACCACACCATGGAAATTAGCCACGTTATTCGTGGTGAAGAATGGTTGCCATCTGCACCTTTGCACGTGATGATGTATAGAGCGTTCGAATGGGAAGCACCGTTGTTCGCGCATTTGCCGCTAATCTTGAAACCTGATGGCAACGGAAAATTGAGCAAGAGAGATGGAGATCGTTTAGGATTTCCTGTCTTCCCTTTGCAATGGACAGACCCTGAAACCGGAAATATTTCAAGCGGATATCGCGAAAGCGGATACCTTCCGAAAGCCTTCATTAACATGTTGCTTTTATTGGGTTGGGCACCGAGCAACAACCAAGAAATTTTCACAATGGATGAAATGGTTGAAGCATTCACCATTGAACGTGTTGGAAAGTCAGGTTCGAAATTCGATCCGGAAAAAACGAAGTGGTTCAATCAACAATACATGCGCAACACGCCACGTGCTGAGCTAGCGGAAATGATTATGCCCGCCATTCGAGAGCGCGGTTATGATGTGTGTGCCGAGTATGTTGAAGGCGTGATAGAGCTTATGCTCGAGCGCGCAGTATTTCCAAAAGATTTATTGGACGGTGAATATTTATTTGTAGATCCAACTTCTTACGACGAAGATGCCGTTTCGAAGAAATGGAAAGTTGGAGAGTCTGCTGCTATCCTTCAAAAATGGTCCGCTGTTTTAGAAACACTTGAGCCTTTCACAGTAGAATCTATTGACGTTGCTATGAAACAATTCTTGGCAGACAACAGTTTAGGAATGGGCGCTGTAATGCCTTTGTTTAGACTTGCATTAACGGGAGTTCTTACAGGACCTGGTGCATCGCATGTTGCTGCGTTAGTTGGAAAAGAATTCGTTTTACCACGCATTCAAAAATGCATTGACACTTTAGGATAAAATGAAAATTCAATTGAATAACATTCAGGTTCGTGCTCACCACGGATGCTGGAAAGAAGAGGAAGTCATTGGTGGCGATTACCGCGTAGATGTGTGGATTGAAGGCGCTTTCGAAGTGTCGGCTGAAACCGACGATTTAGAAAAAACGATAGACTACGTTGCAGTAAAAGAATTGGTTTACGCTGAAATGAAAGTAAGAGCCAAGTTAATTGAAACAGTTTTGGTTCGCATGCACACGGCAATGAAACTTCGTTTCCCGAACGCTCATTCGGTTGGAATTCGTTTGACAAAGATTAACGCCCCTATGGGACACCAGGTGGAAAGCGTTAGTGTTGAAATGGAAGGATAGAACTTTTTAAACCAAATTCTTCGCAACCAAGTATTCTGCAATTTGAATTGCATTGGTGGCAGCGCCTTTGCGAAGATTATCGCTAACTATCCAGCAATTCAACGTATTGGCTTGAGACTCGTCGAGGCGAATGCGTCCAACAAAAACGCTATCACTCTCCGCAGCATGAATGAGCGGCATTGGGTAAAGTTTTTGTTCAATATTATCTACCACTTCAATTCCTGGGAAGGCACTAAGCGCCTCTTTCACTTTTGTAATATCTGGAGCGTTTTCGAATTCAATGTTTACCGATTCTGAGTGTCCGCCCATTACTGGAACACGCACCGCGGTAGCGGTTACTGCAATGGAATTGTCTTCCATAATTTTCTTGGTCTCAAGAATCATCTTCATCTCTTCCTTCGTGTATCCGTTCGATTGGAACACATCGATCTGAGGAATAAGGTTCATATCTATGGTGTGCGCATAAGCCTTCTCGCCGTCTTTTCCAATACGCTCGTTCATCAATTGATCTACAGCAACCTTTCCAGTTCCTGTAACACTTTGATAGGTTGAAACAACTACTCGTTTGATCTTGTATAAGTCATGAAGCGGCTTCAATACCATTACCATTTGAATGGTGCTGCAATTCGGATTTGCGATAATCTTGTTATGCGCATTTATGCTGCTTGCGTTGATCTCAGGCACCACTAAAGGAACTCCCTCTGTCATTCGCCATGCACTGCTGTTGTCTATAACTACACATCCGGTTGCCGCAAACTTCGGTGCCCACTCTAAACTTGTTTCTCCACCTGCTGAAAACAATGCAATATCTGGAGAAGCCGCTACAGCAGTGGTTAAGGAAACAACGGTCCAATCTTTTCCGCAACAAGAAACGGTTAGTCCAACACTCTTTTCCGACGCAACTGGAATGATTTCATCGTACGGAAATTTACGTTCTTCAAGAATTTGAAGCATCTTTTTTCCAACCAATCCGGTAGCTCCTACAACTGCAATTCGCATACATATGTTTTTCACGAAATTACTACTTGTGCATTTTAGTTTCGAAAGAATAATTACAAAACATTTCTCATGCACTACAAAAAATTTATTCCTCTAGCGTTTGCACTTTCATCGTGCTCGCCTGTACCCTGTCAAATCAACGATAATTTCAGCGACGGCAACTTCAACATGAATCCCACCTGGGCCGGTTCCACTGATGTATTCGTAGTGAACGTCAGTCAAGAATTGCAGATGTTCAGCGCAACCGGCGGACAGAGCTACCTCTCTGCACAAACAAATAACCCCTCCATTGACAACAAGGAATGGCGCTTTACAGTGAAACAAACGTTTTCAGGTAGCGACAACAACCACAGTCGCATTTACTTGGTTGCAAACGAATCCGACTTATCCTTTTCTAATTCAACTTCGGGATCGAACGCAACGGGATATTTTCTCAAACTGGGTGAATCTGGTTCAACAGACGCCATAAAGTTTTTTCGAGACGACGGCCCTATGGGGATTGTTGAAATGGCTGCCGGAACAGCAGGATTGGTGGCTTCTTCTTTCAACATAAACATTCAAGTTCTAAGAGACAATGTTGGAAATTGGAGCGTGAATATCGACCCATCTGGAGGGACAAATTTCATTTCAGAATTTTCCGTTTTCGACAACACGTACAATCAGACAAACTTTTTTGGAATGAGTTGCATCTATACTTCTTCCAACGCTACAAAATTCTATTTCGATAATATTTACTTCGGGAATGAAATTCCACCTGCAGTGATAAATACACCGAACGTACGTTCGGTTGTTATCAATGAAATCTATGCAGACCCGACTCCGTCGAATGGAATGCCGGACGCCGAATACATCGAACTCTACAATGCAGACAGCGTTCCGTATGAATTATCTGGATGGAAGTTGGTGAATTCAACTTCGGAAAAAACCATTCCTCCCTTTCTCTTGAATCCGAATGAATATGTAATTATCTGTGATGCAAACAACACTTCCCTCTTCCCTAATTCAATAGGAATTTCAGCCCTTACGGCATTAACCAACGCCGGAGATAGCCTAACAGTGCTAGACTTCAACAACAACGTAATTGACATTGTATCGTACACAGACGAATGGTACAACAGCACGGAAAAATCTGACGGAGGCTGGAGTCTTGAACAAGTGAATCCGTATAAAATCTGCAGTGGGAAATTCAATTGGTCGGCTTCGAATAATACAGTCGGAGGAACTCCCGGAATTCAAAACAGCATCTTCAACAACTCTCCTGATACAGAAGGTCCACAATTAATTAGTTGGAATGTTAACCAAGCCGATCAAGTTACTCTCGTCTTTAATGAAAGCATCGCTGTCCCTCTCTCAAGCAATTTCATTTGCACCAATACTCAGATTTCGAATGTTCAACTTTCAGAATCCAATACCGTTGTGGTTATCGCTTTCAATGCAAATCTTCAACCCGAAACATTCTACACGCTTACGCAATCGGTACTTTCAGATTGTGAAGGAAATATTTCCAACTTCTCCATAGAAATTTATCAAGGGAAAACACCTGAATTTGGGGATCTGATTTTCACTGAAATTCTTGCCGACCCTGATCCTGTTGTTCAAGGAATACCTTCTGAGTTTATTGAAGTGTATAATAAAAGTTCGCACACACTCGAGCTGCATGGACTTTCAATAAACAGCTGCGTTTTTGAAGGAAGCCAATTGCTTCTTCCGAATGAATATCTTGTTCTTGGAGATGTTACTGAAAGTCTTTCGTTTCTCTCAATATCGAACAAACTATTAATTCCTTCCTTTCCAACATTAACCAATTCTGGAATGCTTTTAAAACTAAGCATGAACGGAATGCACTTAGACAGCATACGCTACAGCATAGATTGGTTTAACAGCAGTTTCAAAGCCAATGGCGGTTGGTCGCTTGAATTGGTAAATCCGAATTTACCGTGCAGCACTTCCAACAATTGGAGAGCGTGTGAAAATGAAATTGGAAATTCACCCGGATATCAGAATTCTGTTTACTCGCTAATGCCTGATGCAAACGAACCTGAATTGCTCTATCTAACACTTGAAGACAGTTCACTTGCTCTTCATTTCAACGAACCAGTTACCCTTAATGGAAATTTATTTCAAGAAGAAAATTTAGTTGGAAATTTCCTCTCCAATAACCCTTCAACACAAATTAATCTAGTCACTTCTGTATTACTCGAATCTTCGATATTAAACTTCACGCTCGAAGGCATTTCCGACTGCAGTGGAAATAGCACTTTCATTTCTTTCGAATGGGGATATCCTGAAAATGCTTCTTTGGAAAATTTAGTCATCAATGAAATTCTCTTCAATCCATATGTTGGCGGTTTCGACTTCGTTGAACTTCGAAATACCACTACAAAGGCAATCTGCATAAAAAATTTGTCCATTGCAAACGGATATTTGAATTCAGGCGCTGACAATGAAATGACAACGACAGAGGGAAGAATCATTCTACCGAATGAGTTCATTGTCTTTACGGATAATGTAAAGAATATTGAAGAATTGTACCCTTCCATTCAAACAAAAAATATCATACAGTTAAGTGTGCTTCCTTCCTTCAACAATTCATATGGAACATGCATTATTTACTCGAATCAAAATGAAATTATTGATGAACTGAATTATTCTGAATCGATGCATTTCCAATTACTCAATTCGTTCGAAGGCGTCTCGCTCGAAAGGCTTTCAGACGCAATGCCCACGAGTCAACAAAGCAACTGGCACAGTGCTTCAGAAGCTTCCGGTTTCGCGACACCCGGAGTAGCAAACTCACAATCAATTTCAATCGAAAATATGAGCGGAGTCTTTGAACTTTCAACATCTATTTTCTCTCCTGATAATGATGGAATGGACGACGTCATTCAATTTCATTTTTCAGAAATGAAATCAGGGTGTGTCGGTAACCTGACCATATACAACGAGCGTGGTATTCGCGTCAAACGGTTGATTAGAAATGAATATTTAGGTCCAAAAGGAATTGCAATTTGGGACGGTCTTTCTGATAATGG
>CANKYR010000057.1 GCA_947488195.1 Flavobacteriales bacterium
ATTTCTTTCAAAGAAATTGGGGTGAACTGCTGCACTATTTGCTCAATTGGGGTCACAAATTTTAATATCACACGAACTTAACACAAATTTAATGTTAAGTCTATGAAAAAATAGAAAAGTTTGTTAAGACATTGAAGCCCAAAATTATTGTCCACCTTGGGGTTGGGCTGTGTTGGAGCCGCCCGAACCGTTCAACGTAAATCGAATGGCAAGTCCGGTGGTAACATTCGACGTTTGGAAACTTGTCGAAATTGCCGGTTTATTAATCTGATGATCATAGAAGAAACGAAGTGTTAGCTTGTCGCTAATTGCCATGTCAGCGCTAGATTTCACACTAAACAATGTTTGTCCAGCTGTTACCTGATTTTGCTGTTCTTCAATTTTTCTGATTAAGGTAAAGTTGTCGCGAATGGTGAAATCGACACGCAAATTCAGCGTTGACTTTTCAAGTAATTTCACGGGAAGCTTACTTCCTTTTTTTCTTCCGAATGGATTCGGAACTTCGGTGATTTTATATCCCAAACCAATGACGAAACTATTACTCTTCGTTTCAGTGATCTGATAATTCGACATTCCCAGGGCTATAGTTCGATCACGTTTGTACTCCAATTTAATCAAAGGGTCGTTAACTTTTTTTGTCTTCAGTGTCATATCGAATCCCACAAGAGGAGACATGGATTCGGTGAGAGTTACAGTACCAATTTGTTGTTGAGAAATGAAATTCTGTTCTGCGCTTTGATCAATGCCTGTGGGAAGATTATTAAACTCTTCATACTTCAAGTTTGTTACATAAGAAGCGGTAGCAGTAGAACGATAATTATGCGTTACGTTGAATTGCTTGAAATACTTCTTCACTGCAGGCAATTTGGTTAAGCCGTCATAAGTGATTTTCCAGTTTGGCTGTGCCTTGGTCGCGAATGGGCTCAACACTACTTCACTTGCTGATCGACCTGTATAGGCCGCTATAAATGAAGGAATGATTACATTTTGAGAAAGCGATCCGAAACCTTCATAATACCCCGAGTCATTCGGATTTGCTAGTTGGTATGTCTCATTGTTCAAACGGCTAGATATTTCCTTTCTATTCGCTAAGAGTTGATCGAAAATTGGACTCGCGTAGTTGTTCTCTTTGTCGTCCTTAACAAATGCAGTATTCCAAGTAATTAAAGATGCCGAGAAATTTCCTGTTTCCATTGGTGATTGAAACGTGTAATCGTCAATGGTTGGGTCATACCTGAAAAACGAATTGTAATTTTTTCCTTCTTGGCGAGTAGCTGAAAGTTCAACCTTGAAATAACGGAAAGGCTCTAAATTCATTTTCGCGTTCCAAGTTTCCGTGAAAGTCTCGTTGTATTGGATATTCAGAGATTGACGTTGCACTAACCAGTCGTTGCTTGCCGCATCTGTAGCGAAATTGCGTCCCGTCGGATTGCCCATTAAATCTGTATTCTGCTGTCCTACCAGGAATCCGATGCCAGGGCCATCGAACTGATCATCGAATCCGAGAATACTGGTACTATTCGCATATCCCGGAAGCGATAGTCCCTCATTCTTTGTGTAGCTTCCATTCACTGTGCGAACCATCATAATGAATCGAAGAGCTACATCTAACGGATCTACTTTTTCTTTCTTCTCTGTCTTCTTCTTTAGATCATCTCCAAAACCATCTTTCTTTGTTGGATCATCTTTCTTTCCTGCATCTTTTTTACCTGCATCAGGTTTTTTTCCGGTTAAAGCCTGCTTAAAACGAGGGACATTGTTGTACAAGGTTTCGAAATTACCTTGGGCATTCAGTTGAATTTGTCTGCTGTTCTGAATGGTATTTCCGAGTGTGTCCTGAGTGAAGGGCGCGCGATCCCATCTGAATGTTCCTCCGTATCGCGCATCTGCGCTCATAAAGTTCAATAACGGAAATTTATCTAACGGCAGTTTATAAGTAACTCCTACGTTGTGATTGTAGGTTGTTGTTTCGCCGAAATGTTGAATATTGCTCCAAACGGAATCTTTGTAGGACTCGTACCAATCAACATCGCTCTTATTTATCACTCCACGCGGTTCACCTACCAACGCAATATTGCTCGCGGTGAAATCGGTTTTCAGATTCTTGGTCAAGTCATATTTCATGGAATAGTTTCTAGTCCAATTCCAATTCTTTTGAGCTTGCGTTTGAATGAGCATGTCGCTATAAATGCCGGTTAATTCCAAAGAGTTGTTTCGAATGCGACTGGTTTCATACGAGCGATTCATTTCCGTTCTGAAGCTCAGTTGTTTGATTCCCGCATAGAAGTTGAATTCCTTGAGCCACTTCAGATATTTAGAAGTTTTAATGACCGGGAAATTTGCTAACGGTTTGAACTCTTTTGGCTTATTCGTGAAGCTATAGTCGAAGGCTCCTTGATATTGTTTTTGCAAACGCCAATCGGTGTTGATGTCACGGAAGTATGTTTCATTGTAGGCGTATGAAACAGAGAAATTATCTATTCCATAAAACTTTGGCTTGGCGGTGCTTGGCGGTGCAACTTGCGTTCCTGGTTTCCCCTTATCATCAGCACTTGGTAAACCGACTCCCTTATCTGCAGCGGCTCCTTTTTTCGGAGCAATTTTCACATTTGTGAAATTGATGCTTCTGCGTTTGGTGTATGTTTGAGATTTTTGTTTTAACGGTTTGCTTAAAGTAGGCAAATCGGTCATTTGAATGTCTGGTTGGAGAGGACTATACCTTGGCGTTTGTACATTTTCCGAAAACCCTAAATACATTGGCAATTGCACACCCCAATCTTTCGGGAAGAACTTACCCAGTTGCAACGTGCTACTTGCATCGAGCCCCATCTTTGTTTCCTGTTGTCTTTGCTGAACTCTTTGTTCTATTGCGCCCCAGCCAGGAGTGCTTATATTTCCAGACACCGCCACGTTTCCAAAATCTGCCAATTGCGCAGTCAATCTCGCAATAGCCGCTGATCCCGATTTTTCATCGAACTCAGAAAGGCGTAATTCATTTACCCAAACGGTTGCGCATTTCCCTCTTCCATCATCTACTACACCAAAAGGATTGGTGTCTTTATCAGGGTTTCGAATACCAATCATCATGGTTGTGATGTTGGCCAAGTTCGGATTTCCTTTTACCGAAAGGTGAACGTTGTTGTCTAGAATAGTATCTACAACAGACAATACAGAAGTTGAAGAAGGACGATTAATCTTTAGGTTTTGTAAATCGGAAAGTTTAATATCAAAGTTATTTTCCGCAGGCCAAATTTCGTCGTCATTATTGGTGTACCAAGGCGTTACACTCATTGGAACTTCATACTCGTAATAGTTTTCATCGAAGTCGGAACCTAAACGAATGAATACAGAGACATCGTTATCTTTTAATTCTGATTGAATGCCCGCGGCTTCGGCATGAGCGAACATGCGAAGGCGTTTGTATTGGCGCAAATCATACTTCACATTTTTGTATGTAGCACGCGCGTCTCCATCTTTCAAATTGCAAACGCTTAACGACAGTGACTGCTCATTCAAATTTCTTAAGTTGGCAGAGGCTACGTCTTGCTCGCGAATAATTCCTGGAGGAACAGCATAAGGAACAGGCTCGCGATTTCCGTTTTCTTCAATGTTCACGGCGGCGATGTTGAAGGTTGTTTCCGGATCGTCGTTTATTTCTTGTTCTTGATTTCCCGCTAATGTGTTATCGTATTTCCTCCATTCACCGCGAACTAATTCCAACCGTGCAAATCGTAAGGTTACTGGCTCTTCCCAACCCTTCAAGAACATTCGAATGTATCGAATGGAACGGAAATCAGGAATACTTCCTACACGCTTTTCATATTCCTTGATTGGAATTTTGAATTGGTACCAGCGAATTTGACGCTCTTCGTTGTTCGCTGTTGTTTTCGTTGTAACGAAGGTATCTGTGATGTAATTTCTTCCCAAATTAGCATCGCCTAAATCATTTGGACGAAGACTTACTTTGTACTGAAAATAACTTTCAATTGTGTTGAGTGTTATATCTTGGTTAATGTCTTCCGAATTGGGAATAGTAGTGGCTGCAATGGGATATCCGTCGGGTGTATTGGTGTTTGAGTTGCCCTCGTATCTGTTGAAATTTTTGTAGCGTTCAACGGTGTTCAAGTTAGCTGCATCGGCCTGTGAACTTCGGAAATAACTAAAATTATCTGCTGAAGGATCCTGCTGATATTTCGCATAGGCATCGGGAGTTAAAAAACCTTGCAACTGAAGTAACCAGTTCGCAAAATAGGATTGTTCCGCCGTTGAATTCAAACCATCTAAACCGATATCTTGTTGCTCGTAATTTCCAGAGGTGTAATCAAATGCGTTTACCACGTTGAAAGTGGTAGGTGCAGGATAGTTACCCCATGTTCCTTGCTCAATAGGGAGATCGTTATTTGCCGAGGGAAATCCATTTTCGAAACTCATGTAAGAGTCATTCATAATGTCTTCAGAAACGTTTCCTAAGTTGAAATAAAGGTCACCTCCCTGGATATTTTCCGAATCTTCATGGAATGGATCCATGACCCAAAACTGAATGAACTGTACGTTCGAAGTTTCGAAGTCTGTTGTTGTTAATGCCCGTTGAATTCCGCCCCATCTCGATGATGGATCTTTCAATGTTCCGCTGTCATTCAATCCGGACGTTCGTCCCGAATAACCATTCGGTAATTCGAAGTTGTACATCCCTCTTTCTTCTGGGTAGTAGGTAAGATCTAAACAAGTGATGTTCGGCGGAGTACCTGAAGGTAATTGTCTGTTCGGAAAAACTTCAGACTCCAACACCTCGCGCATGCGGTGATCGCTTTGCATATCTGCAGAGATATTGGGTGGCGTGTATGAACTGTTTCTGTAGAACAATGGATCAATAATGTACCACGACAATTGTGCGCGATTTGCGCCGTAAACAAGACTGTCCTCAAAATCTCCTTCAGGAAAAAGTGTGGATTGTAACTTCGGTGTAGATGCCATGAACCATTGGTTCAATGAACGCAAATCGATAACGCTTTGACTTCCTTCGAAATCATCGACGTATGCATTTCCATCTTTGGAAATTGCGCGAGAGTGACCCGGGAAAATTTTCGCTGCTTCAAGACTAAACGTTACTGTTGATTTTTCTTTGGTTTGAATTCCGGGAATACGATCAATCCATTTTGTTATGATTGGCACTTCCTTTTGGAAATTCATATCGAAACCCATCATAGCGTTGTTTACAGGATCGTCTCCTGCATTTACCTTTTGAGTAAGCGGTCTCTCTTTCAAATTCATGATTGTCGCTCCCATTGCGAGATTATCAGAAAACTTATAATCGAATCGGCTTCCTAATAAAGTCTTGTATTGCAGATTAAACATGGAGTTACTTTCTACAGCAACCTTTATCGGTTGTCCAGAACTCATGATGCTTTCATTGAGGATGGTAACTTTTCCCAAATTGTAATTCACGGTGAAATCTGTTCCTTCAACAAGTCTCATTCCTCCGGCTGTAACGGTAACTGCCCCTTGCGGAACGTTCAGCGCATTCAATGAAATTTCAGAACCCGAAGCACTTTGATATTCTCCCTTAATTCTGAATCTATTCAGTTGAGGAAAACCAATTTGTGCAGCTGTCTTTGTTGAATCGTACAGTGCTTGAAAAACAACTTGTGAAACAACTTGCGCAGCTTGGGGGGTATTTCCTAAACCAGCATATATCTGATCAGACAAATGCGAACCAAAGGGCTCAACCACTGGAAAGAATACCCTTCCTGTTGAAGCATCAATAAGTCCACCCGACGTTGAGGCGTTAGGAACAAAGTCAAAGAATCCATCGCTCCCGGGCATTTGTTGCGCATCAATTCTATCGAGATTCATAACTTGAAGCAATAGCTTTCCACTCAACGGCTCTCGTGGAATGTAATTCATGTTTACACCCGTTGCTGGGTTGTTGTACCAAACTTCCAATCTGAATTTTTCTGGTGAAATTCCGAATGATTCGAGGTTATAGACGTTCTTCATCATGTTTCTCCAAAGCGGAGAAGGATCACCATTCGTTAGTTTCACCAAGGTGATTGAAGACTTCAGCATCTTCAACATTAAGGCTTGTGGTGCTGCAATTCCATCTTGTGAAAGTGTACCTACCTGAAAGGTTTGTCCGTTCAATGTGTACTCATACGACACACCCAAAACCTCGGCATTATTCAATGATTGCTTCAATGAAATGAATCCTAGACGTGCGTTGTAGGTGTACTCAGAGGGGGTTAGTTTTCGGGCGTTTCCTACACGCTCGTAATGAATTCCTTGACGCATTCCATAACCTAAAGCTTGAATGGCGGCATTGGCATTTGAGAAATCTAAGATGTTCTGATTATTGCTTAGAACATTGTACAGGTTGTTGTTTTCATTGTCCGGATTTTGAAGTTGCCCGGGGCTAATCAGAGAAGAGTTATTGTAATCTGTGGCCATGTATTGGGAGTTCTCACCCAAATCGGTAAATGCCATAATGTTTCTAACATCTTGCGTGTTGGCTTGTTGATTCACCACCCAAACTTCAATACGTGTGATGTTCGCACCGCTATTTACAACAGGCAATGAAGCTAGAGCATTGTCATAATTGTCTCTAAAGAATCCTGAAAGGAAGTAGTGTCTATTCGCTTCGTAATTGTCTGCTGCGATATCAAAACGTGTGGTTTGCGCGCCGCCTTGAACAGTGATTTCTTTTCGTTCACCTTTTTGTTGAGTAAGAATTGTGGTGTTCTTTAGCTTTCCCCATTGGGTTTCAATTTTGGCTCCGAACAAACCAAGGCTTCCGGGCATTAAGCTACCGGTAAGGGGCAGTGCTACCGTTCCCATTTCAATTTTACGCATGACTTGGTCTTCATCACCGGTGTATTCCACCTTCATGTTATTCTCAAAATCGAAGGTGCTTTCAGTGTTGTAATTCACCTTTAATTTCATCTTGGTACCGATATTACCAATGACGTTCATTTGAATTTTCTGATCGAAGTTGAAGTTGGTGTTCTTCCTTTGACGCTCGGGAATACGAGGGTTTTCCGTGCGTTGAGAATTCAAACCGAACGTTAATTCGGCCGAACCTTGAGGGCGGATTTCAATTTCATTGGATCCGAAAATATGTTCGAAATTGTCCCCGCCAACTTTAATCACTGGAGCAAATTCTTTGTTCGCTGCAGCCTTGTCGTCTTTGATTTTGTTCCAATACTTGGAAACATTTTTATCGAGTTGAAAATTTAAAAAATCCTCTTGATCCATAGTTGTGGTTCTCCGATAATCGAACTTGTCTCCAACTTTCTGAATAACTTCATAACGACCCGTTTCAGGATTGTATTCAATAGAATAATGAATATTATCGGGAAGGGGAATTTCAATTCCGCCACTGCCTTCATTGGGTGAAGGGGTGTCGTCGTTCGGCCAAATTGGCGTTACGGTATCTGGCGCAAACACGAAATTGTGATTTGATTTAGCGATTACTCTCGTTTGAACAGATGTATTTGCCCAAGCCAGCCAACCAGAAACGCAAAGGGCCATTACGAAAATGGCTCTTGATAGGAGGCGGAGGACAACTTCTTTCACAATGCTATATCTGTTTCAACACCTGTTTAATAAGTTCTTCCAATGGCAACTCGCCATTTGTTAGAAGAATTTTATCCAACATTTTTTCAGTTTTGGTTTTGTCTAGGCCCAATTGGGATAGTGCGACTAACGCATCTTGACGGATTGTATTGTGTAATCCTCCAACTTTTTCAACAAAAGTTCCATCTGTCTTCCCCACTTTGTTGTGCAGATCGACTAGAATTCTCTCGGCCGTTTTTTCACCAATACCTTTGATTCTCTTCAAGGAAGGAAGGTCCTTACTGGCGATTACTTGAATTAACTCGTTTACATTTAAACTTGAAAGCACCATTCTAGCCGTATTCGGACCAACACCGCTTACACTCACCAATTTCTTGAACAGTTCCTTTTCTTGATCTGAATAAAATCCATAGAGCACCAAGGAATAGTCGTTGCCATTGACATGCAAATGCGTGTAAAGCATAACCTCACCGTTGTTTGGAAGGGCAGAATAGGTGGCCAAACTAATGTTTAGAAAATAGCCCACGCCGTTGCAATTGATTACGGCATGCACCGGTGATTTCTCGCTGAGTTGTCCTGTTAAAGAGTATAGCATATTATCTGTTTAAGGTTCCTTTGGCTTGAGCATCAACCACCGCAACACGAACCATGTTCACAATTTCACGCACAGAGCATCCCATCTGCAAGATATGATAACTCCTTTTCATTCCCAATAAAATCGGACCTATAACTTCCATTCCTGCAACTTCTTGAAGAATTTTGTAGCTGATATTTCCGGCAGAAAGGTTTGGGAAAATAAGTGTGTTTACTTTCGAGTCAGCCAATTTAGAAAAGGGAAAATTCTCTTTTCTCATTTCGGCATTAAGAGCAAAATTCGCTTGAATCTCTCCGTCTACAATAAGATGTGGATGATTGTGATGAAGTATTGAAACCGCTTTGGCTACTTTCTCTGGATCTGAGCCGTGAGAAGAACCGAAGTTTGAATAACTCAACATTGCAATTCTTGGTGCGATTTTCATCTTGGATACTGCGTCTGCCACCAACAAGGTAATATCTACTAATTGTTCGGCAGTTGGATCTCTATTCACGGTTGTATCGGCGAAAAACATGGGGCCTTTTGGGGTTTGAACAATATACATTCCGCATACTGTTTTTATGTCCTTTGCTGTGCCAATGGTTTCTAATCCAGGACGAATAACTTTTGCGTAATTGCGTGTCATTCCGGAGATCATAGCATCTGCAGCGCCTGTTTCCACCATCATTGCGCCGAAATAATTTCTTTCACGCATGATTCGAGTGGCCTCGGTTTTAGTAATACCCTTGCGCATTCTCTTTTGATAGAAAAACTCGCCATATTTCTCGCGCTCTCCTTTGTGAGAATCGAGACGGGGATCAATAATTTCTACATCTGCCAAATCCAAATCGAACTCACGAATAAGCTCGCGAATTTTAGATTCTTCTCCTAATAAAATTGGAATCGCGATTCCATCGTCTTTGGCCTGCTCTGCCGCTTTCAAGATTTTCGGATTATCTCCTTCAGCAAAAACAACACGCTTTTTATCTTTTCTTGCGCGCTCTGAAATTCCTCTTGTGAGCGCATTGTCGCGTCCCATTCTTCCAAGAAGTTCACTCGCGTATGCATCCCAATCTGTGATTGGATTCTTCGCAACACCACTTTCAATTGCAGCCTTCGCAACAGCGGTAGAAACGGCTACCAATAATCGTGGATCATTTGGCTTTGGAATAATATAATCTTTTCCGAAGGAAAGACTCGTTATGTGATACGCTTCCATTACCTCTTCCGGCACAGCAGATTTTGCTAAATCAGCTAAAGCCTTAACGGCGGCCAATTTCATGGCATCGTTAATTTTCGTAGCACGAACATCTAGCGCCCCTCTAAAAATAAATGGAAATCCTAATACGTTATTTACTTGGTTAGGGTGGTCACTTCTTCCTGTTGCCATAATTACATCTGGACGCGCAGCCATGGCTTCTTCGTAGGGAATTTCCGGATCGGGGTTTGCCAAAGCAAAAACAACCGGTTTGCTTGCCATGGATTGAATCATTTCAGCTGTAACAATATTCCCTTGAGATAAGCCCAAGAATACATCGGCATTTAGTAACGCCTCTGCCAGAGATTTCTCATTCGAGTCAACAGCGAATCTTTTCTTCCTATGGTCTATGTCTTCTCTTGAAATATTGATGAGTCCCTTTGAATCGAACATACGAATATTCGATGGATTCAAGCCTAAGCCAATCATGGTGTTCAGACAGCTGAGCGCTGCCGCTCCAGCTCCACTCACCACTATTTTAATTTCACTTATACTTTTTCCTGCAACCTCGAGGGCATTTAATAATGCAGCACTGGAGATAATTGCCGTGCCGTGCTGGTCGTCGTGCATGATTGGAATATCCAAGGCTTCTCTCAATCGCTCTTCAATTTCGAATGCTTCAGGAGCTTTAATATCCTCTAGATTGATACCACCAAACGTTGGGCTAATATTAATAACCGTATTCACAAAGTCATCTACTTCAGTGGCCTTCATTTCGATATCGATTGAATCGATATCTGCAAAAATTTTGAAGAGCATTCCCTTTCCTTCCATAACGGGTTTACTGGCTTCTGGACCTAAATTACCAAGGCCTAAAATTGCCGTTCCGTTTGAGATAACCGCAACCAAATTCCCTTTACCTGTGTATTTGTATACATCGTCAATATTCGCTGCAATAGCCTTCACAGGCTCTGCAACACCAGGAGAGTAGGCCATTGCCAAATCTCGCTGTGTGCTGTATGGCTTCGTAGGCACTATTTCTAACTTCCCTTTCCTCCCTAACTCGTGATAATCTAACGCCTCTTTCTTCTTTATTTGCTTCATGTTCGTTCTTTGAGTTTGCAAAAATAAAACAACCTCGAAAATCGAGGTTGTCCTTGCTTAAATCTTTCTTGAATTATTCAACAACCACACGAACAGTTTCTTGTCCGTTCGAAGTCATGAGTGTAAATTGATATACCCCTGAAGCATAATCTTGTGCATTCAGTAAGATACTACCCGCGTTACCTTTAACAGTAGTCATTTTCACCAACTTTCCCTGAAGATTAGTGATTATTAATTGGCCTTCTGTTTCTCCAGTAGGCAATTTGTAATTCATGAAACTCAATCCCTTCAATGGATTGCTTCCCACCAATTCAAGTTTTGAATTTTCAGATTCTTCAACTCCCATTGGACAAGAAGACTCGTAACAAAAACTAACGGTCTGACAAGCTTGATCAAATGGATTAGCTGTATTAAAAAAGCAATAGGTAATGAGAGTTTCGCCCGGGTTTCCTAGTGGTTTGTAATGTGCGTAAAACGTATGATTGGTATCGCTAGCGAGAATGGTTTGTGCTAAGAGTGAAACGTTCGTTGTTTCTCCGTAACAAACACCCCAACAGAAATAATTCGAAGTACCTGCAACTTCAGAAATTATGCTTCGGCTGCATTTTACAGAAATCTGAACATCGGAGATATTTGTAACCGGCCATTCGGCAACCATTTCACCTGCCCCTGTAAGTGTAGCAGCAGTTGCGTTAACCTGAACAACAGGATTTACTAATTCAATACTTTGCGCCGACATACCTAGGAAAGAGAGCGCGAATCCAAAAAAGAGAATATTTTTTTTCATGTTCCAAAGATATAAAAAGTATTTGGGCGAAATATTTCTTTATATTCGTTGCCCTAAAGAAACCTTTTAAAAATTTATCACATGAAAAAAGCTCTACTATTGATGGTTGTTGCCGTAATGTCGTCAACAATGTCTTTTGCTCAATTACCTGCTGGTTCATACGCAGAGAATTTCGCAATCACTGACCAATTCGGTGTTTCACACAACTTGTACAATTATTTGGATCAAGGATACACGGTATACCTTGACGTATCTGCAACATGGTGCGGACCATGTTGGGACTTCCACTTGTCTGGTGCATTGGACGAATTGTATATCAACCACGGTCCTGCAGGTGCCCCTGGTGTTTCTGCTTCAACAACAGACGAAGTTATGGTTATTTGGATTGACGGGGATGGTCAAACTACTGCAGCTGATATGGCTGGTACAAGTGCTAACACGCAAGGTAACTGGTTAAACCCATCTGGAACTCCTATCGATTTCCCAATGGCTAATCCTGCTGCTGCAGTAGCTAACTCTATTAACGATGATTACGCAATTGCGTTTTTCCCTACTATCTACAAAATTTGTCCAAACTTCAGAACCGTAGAAGAAGTAGGTCAACTTGATGCAGCTGGTCTTTACGCTACTTTAGTAGATTGCCCTGCTCCAACTGCAATTTCAAATGACCCAGCTCTTTTCGGTTACACTGGACCGAGCAATACCTGTAGTGACGTTGATGTGTATGTAAAAATTCAAAATGCGGGAACAACACCTTTAACAGCTTGCACTATCAATGTAAATGGAGGTACTACACCATTGACCTTTGATTGGACTGGCAACTTAGGAACATATGATGTTACAGAAGTTTTAGTTGGAACAACTGCAGTTACAGGAAGTACTACCTTGACTATTGACATTACTTCTGCAGATGATAACACATCAAACAACTCAATTAGCACTCCTATTACTTTTGCTGCAGATGGCACTACTCACATTAAAATCGACCTGTTGTTTGACCGTTACCCTGAAGAATCTTCATGGACGATCACAGATGACGCTGGAACAGTTGTAGCTGGAGTTGATTATGACATTGCAAATCTGCCTGCAGACAACTCTTCAAAAATTGAAAACGTATTCCTACCCTCAACAGGTTGTTACACCTTCACTGCTCGTGATGATTACGGTGATGGATTCTATGATATGCAATGGGGTGCTGCTTCAAACGGACATATAATCGTTACTTCTCTTGATGCTGCTGGCTCAACCGTATCTACATTGTGGAACTACGACGGAAGCACCAATTTTGCAGTAGCAGAAGCTCTTTCTAACGTGACTACGACAGTAGCTGGTATCGGTATCGAAGAAGTTAATCTTTCTGCTGGTGTTAGCGTTTACCCTAACCCTGCAAATGATTTCATCAATGTTGCTTACGGATTAACTAACAACAGCGTTGTAACTGTTGACGTTATCAACATTGTTGGTGAGCGCGTAATGACTGAGTACATCGGTAGCCAAGCTGCTGGAAACTACACTTCACGTT
Source organism: Flavobacteriales bacterium (assembly GCA_947488195.1). GTDB lineage: Bacteria > Bacteroidota > Bacteroidia > Flavobacteriales_D > Sanyastnellaceae > CAIZGX01. The sequence goes on from CANKYR010000057.1 coordinate 12,755, forward strand.
TAGATGTATCTAATCTTTCTGCTGGTGTTTACATGTTGAATGTAACTATCAACGGAAACTCTAACACTGTTCGTGTTTCTGTAAAATAATCTTGTTTTTTCAAGGAAGAAGAGCCGACGATGCGTCGGCTCTTTTTTTTGGTACAGTCATTGGCTAAAGTTTTTTACTTT
>CANKYR010000058.1 GCA_947488195.1 Flavobacteriales bacterium
TTTCGCAATAACGCTTTTTGTGCTTGTGATTGCGGTTATCTTTTTCCTTATTCAGTGGTCATAAAACATTAACGTAGAATGGTCATTTCATTCAAGAGATGGCCAGCTCCGGCGTAGATGTCAATTACCCAAAGCACGTATCGAGCGTCTGTCATTACATTTCGGCAGATTTCAGAATTGAAGTAAAGATCACTCATGGTGCTTTCCCATGTTCTATCGAAGTTTATGCCTATCCATTCACCGTTACCATTTAAGGCCGGAGATCCTGAGTTTCCGCCTGTTGTGTGATTACTTCCAGTAAAACAAACAGGCAAAGTTCCATTCACTCCGTAGCTTCCGAACTCTTTGTTTTGCAGCAACATTTTCAATCGGTCGTTAATTTCGAAATCTGGATTTCCCGTGCTGTTCTTGTCTAAAATTCCTTGTCCAGTTGTGAAAGGTGTATAAGCCATTCCATCCACAGGAGCACTTCCTTCCACTCTACCGTATGTCAAACGCAAGGTCGAGTTTGCATCGCACCACTTCTCTTTTTTACCACGCATTTCTTCCAACAAGAAAACATATTTCTCCATGAGCTGATCGTGTTTCGTGTTGAATTCACGTTTCGATGGAACCAATGTGTTATTGTAATAATCGTTTAACGCTATAGCTTGAACGTATAAATATTCGGCACTTAAGCGCTTCGCGTATTTCTTCGATTTACCGCTCATCTTAACGAATGTATCTTTCGAGAATGAACGAATCATTCCCAAGAACACTGCACTGTCTGCAACCATCGATTGTTTGAACCATAGATCTGCTGCGGCTTCGCGAGAAAGTTTTGGATGTTCAAAATGAATAACACCTTTTGTGAATTGCTCAAACATAGACGACATCGCAACAAATCTTTTCTTGTCGGTTTCCAAATCGTAGTCTTTGTAAAACGCTTTTGCAGTTTCTAAAAACTCTTTCATTTTTCCTTCCCATTGATTTCCTTTTTTCAATTGACCACCTTGGACGCGAATCTCATTAAAATCTTGATAGAGCTGAAACACTTCTGGACCGTTGAACACGAATTCAGCATAAGCAGCGGCTGCAATGTTCACCCCGTAATAGTCTTTATACAATTTATCTATGCTTGAAAGCAAATTAGAATACTCCAATTCTTTGTTTGAAAGCTTCGCAATTTCTAACCACTTCGCTTCTTCTTCTTTCTTCAATTGAATGGCGTTGAATTTATTCAATCCTAATTCTTGTCCTTGCCATTTCTTGTAGGCATTCGCTACATTACTTTGCTTCGATGCATATTTAATACGAAGCTCATCGCTGCTTTTCATTGCCGCGTTAATGACTTCTAAATTCTTTTCACGAAAATCGATTCGCATAGGAGCCAATTGCTCGTGGTTGTATGCCACTCCGGCGGAAGTAAGCAAGTGTTCCGTTCTTCCTGGAAAGCCATAAACCATAGTAAAATCTCCTTCTTTCACTCCTTTCAATGAAATAGGAAAATGATGTGCTGGTTTGAATGGCTTATTAGCAGCCGAGTATTCCGCTGGTTCATTTTTATCGTTCGCATAAATGCGGAATACAGAGAAATCTCCGGTGTGTCTTGGCCATACCCAATTGTCTGTATCTCCTCCGAACTTTCCAATGCATGAAGGCGGCGCGCCTACTAGGCGAACATCTGTATAGGTCTTCGTCAAAACCAAAAAGAATTGTGTGTTGTAATTGAATCCGCGAACGAATCCGTCGCATTTTTTCTCAGCTTTCTCTCTTTTCGCAATTGCGCTTAACAAATCTTTCATTTTCGCAGCACGATCCTTTTCTTCAACACCTTCCATTCCCAATAAAACCTCATCGGTGACATCACGCATTTCAATAACGAATGTTGCTGTTAGTCCAGGACAAGCCAATTCTTGTTCGCGATTCATTGCCCAAAATCCGTTCTTTAAATAATCGTTTTTAACTGAAGAATGGTATTGAATGTTATCGAAACCACAGTGGTGATTGGTGAACATTAATCCTTCATTGGAAACCATTTCTCCTGTGCATCCACCACCGAATATTACAATTCCATCTTTCAAAGATGTGTTGTTGATTGAATAAATTTCTTCTTTCGAAAGTTTCAATCCGTTTGCTTTCATGTCGTCGAAGGCGGCATTCAAGACAGATGGAATCCACATTCCTTCGAAAGCAAATGAGTAGAAAGATGTCAGAATAAATAGAAAACTAAGAGTGTGCTTTTTCATTTTATAATTTTATGAGACACGAATTTACGAAATAGTGAAAATATCTTGCTTCTTGATGAACCAATAATAACAGGCCCATGTTCCCATTGCAAATCCCAATAACATCGGAAATAAAAAACCTATAAAAGGACGTTGTTCCACTTCGGGTAATTCTTGTTGAAGAATGTACATGTACAAGGGGACAACGACAATGAGCAGACAAATGATGAGAAATAGAAAATTGAAACCGTTATTTACGCCAACAGCTAATTTATAGTATTTCGACTTTTTGAATTGCTCGAAATCTTGACGAGCATATTCTCTTGCTCGGCTGCGTGCCGCGTGTTCCTTTTGCTGGTAATATTCTTGGTAGCGCGGAGTGACTTTTCTATTTTGCGAAAGGTCGTATGCTTTGCGCTGTTTCTCATCGCCCAGAAATTCATATGCTTCATGAATTTCTATAAAACGCAAATGCGCATCGGGATGCGCATTTTTGTCAGGATGAAATTGCTTACACCCATTTCTATAAGCCGTTTTTATATCTGAATTTGAAGCGTTTCGAGAGACTCCTAAAATAATGTAGTAATCTTTCACGCTTCACTCGTATTAGTCTCTTCTTGCAAACACACGCAACAAGAACATGAACAAGTTCACGAAGTCTAAGTACAATGAAAGAGCCCCCATTAAGGCAAGCTTAGATGCCTCAGCTGTTCCGAACTCAACTCCTGCTCCGATTCGTTTAATCTTTTGAACATCATAAGCAGTAAGTCCTGTGAATACTAAAACACCCACACATGAAATAATGTAATCCATTTGCGAGCTCTTCATGAACATATTCACTACAGAGGCAATCACAATTCCAATTACAGCCATCATTAAGATTCCACCGAACTTCGTTAAATCGGTTTTGGTCGTGTATCCAATAAATGCCATAGCTCCGAAAAGTCCAGCGGTTATAAAAAATACTTTGGTAATGATTCCTAAATCATATACCAAAAAGATAAAGCTCAAGCTAATTCCCATTACAGCTGCGTATCCTAAGAATACAGCAAGCAATGTGGTGAATGACATTTTGTTAAATCCGAAGTTCATCGCAAGAATGAATGCAAATGGAGCAAACATAACCACCCACCCTAGGGCTGTCATTCCTGAACGATCCACTAAAGAAAATACTAAATCTGTTGTGCCAAACAAATAAGCCAATGCACCTGAAATGGCCAATGCCAAAGCCATATAGGCAAATACATTGGACACAAATGATTTTGTTTGGGCGTTATCGTTTGCATAAACACCGTCGTTGAATTCTAAATTGTTGTTCATGGTTTAATTATTTATTCAGTTGAAGTAAACTTACAAATTCCTTTCTTGTTGTGTCGCTCGTTAAAAACAATCCACTGTAGGCGCTTGTCATAGTGGAGCTATGTTGTTTCGACACTCCACGCATTTGCATGCAAAGATGATGACAATCTAGAACAACTGCCACACCGACAGGATTCAATGCTTTTTGAATGCTATCGCGGATTTCAATTGTCAGTCTTTCTTGCACCTGAAGTCTTCTTGAATAAACGTCGACTACACGAGGTATTTTACTTAACCCTACAATCTTTCCGTCTGGAATATAGGCCGCGTGGGCTTTGCCGAAGAAAGGCAACATGTGATGTTCGCACAAACTATAGACTTCAATATCTTTCACGATTACCATTTCAGAATATGATTCATGAAAAATAGCACCGTTTAAAACGTCATCTGCATTCTCTTCGTATCCTTTCAACAAATGAGAATAAGCTTTTGCGACGCGTTCGGGCGTCTTAAGCAATCCCTCACGCTTCGGATCTTCACCTATAGCAGCAAGGATTTGCTCCACCGCCATTTCTATCGTTTTCTGGTTTTCCATTACTTCCCTCCGTAATACTCGACGTATTGATTTTCTGTCTCTGTCACTTTAATGCAATGCAATTGACATCCTTTTTCATTTACCAATTCTTCCAATTGTTCCCAAATTGCAATGGCAACATTCTCAGTTGAAGTCTTCATGCCTCTCATGAATTCAACATCCATGTTAAGGTTCTTGTGATCTAATTTGTTTATGACTTGCGTCTTCACAATAGTGCTCAAATATTTTAAATCCATGCAATAGCCAGTAATTTCATTTGGAACACCTTTCACTGTGATGAATAATTCGTAGTTGTGTCCGTGCCAATTCGGGTTAGAACATTTTCCAAATGTTTCAAAGTTCTTCTGCTCGTCCCACTCGTCGTGCCACAGTTTGTGTGCGGCATTGAATCTCTCTCTTCTGGTTGCGTAGACTAATTTTTCCATGTTTCAATAATTGTTATAAAAGTAAATCACTTGAACCTTCTATTTGTTCGGAGTCTTCAATAGATTTTAAGATCTTCTTGTAGATAATTCGTTACATAATCTTTCACTCCTTCTTCCAAAGAATAAAACGGCTTGCTGTAACCAATTGAAATTAACTTGTTCATGTTCGCTTCGGTGAAGTATTGATACTTGTCGCGAATGTCTTCCGGGGTATCTACAAAAGAGATGTTCGGTTCTTTTCCCATTGAATGAAAAGTAGCGGTAGCCAAATCTAAAAATGTTCTAGCCTTTCCACTTCCCAAATTATAAATGCCTGAATCTTTTCTGTGGTGCATTAAGAACATGAGCACTTCAACCAAATCTTTCACATAAACGAAATCGCGCATTTGCCCGCCGTCTGTGAAATTCAGATTGTGACTGCGGAATAATTTCATTTCTCCAGACTTTCCAATCTGATTAAACGTATGCCAAATCACACTAGCCATGCGGCCTTTGTGGTATTCATTCGGACCGTATACGTTGAAGAACTTCAATCCTGCCCAGAAATAAGGAGCGTCTTCTTGTTGCAAAGCCCACACATCAAAGTCTTGTTTCGACTGTCCGTATGGATTCAATGGTTTCAATTGTGGAATGGTCGCATGATCGTCGTTGTATCCGTGTTCTCCCCCACCGTATGTTGCTGCAGACGAAGCGTAGATAAATGGAATGGCATGTTTCGCGCAGATCTTCCACAACGATTGTGTGTAATGAAGATTTAAGCGGTCGAAAATTTCAACATTGAATTCCGTTGTGTCTGTGCGAGCGCCTATATGGAAGACGCATTCAATTTGATTTTGATTTTCTTCCAACCACGTTGGAAATTCATCTCTGTGAACAAGCGCCGTGAATTTCTTTTCTTCCCAATTACGTTTGCGATCATCACGTGAAAAGTCATCTACCAACACCAAGTCGAAAAAACGGTCTTCGTTCAATCGCGCTACCAACGCCGACCCTACGAATCCGGCTGCTCCTGTTACAATAATCATTTTGCAAATTTAACTTAAATAATGCGCCAACACGCCTTCCTTCAATGCGTATTCAGACTGAAAGATTTTGTTGAAGTTCGATTGCTCTAAAATGAATTTCACCAAATAGGTTGAAAGCGGCATGTATTCGGCACGCATCTGGGGAATGCTTGGGTGTTTCAAGCGCTCTTCCAATGTGCTTCCCACCAACCATTGATGAATGCTTGGATATGATGAGAAGGGGATTTCGTTTAATCGTTTATCATGGTCCATAGAACCTTCGGCTACGCCGAATTGGTACATATCAAAAAGCGTATCAAACGACCCCGACGAACCTACTAAAACACGCACAGGATTTTCCTTCAAAAAAGAAATTAAATCTTGAAGTTCCTTGTTCAAATGAGTTCTTAATCGGTTAACGTCGTCTTGATTAATTCTTGAAGCGGGATTGAGCATTCCGTGTAAACGGCTTACCCCTAACAAATAGCTTTTTCGCCACAAAGGCTTTTGATCCCGGACGAAAATAAATTCAGTACTTCCGCCACCAATGTCCATAATTAAATAATCTTCTTTCAATTCACCGGTGGTTTGAACCACACCTTCAAAAATGAGTTCAGCTTCGCGATCTCCGGAAATAACTTCCATGTCGAAATTCAGATGCTTCTTCACACGCGCAACAAATTCATTTCCGTTGGAAGCCTCTCTTACTGCGCTGGTAGCGAAGACGCGAACGTCTTTCACTTCTAACGAATCAATAACGTTCTTGTATGAATACAATGCGTCTAATCCGCGAGCCATGCGGTTGGGCATGAGCAAATTTTCAGAGAATCCGCCCGCGCCCAACTTCACGGGAAGCTTTGTTTTAAACAAGGTCTTCCACTTCCCTTCCACCTTTTCCTTCACCAATAAATTAAAGGTGTTGGTTCCGCAGTCGATGATGGCTACGCGCTGATTGTTGTTTAATTCTTCTGTCGTATCCATTTCCATAAATCTTTGTAACTCACTTTTTTTCCGTACGACAAAATTCCCACGCGATAAATTTTCGCTCCTAACCAAATGAAGAACAAGAAGGCGACGATGAGCGCGGCCATGGCGCTTATTAAATGCAAAACGCTAATGTTTCCAATGGCAGTCTTCACCATAATGGTTATGGGTGAAGTGAGCGGAAATATGCTGAAGAAATTTCCAATGGGACTTTCCGGATTGGTAATGAGCATGGCCGAAACAATGTAGGAAAACACCAACGGCAAAGTCACTGGAAGCATGAACTGCTGCGTATCTGAATCGCTGTCTACTGCTGCACCTATGGCCGCGAAGAGAGAAGCGTACAATAAGAATCCGCCAATGAAGAAGAAAATAAACATACCTACCATCAAAGGCCAATTGATTAAGAAAATCCAATTGATGGCTTCGTTGTTCATGAGCGATTGCGCCATGGCCGCTTGATTCACGCCGTTTGCAACGACTGCTCCGTTTTCTAAAACCGCTGCACCGTTCACCAAATGCGATTCGAAATAATTCAAACCGAAGGTTGCTAAAACAGCAGATAGAATAACCCAAATGAGGAATTGCGTTAGTCCAACCAATCCTATTCCAACCACTTTACCCATCATTAACTGAAACGGTTTCACTGAGCTAATCATGACTTCGACAATGCGATTGGTCTTCTCTTCTAGCACGCCGCGCATGACTTGAACACCGTACATGAAGATAAACATGTAAATAAGTATTGCGAAGACGAATCCGATGACCGCGCGCTCTTGCGTGTGATCTTCTTCTCCCAGTTTGTTGATGTTGATTTCAGCGAAGCTCACATCGAGCTTTGCGCGCTTGTATTTCTCATAGTCGAGTTTCAAGGAGTCAACGACACGGAATCGTTCGAGCGATTCTTGCAAGTCGTTCTTCAATTTACCTTGAATGTTTTCGGAAGGAAAATTATCGAAGTACATGTTACACTTTCCATCGTTGATTGTAATCTCGTCGAGCTCAATCATGATGTTGTAAAACCCTTCTTTTAATTCTTCCGGCTTCTTCGTCTTTTCAGTAAATCCGTAGATTACATTTTCATTGTCTTTGAACTGATCTGGAAATCTTGGAACCAATGTCGAGTCTTGCTCACCGCGGTATTCCGAAACTAAACCGTACGGATCGCTTATTAAAACTGTATAAGTCTGTTGGTCGTTTAAGGTAATCCAAACGGTACCAAACAAAAGTCCAGCAAAAAGCAACGGACCTAAGATGGTCATGATAATAAACGACTTCTTTCTGATGCGCGTAGTGTATTCGCGCTTAATGATTAATCCTATCTTACTCATGCTTGTGCTTCGTTAAATGAAAGAACCGATTGAACAAATATGTCGTGCATGCTTGGCACATTTTCTTCGGCGCTAAGAATGTCAACAACTGGAATGATCTGCTTCAACAAGTCGTTCAATTTAAATTCAGGTTTAATTCGAACGGTAACTGTGTGAATGTCATTAATTAATTCGTTGCTCATTAATTCAAATCGCGCACCCAAAGCAATTGTGAATTCAAGCAAGGTTCCCTCGAACTTCAATGTGTATGTTTTCGTTCGGAAACTGTCGCGCACTTCGGCAACACTTCCACTTAAAATAACATGAGAACGATTGATGAGAGCAATGTTGTCGCACAGAGATTCCACGCTTCCCATGTCGTGCGTTGAGAGAACGATTGTTGTTCCTTCATCGCGCAGACGTAACATTTCGTTGCGAATGAGTTCTGCATTTATGGGATCGAAACCGCTGAACGGTTCATCTAGAATAAGCAACTTCGGTTTGTGAACCACAGTGGTGATGAACTGAATTTTCTGCGCCATTCCCTTCGACAAATCTTCTACTGTCTTGTTCCACCACTCTTGTATCTCGAACTTCTCGAACCACATTTTCAATTCGGCCAAGGCATCTTTTTCCTTCATGCCTTTCATCTGCGCGAGGTAAACGCATTGCTCTCCCACCTTCATTTTCTTGTACAGTCCACGTTCTTCCGGAAGATACCCTATGTCTTCTACATGCGAACGCTGAAGAGGGTTTCCATAAAACTTAATTAAACCGTTGTCGGGTTCAATAATCTGATTCAGTATGCGAATGAAGGTTGTTTTTCCTGCACCGTTCGGACCCAATAATCCGAATATTTTCCCTTCCGGAATGTCGATACTCACGTTTGTAAGTGCCTGGTATTTTCCGTAGGTTTTATTAATGCCTTCGGCTTGAATGGCGTATTTCATAAGTTCCTATTAATATCAATTAGCCCCACGAAAGTAAGACGCTTAATTGTATCTTTGCGCCCTAAGAAATTTAATTTATGAAGATAGCCGTAGTAGGAACTGGTTATGTTGGACTGGTTACTGGAACATGTTTCGCTGAAACTGGAAACAACGTAGTATGCGTAGACATTAACGAAGAGAAAGTTGCTCAAATGAAATCGGGAGTTATTCCCATTTATGAGCCACACCTCGACGTGTTGTTCGAACGCAACATTCGCGATGGCCGTCTAACCTTCAGTACCGACTTAGCGAGTTCTATTGCAGACGCTCAAATTATTTTCTTAGCTCTTCCTACCCCACCGGGTGAAGACGGAAGCGCCGACTTAAGTTATGTGTTGGGCGTTGCGAAGCAGTTGGGACATTTGTTGACCGACTATAAAATTATCGTTGATAAGAGTACTGTTCCCGTTGGAACAGCTGAATTGGTGAACAACGCCATTGCTGAACATGCGAAGGTTCAATTCGATGTGTTAAGTAATCCAGAGTTTTTGCGTGAAGGATTTGCGGTTGACGATTTCATGAAGCCGGACCGCGTGGTTATTGGAACCCGCAGCGAACGCGCCAAGCAGTTGATGAACGAATTGTACAAGCCGTTTACGCGTCAAGGCAATCCGATTATCTTCATGGACGAGCGTAGTGCCGAGTTGACGAAGTATGCAGCGAATGCTTTCTTGGCAACGAAGATTTCATTCATGAATGAAATTGCAAACTTCTGTGAAAAGGTTGGTGCCGACGTAGACATGGTTCGTTTGGGAATTGGAACAGACGATCGTATTGGAAAACGTTTTTTGTTCCCAGGAATGGGTTACGGCGGAAGCTGCTTCCCGAAAGACGTTCAGGCATTGGCGAAGTCGGGTAACGACAGCGGGTATGAATTCAAGATATTGAAATCGGTGATGAAGGTGAATGAGCGTCAGAAGACGACTTTGTTGAAACCGATTCTTGACCACTTCAACAATTCATTAACGCACACGAAGATTGCTATTTGGGGATTGGCGTTTAAGCCAGACACCGATGACATTCGCGAGGCACCCGCCTTGTATATGATTGAGCATTTGTTGGAAGCCGGCGCAAGTATTGTGGCTTACGATCCAGAGGCTATGCCGAACGTTCAAAAACAAAAAGGTTATGCCATCTCCTACGCAACCGATGCTTACGAAGCATTGGAAGGCGCAGATGCGCTTTTGATTTGCACGGAATGGGGCATGTTCAGAAATCCTGATTTCGATAAAATTGGAAAAGCACTGAAGTCGAAAGTTATTTTCGATGGAAGGAATTTATATGAACTCGACAAAATGCAAGAGTTGGGTTATTTCTACAAGAGCATTGGAAGATCAACTGTTAATCAAGACTAATTATGGAACGCGTACTTATTACCGGAGCAGCCGGTTTTCTTGGAAGTCATTTATGCGATCGTTTCCTGAAGGAAGGTTTTGATGTGATTGGCATGGACAATCTGATTACAGGCGATTTGAAAAACATTGAGCACTTGTTTCCAAGCGAGCACTTCACGTTTTACAATCACGACGTTTCGAATTTCATTCATATTCCAGGAAAGCTCGATTACATTGTGCATTTCGCTTCTCCGGCCTCTCCTATTGACTATTTGAAAATTCCCATTCAAACCTTGAAAGTAGGTTCGTTGGGAACACACAACTGTTTGGGATTGGCGCGTGAAAAGAATGCACGCATTATTGTGGCTTCAACCAGTGAAGTGTATGGAGATCCTTTGGTTCATCCGCAAACGGAAAGTTATTGGGGACATGTGAATCCTGTAGGGCCTCGCGGTGTTTACGATGAAGCGAAGCGTTTTCAGGAAGCCATTACCATGGCTTATCATACTTATCACGGCGTTGAAACGCGCATTGTGCGCATCTTCAACACCTACGGACCACGTATGCGTCTCAACGACGGACGTGTATTGCCAGCGTTTATTGGTCAGGCTATTCGTGGGGAAGATTTAACTGTGTTCGGCGACGGGTCACAGACGCGTTCGTTTTGTTATGTAGATGATTTGGTGGAAGGAATTTATCGTTTGCTTTTGAGCGATTACGCTCAACCGGTGAATGTTGGGAATCCGGATGAGATTACAATTTTAGATTTCGCGAAGGAGATTATTAAGTTAACAGGGACCGATCAGAAGATTGTTTACAACCCCTTGCCTACTGACGACCCGAAGCAGCGCAGACCGGACATTACCTTAGCTCAAAGCCTTTTGGGTTGGGAGCCGAAGGTTCATCGCAGTGAAGGATTGAAGATTACGTATGATTACTTCAAGTCATTGACGACGGAAGAGTTGAATAAAGTTGAACACAAGAATTTCGATAAGTATTCTCACTAATGGAAAAAGAATTCTTCGCACATGAATCTTCGTTTATAGACGAAGGATGTACCATTGGAAAGGGCACCAAGATTTGGCACTTCACGCATGTGATGTCGAATTGCGTCTTGGGAGAGAACTGCAATTTGGGACAGAATGTGGTTGTTAGTCCGGGGGTTAAGTTGGGCAACAACGTGAAGGTTCAGAACAACGTCAGTATCTACACGGGCGTTGAGTGCGAAGACGATGTATTCTTGGGTCCATCGTGTGTCTTCACGAATGTGATTAATCCGCGTAGCGCTGTCGCGCGCAAGGATGAATATAAGAAGACGATTGTTCGTCAGGGCGCGAGTATAGGCGCAAACGCAACTATTGTTTGTGGACACGAGATTGGCGCATACGCCTTTATTGGCGCGGGCGCAGTGGTTACTAAAGAAGTCCCGGCGTTTGCTTTGGTTGTGGGGAATCCTGCGCGCCAAACTGGCTGGATGAGTAAGTTCGGGCATAAGTTGCATTTTCATGCGAACGGCGAAGCGGTTTGTGAGGAGAGTGGTGAGGTTTATGTTTTGGAGAAAGGCGCGGTTAGAACTGCGTAATTGGAACTTCGTTGGTCATTTCATCCGTAACGGTCATCACGAAGTGTCATCACGCAGTGTATATTTACCCCATGAAAAAACTTCTCATCCGCAGCGCCATTGCGCTCGTATCACTTGTGATTCTATGCTTCATTGCAGCCTATTTCTGGTTGAAGAGCAGCGTGCCTGTTTATTCCGGAGAAATGAAACTGACTGGATTGCATGAGCCGGTTGATGCGTATTTCGATGAATTTGGAATTCCGCACATAGATGCGAAAAATTCGGAAGATGCGTACCGTGCGCTTGGATATTTACATGCGCAAGAAAGACTGTTTCAATTGGAATTGCTTCGCAGAGCCGGTAGCGGAACGCTTTCCGAAATCATTGGAGAAGACATGGTGAAAGTGGATCGTATTTTTAGAACGCTCGGCGTCTCTGACTACGCTAAAACATCTGCAGAAAATTTTCAAAAGAATCACGTCAACGACGAAATGGCGAAAGAAGTGAACGCTTACATGGACGGCGTGAATCAATTTATTGAAAACGGTCCAACTCCACCCGAGTTCACACTCATGGGTATTCCGAAAAGAAAGCTAACCATTACCGACATGTTCAGCATTAGCGCTGCCATGAGTTTCTCTTTTCAAATGGCCAATAAAACTGAGCCTATCATGACGCACATTGCGTTGAAATATGGGAATCAATATCTCTACGATTTAGGAATGCATCACGATTCAACTGAATCTGAAATTCAGACTTTCGACAATCGTGGCCTCGATTCCAGTTTAACGGAATTGAATAATTTATTTCTTGAAGCCGAAGAAGCTCTGCCTGTTGCACCCTTCGACGGATCGAACGCTTGGGCAGTTGCAGGAAGTAAA
>CANKYR010000059.1 GCA_947488195.1 Flavobacteriales bacterium
CATTGTGCACTTTTTCGAGGGGGTCTTTTTGAACAAGGCCTTCGTAACTATATTTGCAAGGAACAAAAAATTATGGCAACAGCGTCGAAGTCAACAAAAAATGCGTCAACCCCAACAGGAGAGCGCTTTACAAAGGCTACTTACTTAAAGTGGTATCGTGAAATGCTATTGATGCGCAAGTTCGAAGAGAAGTGCGGTCAGTTGTACATTCAACAAAAATTCGGTGGATTCTGTCACTTGTACATTGGACAAGAGGCCATTCTTTCAGGAATGATGGAAGCGATTAAGCCAACCGATAAGGTTATTACGGCATACCGCGACCACGCTCATCCGTTGGTGATGGGTTCAGATCCGAACCGAGTAATGGCTGAACTATACGGAAGGTCAACAGGACTTTCAAAAGGAAAAGGGGGCTCCATGCACATGTTCGACAAAGAAAGAAATTTGTTTGGTGGACACGGAATTGTTGGAGCTCAGATACCAATGGGAGCAGGCATTGCTTTCGCAGATAAATACAGAGGTGAAGACCACGTGACCGTTTGTTTCTTCGGAGACGGAGCTGCACGTCAGGGTGCTTTGTATGAGACTTTCAACATGGCAATGACTTGGAAGATTCCTTGCATTTTCGTTATTGAAAACAATCAGTACGCTATGGGAACTTCTGTTGAACGTACCTCAAACGTGACTGATTTGAAAACCTTAGGCGCTAGTTTCGAAATGCCTTCTGAATCTGTTGATGGAATGAATCCAGAAGCTGTTGCAGAAGCATTCGATCGTGCAGTAGCAAGAGGAAGAGCAGGTGAAGGCCCGACCTTGCTGGACATTCAAACCTACCGCTACAAAGGACACAGTATGAGCGATCCTCAGAAATACCGCAGCAAGGAAGAGGTCCAAGAGTATATTGATCAAGATCCTATTGAATTCGTTTTGAGAAAAATTCGCGATAACAAGTGGATGACTGATACGGAAATAGAAGCAATGGAAGAAGAGATTAAGGCAGTGGTTCTAGCATCAGTGGAATTCGCCGAGAACTCGCCACTTCCAGAAAAGGAAGAAATTTATAAAGACGTATATTCCCACGACGATTACCCATACGTAACCGACTAATAAAAAAATTATGGCTGAAATAGTTCGTATGCCCAAACTAAGTGACACCATGACGGATGGAACCGTTGCGGCTTGGCACAAGAAGGTGGGCGATAAAGTTAAAAGTGGTGAGTTGCTGGCGGAAATTGAAACCGACAAGGCCACCATGGAATTTGAATCCTATGTAGATGGAATTCTACTTTACATAGGTGTGCAGAAAGGAGAAACTGTTGCAGTAGATGCTTTGCTTGCTGTATTCGGAAAGGAAGGTGAAGACGTTTCTGCTATTGTTGCTGCTGAAGGCGCTGCACCTGCAGCGAAAGAAGAGGCACCAACCGCGGCAGCCCCTGCCCCAAAAGCTCCAGTTGCTGAAGCCCCAAAGGCAGTTGCAACTCCATCACCAGTTGCTGCGGCGCATGCTCCAGCTGCAGCTCCGGTACCGTTCAATGAAGGGCGTATGCGTGTGAGTCCATTAGCAAAGAAATTAGCAGAAGACAAAGGCTTACCGTTGCAATACATCCCTGGTTCAGGTGACGGCGGAAGAATTGTTAGAAGAGACGTTGATGCCTTCATGGCAGGTGCTTCTGTTCAATCGGCGTCTGCGGTTGAATCATACACCGAAGAGAACGTATCGCAAATGCGTAAAACCATTGCCCGTCGTTTAGCTGAAAGCAAATTCACCGCTCCGCATTTCTATTTAACAATGGAAATTAATATGGGAAGAGCGGTTGAAGCGCGTGCAGCAATGAATGCAGCAACCGGATCGAAAGTGTCATTCAACGATATGGTTGTTAAGGCCACAGCATTGGCTTTGAAACAACACCCAAAGGTGAATTCATCATGGCAAGGAGATACCATTCGATACAACCACCACGTTCACATGGGCATAGCGGTGGCTGTTGAAGAAGGTTTGTTGGTTCCTGTTGTGAGATTTGCTGATACAAAGACATTGGCTCAGATTAATCAAGAAGTGAAAACATTCGCAGAGAAAGCGAAGACCAAAAAACTTCAGCCATCTGATTGGGAGGGAAACACTTTTACCATTTCAAATTTGGGCATGTTCGGAATAGAAGAATTCACAGCTATTGTGAATCCGCCAGACGCTTGTATTCTTGCTGTGGGTGCTATTCGTGAAGTTCCTGTTGTGAAAAACGGAATGGTTGTTCCAGGACACACCATGAAGTTGACTTTAAGCTGTGATCACCGTGTGGTAGATGGCGCTTCTGGATCTGCATTCCTTCAAACATTGAAAGCAATGTTGGAAGAACCTGTTTTGATGTTCATCTAATATTAGATTTTATAGAAAATGAAAAAGAGCACCACGGTGCTCTTTTTTTATTCGAGTAAAGAAAGATTTATTTCTTTATAAATCTTTTAGTGATAACGTTTCCATTCACAATCACACTTAACAAGTATGTTCCGGCTTGCAATGTATTCACATCAATACTTTGTTGTTGCGCACCCGGGAAACGAGTAGCAGATTCAGTTTGAACTTTCTTTCCAGTTAGATCATAAATTACATATTGAACCTTCGCAGATTCTTCCAATGCATAGTTCACTGTAATGTTTTCTGTAGCGGGATTTGGGTAAAAAGAAAAATTGAAAGGTGCAATCTCTTGATCAGAAACACCAACACCTGCAGGCGTAACAACTTGAGAGGCGTTGTAAATATAATCTCCAGTTGCTGTACCGTTGTCGTTCGCGGCATTACCTGCGAAATACATAGTTATTGGGCCAACATCGGTTGCTGGCGCTGTCCACGTAAACGTGAATGAATGGGCGTTAGCCGTGGCACCAGCGTTCGTATTATGTACAATATTTTTTCTTGAATTTCCTGAAATAGTTGCGTTTTTGGTTGTTGTGCCGGTCCCAGGAACAAGGTTTCCTGCATTTGCTCCAGAAGGAAGCAAAGCTTCAAGACCAACACCAAACAAAGTTCTGCCTTGCTGAGTTACCGTTGCTGTGAGCGTATAAGTTTGTCCAGGCGTGTATTCCCAATTCACCAAATCGGAGGAGGTAAGTGTTACCGAGCCTCCCATGGAGTTGTCCGTGCTTCCCGTATGGCAACCCGTTTGGCTGCAGGTTTGCTCGCCTGGTGAACCAGTGGCCCCTGCCTTTCCGTTGTCAGATTCAATTCCAGCGAAGAAAAGCATTCCAGCTGTTCCCAATGCAAAAGTTAAATGGTAGAATTTTTTCATGCCCTAAATATAATCACAGTTGTGTTAAAACAAATTGGCTTCCGAAGAAGCCAATTTTATTAAGTAAATTTTAATTCTTTCTTTATCCCCAAGAAGCAATCTTCTCGGCTTTGTATTCTCCTGCTTCGAGTTTTTCACGAACTTTTGAGAAACACTCAATGGTTAAACGAACGTCTTCTAAAGTATGGACGGTTGTTGGGATTAATCGCAACATAATCACGTCTTTTGGAACAACCGGATAAACTACAATAGAGCAGAAGATGCCATATGTTTCACGAAGCTCAACAGTTACGTTGGTGGCTTCACCCAGAGTCCCTTTTAAAAACACGGGGGTAACTACACTGTTGGTGTGCCCGATATCGAATCCAGCCTCTTTCAAACCGCTTTGTAAAGCACGGGCAACGTTCCACAAATTGTCTTGTAGTTCTGGCATTGTGCGAATCATATCTAAACGCTTCAAAGCACCAATTACGATAGGCATTGGAAGTGCCTTCGCAAATGTTTGTGAACGCATGTTGTAACGTAAGAACTCAATGACATGCGCTTCAGATACCACGAAGGCTCCTATCGTAGCCATTGCTTTCGCAAATGTTCCGAAGTAAACATCAATCTGATCTTGCACTCCTTGGAAATCTCCAGCACCACGTCCGTCTTTTCCAATTGAACCGAATCCGTGCGCATCGTCAACGAATAAACGGAAAGGAATAACTTTTTTGAATTCAGCAATTTCTTTCAATTTGCCTTGATCACCTGCCATTCCGAAAACGCCTTCAGTCATAACCAAGATTCCACCACCGGTCTGATCGGTTAAGCGCTTCGCTTGGTGTAACATTTTTTCGAAACTAGCCATGTCGTTATGCTGGAAAACAAAACGCTTCCCTTGGTGCAAACGAACACCGTCTACCATGCACGCATGGCTCTCACTATCGTATACAATTACATCGTGTCTTCCTACAAGGGCTTCAATTGCCGACATACAACCTTGGTAACCGAAGTTCAACAAGAAAGCGTCTTCTTTGTGCATGAACTCAGCAAGTTCTTGTTCGAGTTGTTCGTGATATTTGGTCTGTCCAGACATCATTCGTGCACCCATTGGATAAGCCATGCCCCATTCTGCAGCTGCATCTGCGTCTGCCTTACGAACATCTGGATGATTAGCTAAACCAAGATAGTTGTTCAAACTCCACGTCAATACTGGTTTCCCACGGAACGTCATGTGAGCGCCAATGTCACCTTCTAGTTTAGGGAAAGTAAAATAGCCATGAGACTCTTTAGAGTGCTGACCAAGGGGTCCTCTGTTGTTCTTGATTTTTTCGAATATATCCACGTGCAAATTTTTTAGAATTACAAAAATAATGAGGAATTATCTAATGTGACCTATGAATTATCATCTTGTGAACAGACGATTGTGATTCTTTTGCCGTTACTTGACCGCAAAACCCTATTTTTGCGCTGGAAATGAAAAGATCTATCATCCTCTTATTCGCGTTAGCAATAGCAATTTCGGGTTGTACTGAGTACAGCAAGGCCTTGAAAGAGACTGACCCTACAAAAAAAATGGCCAACGCCAAAAAGTATTACGAAGATGGTGAGTGTTTCAAGGCTTTACCCATGTTGGAAGAGCTAATAGGTTTGACACGCGGTACTCAACAATCTGAAGAGGTATACTACTATTTTGCCAAGACGCATTATTGCTTAAAGGACTATTACATGGGCAATTATTATTTTAAGTCTTATGCAAAATCTTTTTCTTCAAGCACAAGGGCTGAGGAGTGTTTATTCATGGCGGCACTTTGTAGCTATAACCTATCACCTTCATACACCTTAGACCAGACCGATTCAAAGACCGCTGTGGACGAATTGCAGTATTTCCTCGACCAATACCCGAATAGCGCTTTGCGAGATTCTGCAAATCATATGATTCGCGATCTCAATTTTAAAATTGAAAAAAAGGATTTTGAAGTTGCGGAACTGTATGTTCAGACCATGAAATACAAAGCCGCATCAAGCAGTCTGCAAGAATTTTTAAAGAAATACCCGCAATCGAAATTCAGAGAAAAGGCGATGCTTTTGATCATCGAAAGCAAATATTTGCTGGCTGAAGGCAGCATTGACACAAAGAAATTGGAACGTTATAGAGAAACAATGGAATCTTATATTACATTTGTATCCGCTTTTCCAAAAAGTATCTTTCTAGATAGTGCTGAAGATTTCTATCTAAAGAGTGATAAAATGGTAATGAAATTAACGACAAAATAGAAGTATTATGAGCAACTACAAAGCCTCAACGGCAGCCAAAACAACCATCACGCGCAACACAAATGAGTTGTACGAGAAAGTAGAGGGAAACTTATTTGAGACTGTTGTTCTTCTGAACAAACGTACTTTTCAAATTGCTCGTGAAATAAAAGAAGAGTTGACCCAAAAGCTTGAAGAATTTGGTAGCAACCAAGACAATTTGGAAGAGGTTTTCGAAAACCGCGAGCAAATTGAAATTTCACGTTACTACGAAAGATTGCCAAAGGCTCACAGCATAGCAATACAAGAATTGGAGGAAGGAGCAATATTTTTCCGTTATCCAGAAGAAGAAGAGAAATAATATTGAATTGAATTCTTTGAAACCCCGAATTTTCGGGGTTTTTTTATTAGGTTTACCTCGTGTTGAAAGGAAAAAAAATAGTACTCGCCGTAACAGGTTCCATTAGTGCCTACAAGTCTCTGTTCTTGTTGCGACTTCTTGTGAAAGAAGGTGCCGAGGTCAAAGTTATCATGAGCAAATCGGCACATGAGTTCATTCAACCCCTTTCCTTCAGCACCCTTTCGAAACATCCGGTTTGCTCGGATTTCACCGAGAGTAGTTTAAATGGAGTTTGGAACAATCATGTGGAAATGGCGCTTTGGGCCGACCTTATACTTGTTGCCCCATGCACTGCGAACACGCTTGCGAAGTATGCTGCAGGAATGTGCGATTCTTATTTACTAGCTGTACTTATGAGTGCGCAGTGTCCATTATTTTTTGCACCGGCAATGGATCACGATATGATGGAGCATCCGGGAACACAGGAGAATTTGATACGTATTGAAGAAATGGGTTGCACTGTTCTTGCTCCCGGATACGGAGAGTTAGCCAGTGGATTAATTGGAAAGGGAAGGCTCTCGGAGCCCGAGGAAATTCTTGGTATAGTGATTTCTCATTTCAATCCGAATCAACTGTTGAAAGGAAAAAGGGCGCTAGTAAATGCTGGTCCAACCTACGAGGCAATAGATCCTGTTCGATTTATAGGGAATCGATCAAGCGGGAAAATGGGCATTGCCATAGCGCAAGCAATACGCGCGCTTGGAGCCGATGTAACCTTGGTGTTAGGACCTGTGCACGAAAATATTCCAGATGGAATAAAAATTATACGCATTGAGAGTGCTCTTGAAATGTATGAGGCCTGCACGCGCGAATTTCAACATTCGGACTTTGCTGTATTGGCAGCTGCGGTTGCGGATTATCGTCCAGTAAATGTCAGTGCCGAGAAAATAAAAAAGAAAGACTCTCCGTTAGAGCTGCGCTTGGAAGAAACAGAGGACATAGCAGCTTCATTGGGTAAAATAAAAAATCAAAATCAAAAATTGATTTGCTTTGCTCTAGAAACAGAAAACGAGGAAGCGCATGCAATTGCTAAAATGAATCGAAAGAACGCAGATCTTTTAATCTTGAATTCACTCAAGACCGAAGGCGTGTATTTTGGTTCAGACAACAATGCCATTACTCTTTTTCATTCCAACGGAAGTAAAAAAGAAATATCTTTAAAATCGAAAACGGAAATAGCTCAAATTATTTCCAATGAAATAGCCGACCTTTTTCAATGAAGAAAAGTATAATATATCTGATTTTATTTTTCATTTCGTTTCATGCGTTAGCGCAAGAATTGAATTGCGACGTGAAGATTATTCCGCCAAGAATTATGATTTCCGGCCCGGAAGTTTTTCAAACGATGGAGCGATCCATTGAAGAGTTTTTAAACGGAAGGAAATGGTCGAAAGACCAATGGCAGCAAGATGAACGTATACCGTGCACGATTCAAATTACTATTGAAAAACAAAACAGTCAGCGCGATTTCGAGGGTACCATTCAAATTGGTTCAAGTAGACCGGTGTATAATACTGATTACAAAACACCGCTTGTTTCAATCAACGATAGAAATTTAACTTTTCAGTTTCAGGAAAACACGCAATTGCAATGGTCACCCGATCAACACCGCGATAACTTAAGCAGTGTTTTAGCGTTCTATGCTCTTTATATTATTGGAAGTGATTACGATTCATTTTCATTGGAAGGGGGAACCGATAATTTCTTGATTTGTCAGACCATTGTTACCAATGCGCAGAATGCCCCAGAATCAGGATGGCGCGCCAGCGGTGAAAAAGGACAACAAAATAGATATTGGTTAATTGAAAACATCCTAACAGAAACATTCAGTCCACTTCGCGAAGCAAGTTACAACTACCATCGTCAAGGTCTTGATAAAATGTATACCGAACGGGCGACTGCAACGAATAATATAATTGATGCGCTGAACGGCCTGAATAACATTCATAAAATTAAGCCGTCGTCATACAATATGCAGGTCTTTTATTACGCGAAGGCAGATGAAATTGTGAATATATTCAAGCCGTTACCCGATGAACAAAAAACGCCGATAGCAGAATTATGTAAGCGTCTAGATCCTGGTAACATTGCGAAATACGATCGTATTTTACAGAATTAGGCATAACTTTTTTCGTCATTCAATAAGGCCTAGCTGTAAATTCGCTTTATGCTAAAATCGCTTCACATACGAAACTACGTTCTCATTGAATCGCTGCACGTAAACTTCAACAAGGGTTTCGTTGCCATAACCGGTGAAACTGGAAGTGGGAAGTCGATTTTGTTAGACGCATTTGCCTTGCTTTTGGGTGATCGCTCAGATGTAAAGAGTATTCGTGTTGGACAAGACAAATGCACAGTTGAAGCCTTGTTTGCGATTTCGAAGGAACGGTTCGATTCATTTTTTCAAGAAAATGATTTAGACTTTTCGGAAGAAACAGTTGTTCGAAGAGAAGTAAATAGCAAGGGAAAGAGCAGAGCTTTTATCAATGATACTCCGGTAGCGTTAGCAATATTGAAGAACTTTACAGAGCAGTTAGTTGATTTACATTCACAACACGAAAATGCACTTTTGTTCCGCAAAGCGTTTCGATATGAAATGGTTGATGCGTTTTCAAAATCGAAAGAGGTTTGGAATATCTATCGTTCAAACTTTTTAAGATGGCGTGAGATTCAGAATGAGTTGGAGCAACTTCGACTTCAATTAAATAATGAAAAGGCTACGGAAGACTACCGCTTGTTTCAATTGAATGAATTAGCCCAAGAAGATTTCAGTTCCTTTGATGTCCCTGAAATGGAAGGTGAATTGAATCTTCAACAGAACTCGGGCGAGCTTTTAGAGTCGCTTCACACCGTTACGAATTTGCTGAACGAAGGGGATAGCAATATCCTTCAGCAATTAAAAATAGCGAAGCAGCAATTGATGAAGTGGGAGGGGGGACATCCGAAGTTGCAACAGTTCTCTTCTCAGTTGGAATCGGTGATTGCTGAGATTCGAGAGGTTGATATTGACTTACAGAAGTTTTCTGATTCGGTTACCTTGAATCCGGAGCGCGCTTCTTTTATCGAAGAGCGTTTGAATTTTGTTTTCAAGATGTTCAGAAAACACAATGTGAATAGCATTGAGGCATTGAATGAATTGAAATTAAAACTTGAACAAGATGCACAGTTGACGGAGGCGCTAGAGTCTTCCATTCAACAGAAAGAAATAGAAGTTTTGCAGTTGGAAAATCAATGCAAAGAGCTCGCGACAAAACTTTCGCACCTGCGTATGAAGGGTGTGAAGGAAGCTGAAAAAGCAATTTCTTCTTCATTGAAAAAATTGAATTTAACGCACGCTCAATTTCAAATTGAAGTTACAGGGACTCCTGAACTGCACGTATGCGGTGCTGAGAATTTACGTTTTGCTTTTTCTGCAAATAAGGGGCAGCCATTTGAAGATATTAAAGCGGTTGCTTCAGGCGGAGAAATATCACGTGTGATGCTAGCCATTAAAGCCGCAACATCGCATTTGAATGAAATGCCGGTGCTTATACTCGATGAAATTGATCAGGGTGTTGGCGGAGAAACGGGTAATCGAATTGCCTCCTTGCTCCGAGAAATGTCGGCTTCTGCGCAACTGTTGGTCATTACTCACTTACCTCAAATAGCTTCGAAGGCCCATCAGCATTTCCGAGTTACAAAGCGTGTTGAAGGAGAATCTACCATAAGCGATTTGCAAGAGTTGAATGTAACGGAACGCGAAATGGAGTTGGCGCATATGTTAGGTGGTGATCAGGCCGGAGAGGCAGCGCTTCAAACAGCTAAAGAATTAATGCTACACGTTTAATGAACGACTTTCAAAAACTTTGTTCTGTTTCAAATGCAGATGAATTGTTGGAAGGACGAATTCTTCTGGTAGACAAGCCTTTGAATTGGACCAGTTTCGATGTGGTTGGAAAGTTGAAATGGATATTACGCAGCGAAGGAAAATTCCCGAAGTTTAAAATTGGACATGCGGGCACGCTAGACCCCCTGGCAACAGGGCTGTTGGTTGTTTGCACGGGCAAGATGACTAAGTCCATTGAAGACATTCAAGGTGGGACGAAGGAGTATACAGGCAAGATTTTACTTGGCGCAACAACGCCCAGTTTCGATAAGGAAACATTACCCGAGAATTTTCAATCTACAGAACATTTGACTCTAGAAAAATTGGAGGAAGTTGCGAAGATGTTCATTGGAGAGCAACTGCAGATGCCTCCTGTTTACAGCGCAAAACAAATCGATGGAGTTCGCGCATATGAAATGGCTCGGAAGAATGAAGAGGTGAAGATGCGTGAAAATTTGATTGAAATTGAAACGTTTGAATTGAGAGATTTTGATGGAAAGGAAGTGTCGTTTCGCATTCGATGTTCGAAAGGCACGTATATCCGGTCCATAGCGAATGATTTTGGGCAGAGATTGGGCGTTGGCGGTTACCTAAGCGCCTTGCGAAGAACTGAGAGTTTCCCGTTTCGTGTAGACGAAGCGAAGAGTCCAATGGACTGGGTGAAGTTATTTTACCCTAGTTACGATGCTGTAAATGAGCATTTTAGCGATGACTCGGTGAAAAAGGTCTTTACAAAGGCTTTTTGATTTCGTACTTTCGCCCCCCACTTAAATAATAACACCTTGATTTCCACAATGAAATTGGGTCAATTCAAATATGAATTGCCTAAAGAATTAATAGCTCAGCATCCTTTGCCTCACCGCGACGATTCCAAATTAATGGTATTGGACCGTAAGACTGGAAAGATTGAGCACAAGAAATTTCGTGATTTGCTAGATTATTTTAGCGAAGGCGATGTAATGGTGAACAACAACACGAAGGTTTTTCCTGCGCGTATGTATGGTAATAAAGAAAAGACCGGATCCATGATCGAGGTTTTCTTGTTGCGTGAATTGAACGACAAGAGTTTGCTTTGGGACACCGTAGTAGATCCAGCTCGTAAGATTCGTATTGGAAATAAATTGTATTTCGGTCCAAACGATGAGTTGGTAGCCGAGGTTATAGATAACACTACTTCTCGTGGAAGAACGCTTCGTTTCTTGTACGACGGTCCTCATGAAGATTTCAAAAAGTTGGTTTATAGCCTGGGCGAGACACCACTTCCGAAGTACATTGAGCGTCCGGTTGAACCAGAAGATGCTGAGCGTTACCAAACGATTTATGCGAAGTATGAAGGTGCAGTAGCAGCTCCAACAGCTGGACTTCACTTTTCAAAACAGCTTTCAAAGCGTTTGGAAATTGCTGGAATTCACATGGCTGAATTGACGTTGCACATTGGATTGGGTACATTCAGAACGGTTGAAGTTGAAGACTTAACGAAGCACAAGACAGACAGTGAGCAATTGATTATTCCTGAAGTGACTGCTGATTTAGTGAATGACGCAAGAGAAAAGGGTAAACGCGTTTGTGCTGTTGGAACAACAACACTTCGTGCTTTTGAAAGCAGCGTGGGAACGAACAATACATTAAAGGCTTTCGACGGTTGGGCAAGTAAATTTATTTTCCCTCCGCACGATTTCCAGATAGCAGATAGTTTAATTACGAATTTTCATGAGCCACAAAGTGTGTTGTTAATGATGACAACAGCCTTTGGAGGGTATGATTTCGTTATGGAAGCTTACAAAGAGGCCATTAAAAAGAAATATCGTTTCTTCTGTTATGGTGATGCTATGTTGATCATCTAAAAACACTCGGAAACACGTTGAATCAGGAAAATTTAATGTTTTCATGAAAGAAATGTTGAAAAGTGTTTGCAGATAAGAAAAAAGATTGTATTTTCGCACCCCCAAATTTTAGGGAACTGACTTTAAGAATAGAGATAAAATGGATACGTTGAGTTACAAAACACCATCGGCAAACAAAGAATCTGCGAATAAGCAGTGGTTGATTGTTGATGCAGAAGGAAAGAATCTTGGACGTTTATCAAGTGAAGTAGCAGCTGTGCTTCGCGGTAAGCACAAACCATTGTTTACACCACACGCAGACTGTGGAGACTACGTGATAGTTGTAAACGCAGAGAAGATCGCACTTACTGGAAAAAAGTGGGACGAGAAGGTTTACATCCGTTACACAGGCTATCCTGGAGGACAACGTTTCGCTAGCCCGAAAGAAATGATGGCTAAGCATCCAACTGCAATGGTTGAGATGGCTATTCGCGGAATGCTTCCAAAGAATCGTTTGGGTCGTGAAGTATTTAGAAACTTGTATGTTTATGCAGGTACTAACCACGAGCAAATAGCTCAACAACCATCAGTTTATACTTTAAAAGGATAATTTAGTCAATGGCAACTACTACACAATATACCAATACTTCAGGCCGTCGTAAGACAGCAGTAGCACGTGTTTACCTTTCAGAAGGAACAGGTAAATTTGAAATCAACGGAAAAGATTACGCACATTATTTCCCAACGTTGGTGCTTCAGTACCGCGTTAACCAACCTTTCATCCTAACTGGAAACGAAGGGAAGTACGATTTCAAAGCAAACATCAACGGTGGTGGAATGACTGGTCAAGCGGAAGCAGTTC